>CAZPEM010000083.1:0-14447 GCA_964585575.1 uncultured Chitinophagaceae bacterium
GCCGGCACGCTCACGCCGTCCAAGCTGGCTGAGCTTGTGGAGCGAGTGTGTGCCGCGATTCGTGCTGGCGGCGATGCGTAAGCCTGCTGTAGCCTGCCTAAATAATCGCCAAAAACCTGGCATATCCAGTGAGCAGCCGTGTGGTATCGGCTGCCGTCACTCACACTGGATATGCCCATGCCCGACAACCTTCCGGCACGCTGCATCGATTGCCAACTCGCATGCTCGCTGCAGATTCAAAACGACCGCATCGAGCACCATCGAGTCTTCGAGCCGGCCAAGGTCATCGGCGACATATCGCCGCACCGATGTCAGGCAGCGATCGATGCTTGCCAGTTTTTGGATCACGACGTCATCGGGCATGCAACCTCTCCTCGAAAGCCCGCGTGGACATGCGGCGATTGTGGGCGAAGAACGCGTGGTCGGCGAGCGCGTGAGTCGAGAACAGGTCTGCCTCGATGGTCGACGGCACGAGAGGACGGCCGTGATGGGTGGCCTCCACTCTCAAAAGCCCCCCGGCACGACGCAGGCCACCCAGATCAACGGCCTTGCCAATCTGCGATGCAAGCCGGCCGCCCACGTCGAAAAGCGCGACTGGATCCAAAGGCTGGTCGCAGAGCACGGCCACATCGACATCACTGTCGGCACGGGACTCGCCTCGAGCCTGGCTCCCGTAGAGCCATGCGCCCACGAGCCTGTGATCGGGGAAGGCCGAGGCAATTTCGTGAAGGAGCAAGTCGGCAAGTCGATCGAGCGCGACCATGGAACTCGAAATATATCCACACGCTCACGCTGTCCGCGTGGGAGACAACAGAATCACCGCCCGCTTTCTGTCGGTGTGGTAGGTGTCACCGATGAGATTCCTCCGGGGAGCGTCGGCCCCGACGCCCGCCGCGTAGCCCGCCGCGGCCGGGAGGCCCGCCGATCCAGTCCGGCTCCGGGGCATAGCACTTCAGCCGGGCCGCGGGACCGTCCAACGGTGGTGATCGTCGGCCCGCAGGGACGACGGTATGCTGCGACCGTGCGGGGTGCTGCCGGACGGCCAGAGAACGCCCGCGGAGACTTTGTCGGAGGATTGCCGGTGGTGTCTGCTCGAGGAGGAATGTCCGGCCCGGTTCGCTCGGCGGCCTGTTCGCCGTCGCGGCGACGGCCCGGAGGCCTCCACGAAGACGCGGCCGCCACGCTCATCGGCCTGGCGATCGTCGCCATGGCGCTCGCGGCGACCTGGACGGCGCGGCCCGCCGAAGACGCCGGCAACCGGGCCGCCCACCCGAAGGGCTGGCGATCGCCGCTGGCGACGACGATCGAGCGGCCGCAGAGCTGGGCCGATTCACCGCTGGAGTCGATGCGGGACAAGAAGGGACGCGGCGTGGCCGCGGCCGTGCTCATGGGCATGGGCTGGGTCGTGGCGGTGGCGGCCGCGGGAACGGCCCTCGGCGGCCGGTCGGCGGTCCGCGAGCTCACTGGCCAGCTTGCGATCGCCGCTCTCGCCTGCGCGGCCTGGGTGCTCTCGGCCCAGAAGGTGATCCATCACTACAACCTCGAGTATCCGCTCTGGGCACTCTCCGTCGGCCTGCTCGTCGGCAACGTGCTTGGCGTGCCGCGGTGGCTCGCGCGGTCGCTCTCGGGCGAGTTCCTCATCAAGACGGGGCTCGTGATCTTCGGAGCCGAGGTGCTCTTCAGCCGCCTGCTCGAGCTCGGCCTGCCCGGCGTGATGACCTCGTGGCTGGTCACGCCGGTCGTGCTCGTGGCGACGTATTGGGCCGGCGTGAAGCTGCTCCGGATCCCGTCGCGTTCGCTCTGCATGGTGATCTCGGCCGACATGTCGGTCTGCGGCGTCTCCGCGGCGATCGCCACCGGCGCCGCCTGCCGGGCGAAGAAGGAGGAGCTGTCGCTGGCGATCGGCCTGTCGCTCTTCTTCACCGTGATCATGATGGTGGCGATGCCGCCGGCGATCCGCCGGCTCGGGCTCGATCCGATCGTGGGGGGCGCCTGGCTCGGCGGCACGATCGACGCGACGGGCGCGGTGGTGGCGGCCGGCGAGGCGCTCGGCAAGGAGGCCGGGGAGGTGGCCGCCACGGTGAAGATGATCCAGAACTCGATGATCGGCGTGATCGCCTTCGCCGTCGCCGTCTACTGGGCCGGCTGGGTGGAGCGGGATGCCGGCGGACCGCGCGCGTCGCTCGTCGCGGAGGCGTGGAGGCGGTTCCCGAAGTTCATCCTCGGATTCCTGGCGGCGTCGATCATCTGCTCCTGGCTCTTCTCCCGCTCGCCCGAGGCCGCCCTCTGGGTCGATGGAACGATCACGGGCTTCACGTCGCGGCTGCGGGGCTGGCTCTTCTGCGCGGGATTCGTGTGCATGGGCCTGCAGACCAACTTCCGCGAGCTGGCTCCCGTGCTCGCACGCGGCCGGCCGCTTTTGCTCTACGTCGGCGGCCAGCTGCTCAACCTCGTCCTCACGCTGGCGATGGCAAGCCTCACGTTCGGCTGGCTGTTCAAGAAGGCGGTGGAGCCATGAGCGGACCACGGCCGCGACGGCTCGCGATCGCCAGCCTGGCCGTGGTCGCGATCTGGGGAGGCCTGCTGCCGGCCCTGCTCCGCAGCGGCCCGGTGGCGCGGCACGTCGCCGCCATGGAGGAGCGGGGCGTCGACCCCGCGGCCATGTACTACACCGAACTCGACCGACTGCCCGTGCGGCCCGCCTGGATCGAACGCCGGCTCACGCTCTGGCCGTAGCCCGACGGGACCGCCGCGACTACACTCCCCTCACCATGCTCCAGCTCGCATTCAGCTCCAATGCCTACCTCGACGTGCCGGTGGACGTGGCGATCGGCCGGATCGCCGGGTTCGGATACCGGGGCATCGAGCTTTTGGCCGACGTGCCGCACGCCTGGCCCGCAGGACTGCTCCGTGAGCAGAAGGAACTCATCCGCGGCAGCCTCTCCCGCGAACGGCTCGCGATCTCGAACATCAACGCGTTCATGATGAACGCGATCGCCGACCCCAGGCAGCCCTACTGGCACCCCGGCTGGACCGACCCCGACCCGCACTACCGCGCGATCCGCCGCGAGCACACGAAGCGGGCGTTGCGACTGGCGGCCGAACTCGGGGCGCCGGCGATCTCGACCGAGCCCGGCGGCGAGATCCAGCCGGGGCAGACCCGCGAAGAGGCCACCGACATCTTCTACGACGAGATCATGCCCGTGCTCGACGTCGCGGCGGAGGTGGGCGTGACGCTGCTCATCGAGCCGGAGCCGGGGCTCTTGATCGAGAAGTTCGGGCAGTACCTGGAGTTCGCCTCGCGGGTGAACCATCCGGCGCTCGGCCTCAACTTCGACATCGGCCACGCCTACTGCGTGGGCGAGGATCCGGCCGAGTGGGTGCCGTTGATGAAGGCCCACACCCGTCACTACCACTTCGAGGACATCGCCGCCACACGCGTCCACCACCACCTCGTGCCGGGCGAGGGGGCGATCGACTTCGAGGCCGTCCTGCGAGCGATCGCCACGCACACGCCCGACACCTGGATCACGGTCGAGCTCTATCCCTATCGCGACCGGCCCGACGAGGCGGCGAAGGCGGCCCGGGCCCATCTCCTGGCCTGCGGCGAGCGGGCCGGCGTGGAGCTCGCCTGATCCATGACGACGCTCCTCGCGTGGCTGAAGCTCCTGCGGATCCCGAACCACGCGACGGCTTTCGCCGACGTGCTCGCGGGCTGGCTCGTCGTCTCGAAGGCACGGGAGATCGTGCCGCTGCCTGCGGCCTTCTGGTGGGCGGCCGCCGCGTCGATCTGCCTCTACGGGGCCGGCATGGTGCTCAACGACGTTTTCGATCTCGACATCGACCGCGAGGAACGGCCCGAGCGGCCTCTGCCGAGCGGACTCGTGAGCCGGTCGGCCGCGGCGAGCTTCGGATTCGTGCTCCTCGCCGGCGGGGTGGCCGCGGCGATCGCCGCGTCGCTCCTCTCGGGGCAAGCCGCCACGGCGGCCGTCGGGGTTCTGCTCGCGGCCGCCGTCTGGCTCTACGACCGCTTCGCGAAGCGGTCCGCGGCGGGGCCGGTCGTGATGGGAAGCTGCCGCGGGCTCAACTGGCTGCTCGGCATGACGGCCGCCGGAGGACCCGCCGCGGCCTACCAGTGGCTGCTCCCGGCGGGCATGGGACTCTATGCCTGCGGGATCACGCTCTTCGCCCGCGACGAGGCGGGGAAGCCGCGGGCCGATCGGCTGCTCCTCGCGACGCTCGTCATGCTCGCGGGCCTCTCGGCCGCCGGGCTCCACACCGTGCTCCTGGCCCGGGCCAACGGCGGCGGCGACTGGCTCGCCACCGGCCGGCTGCAACCCTGGCTCGCGCTCTGGGCGATCCTCGCAGGCTCGATCCTGCTGCGCAACGTGCTCGCGATCGCCGAGGCTTCGCCCGAACGGGTCCGCACCGCCGTCGGCAACGCGATCATGTCGATCATCACGCTCGACGCCGTGCTCGTGCTCGCCGCCTGCGGCGAGGCCTGGGCGATCGCCACACTCATGCTCCTGGCGGCGTTCCTCCTCGGCCGCCGGATCGCGCCGCCGACGTGACGGGAGCGGGCCGTGGTACCGGGCTACAGCACGAACAGCATCGGCGACACGCCCGCGATCGACGCGGTGCCCCTTTTGCGTGAGCTCGGCTACGGCTCGATCGCCATCACGCCCGACCGGCATCTGCTCGATCCGACCTCGACGTCGTTCGACGCCGAGGCCGGCCGGTGGCGGGAGGCCCTCGGCGAGGCGGGCATGGCCTGCGTCATCGAGACCGGGGCGCGGCATCTCCTCGATCCCGTGCACAAGCACGAGCCGACGCTCGTCTCGGCCGATCCCGCCGGCCGCTCGCGGCGGATCGGTTTCCTGAAGGGGGCGATCGACCTCGCCCGCCGGCTCGATGCCCGCTGCGTCTCGCTCTGGTCGGGCGTCGCACGGGATTCCGCCGACGAGGAGTCGCTCTGGGAGAGGCTCGTGGAATCGCTGCTGCCGGTGCTCGACCACGCGGCCGAAAGCGGGGCAGGGGAGGGGATCACGGTCGCCTTCGAGCCGGAGCCCGGCATGTTCGTCGACACGCTCGCCCGCCACGGACTTTTGCTCGAGCGGCTTTCCGACCGGCTCGGCCGGCTCGACCACCTCGGCCTCACCGTCGACATCGGCCACATGGAGTGCATGGGGGAGCGTCCGATCGCCACGGCGGTCGCCCCGTGGGCCCCGCGCATCGTGAACGTCCATGTGGACGACATGCTCGCCTGCCGCCACGAACATCTGCCGCTCGGCGACGGCGACGTCGACTTCCGGCCGGTGATCGACCTCCTGCGAGCGGCGGGATATTCCGGTGGCCTCCACGTCGAGCTGCCGAGGCAATCCCACCGCTGGCTCGAGACCGCCCGCTCCTCCGCGGAGTTCCTCCGCCGGCTTTGCCGGAGCGACCGTCAGGACCAATGACGACGCATCGAACGGGCTGCGGCCACGTTTGCCCCGACCCTTGCGAAACGACACATACCCACTTAGTTTTACCAACAAGGGCGGGCGAACGTTCGCCCCTCCTCCGACCGTTCACATTGAAGTCTGAGGCATGACGTCGCCATCTTTCCGTCCGGCATCCGGCCAGAATGGCGATGCCCGAATCGCTGCTGCGAAACCGTCGATCGACGATGCCCTCGCCGCGGCATGCGAACGATTCCGGTCGCAATGGCAAAGCGGCGCCGGCCCGACGATCGAGCAGGAATTGAGCAACCTGCCCGAGGACGCGCGACCGCTGATGCTCCACCGCCTGCTGGTGCTGGAAATCGCCGAGGCCCGTGCGGCCGGTCATTCGCTGGACCTGACCGCCCTGCGGCGACGCTTTCCGCAAGACCGTTCGATCGTCGATGGCGCCTGGGAGGAGAGCTGGCGGACGAAGCCGTCGCCCCTCACCGTCGGGCCCGGTCTGCGGGCCGCCACAGGCTCGAATGACACGACCAGCCCGCACACCGACCCGGCGGTCACCAGTCCCTCCGACACTTCCGCCGTCGAGGCCGACACGATAACGACGGCGACCCGCTACTCCCGCCTCAGGCAGCATCGCAAGGGAGGAATGTCGATCCTGCGGATCGCCCACGACGAGGACCTCGATCGCGAGACGGTCGTCAAGTCGCTTCGCCCCGAATACGAGAATGGCGAGGAGTTCCGCCGCCAACTGCTCGCCGAAGCTTCGATCACAGGCAAGCTCGACCACCCGGGTATCGTGCCGGTGTACGGCGTCGGCCAAAAATGGGACGGCACTCCATTTTACACGATGCGGCGGATCGTGGGGGAGGACCTTCACTCGCACATCGAACACCACCACGCCGCGCGGCGGGGCGAAACGTCCGCCTCGCAGGCCGGCACTTCGCCCGCGCTCGACCTGCGCGACCTCGTCGAGCATCTCGTGGATGCCTGCAACACGATCGCGTACGCACACGATGCCGGCGTGCTCCACCTCGACGTGAAGCCGCAGAACATCATGGTCGGCCGCTACGGCGAGACGTTCGTGGTCGATTGGGGATTGGCGAGACCCTATGACCGCTCGACCGAATTCCGCAACGAGCAGACCGTCGTACTTCGCGACGACCTGCGTGGAGGCATCGATGCGTTCACGCGGCCGTTCGTGAGCCCCGAGCAGTACTTCGGCCACCCGGTCGGCCCGGCAGCCGACATCTACAGCCTCGGCGCGACACTCTATTTCCTCGTCACCGGCGTCCCCGGCCTGGCGGGCAGCGAACCCGACTTTGACGCGATTCTTCGCGCCGGGAAGATTCCAACCGCCCGCAGCCGCCGCCCGGATGCTCCCAAGGCGCTCGAATCGATCTGCCAGCGGGCGATGGCCCCCCACCCGGCCGCCCGTTATCCGACGGCGAAGGCCCTCGCGGCCGACCTTCAGGCCTGGCTGCGCGACGAACCGGTGATGGCCATGCCGGAGCGGCTCCCCGACCGCTGCCTCCGGACGATTCGCCGCCACGCGGGAATCGTCGCCACGGCCGGGGCATCTCTGCCGCTCATCGCCGCGGCCATCGCGGCGGCGGTCCTGAGTTGGAGCCAGGCAGATCGATATCGCACGGTCGCCAGGCAGGCCGCCGACGCCGCGAGCGAAGCCCGGGTCGCCAAGGACGAGGCGACGTCCCAACGAAATCTCGCCGACGCACGGTTCGAGCAGGCGGTGCAGACTTTCGAGGCGATCGTCGAGCCATTGGCCACCGCGAACTGGAGCAACATCGAGTTGTTCGGCCAATTGGCGCGTCACATCGACTCCTTCTCCGAAGCCTTTCTTGCGGAGGCTCGCGGCGGATCCTCAACGTCGCCCCCGCCGCTCCAACTCGCCCGCATCCACGAATTGAGGGCGATCGCGGCCAGCGTGTCGAAAAACCGCATGAACCTCGAGGACATGCAGGAAGCCGAGCGGTCCTTGATCGAGGCGCTGCGGGCGGATGCAGACGACCCCGAACTCGTCCGGCGGCTGGCCCGCAATCGCCTGCTGCAGGGGCAACAATTCTTCATTCGCGAACGCTCCGATGTCTCACGGGCGGGAACGCGGATGGGCACGAAGGCGATCCTCGAGGAGGCGAGAGGCGGGTTCGAGCGGCTGAAGCAGATGCAGGGAGACGCGTTCGGATTGGCCGATGCGTTGCTCCTGGCGGAGATCCACCATGAGCTCGGCCGCTGGTACCTGTGGCTCGCCGACAATTCCCCTGAGGAAGCCGGATTGACGACCGACTCGAGTTTGGAAATGTCTCTCGAACACTTCAACGCTGGGCTCGATATCCGGGATCGCCTCTCCCGCAGGTCAACGAAGGAAGATGTCGTCCGCGACTTGGCCCGCAGCTACGGCTTTCGAGGCGACCTCTACGCCCGTCTCGGAAAGCTCTCGCAAGCCCGCGAGGACTACACCGTATCGGAGAAACTTCGCGAAAAGCTGTTTCTAGCGAAGAAATCCAACATCGATTATCGGCTCCAGTACTGCCGTGGGCTGGCGAATTTCGTCTCGCTCGAGATGATTGCCCCGAGCGCACCGGCGGAGACCCTGGCGACCATCGAGCGAGTGGACAAGGCCGCCGACATGCAGGCCCAACTGCTCGAGGACTACCGCCACAATACCTCCTTCGAGCGGGAAATCTGCCGTGACCTCGCCTGGTCCCTCGCCGCGTCGGCCGAGTTGCGGCTGATACACGGAGGTAGCGAAGGCGACGCCCCGCGACAACGCGACGAAGCGGCCAAGAAGGCGACGGGCGCGTTCCTCCTCCTCGATCGCGACACCGTCTCCGATGACGAGAGGCTCCAGTCGAAATACCGCTATCGCGTGCTGGAGGCAGAAGTCACCGGCGATGCCGACCGGGCCCGCGAAGCGAGGGAGTTCTTCGAAAAGGTCGGCTTCGAGAAACTGGAACCGGACTCCATCTGGTCCCTTGCGGTCGCCCGGGCCCTCACGGGGAACGACAAAGGGGCCGCGGAGGCCTTCGTCCGCCTGGTGAATCGCGGCGGCAAGAATCGGGCCCAGTACGAAGCCCGTTTCCGCCGCGGCAGGTCGCTCGAGAAGATCGCCGACCTGCCCGGCGTGCCGGATGCGAGGGAGCGGCTCTCGCGTTCCCACGCGTCACGATAGACGAACCTGGAAGCAACTCTCCGTGAACTTACACGTGGAGCCGCAGGCCGGTTTTACGAGGCCTGCGACGGATTCGCCGATCCAGCCCGATCAGGGCTTCTTCGGGGCCTTGGCGTCGAGATTGGCGGCGAGGTCCTGCGGGTTCACGCTCGACGAAACGCCCCCCTCGGGCACGTCGAGCCCCGATGTCCAGACGAGCGCGTTGAGCATCAGCTTCCGGAAGTCGTCGTTGCCCCAGTTGGCGTGGAAGTGGCCGCCGGTGCAGCCGAAGCCCCTGCCGCCATCGGGCCGCTCGTAGGCCCAGGCCAGCACCTCCCGCCCACCACGGTTGCCGCGGACGGTCGGATTGTTGCTGTGGGGACCGTCGGGCCGTTCGCGGGTCGCGTCCGGCGGCACGGCCGAGAGGATCGGCACGACCGCTGTGGCCGGCTCCCGGAATCGCATGTGGAAGTACCACTCGTCGTTGGTCTCGAACGGCTTCACGCCCCGGCAGATGGGGTGGCCTTCGGCGAGCTCCGTCTTGGAGAGCGTCCAGTGCGGGTTCACCGACCAGTCCATCTCGAAGTAGCCGCCGAGCCAGTCGAGGAACTGCGGGCCGCCCTTTTCCTTCGGCACTTCGACGGCGTAGTGGAGGCAGGCGATGCCGACGCCCCGCTTCGCCAGGGCGTCGATCTGCGCAAGCCGGTTGCTCTGCACGACCGGGTGGCGGCCGCCGCCGTCGGCGAAGAAAAAGACCGCGTCGGCGTTGTCGAACGCGGTCGGGTCGGCGGGCCAGCCGTCGGTGTACACGGCCGTGACGAGCTTCGGCACGCCCGCATCGAGGCACTTCTCGACGAGCATCGATCCGGCGCGAAACTCGTGCTGCCCGGCGGCATGGCTCGGCCGGCCGGCCACGAGCACGAGCTTCTTGCGAGCGTCCGCCAGACGCGTCCGCTTCAGACGGATGTCGCGAAACTCCACCTTCATCGGCGGTCCGGAGTGGAGCTGCAGCGCGAGCACGCCCTCGTTCGCCCGCTTGCCATCCTGCCCGTCGAGCAGCTCGCTCACGAGCTGGCCGTTGATGAAGTGCTGGAGCTTCTGGCCCCGCGCGACGATGCGGTAGCGGTTCCACTCGCCCGGCTTGATCACCCGTTGGAGTTCCTCGGCGTTGCCGATCGGCTCCCCGGGGGTCTTCGTGCCGTCGGCCGCGATCGCGATCCGCTCGCCCCGCAGCGCGAGGATGCCTCGCCCCCGCTCCTCGTAGATGATGCCCGAATACTTCGTGCCGGCCTCGAAGTCGGCCTGGTATCCACCGACGACCGAGTTGCCGAGGTCCTTGCTGCGATACTGGATGCCGCTGTTTCCACCGGTGATCCGATAGTCGATCTCCAGCTCGAAGTCGTCCACGAGCCCCTGCCTCCAGACAAGGAACGTATTGCCCTTGGTGGGGTTGTCCTTCGTGGTCTCGCCCACGATCGTTCCGTCCTTCACAGACCAGAACTCCGGCTTCCCCTCCCAGCCGTCGAGCGAGCGGCCGTCGAAGATCGACACGTATCCGTCTCTGGAGTTTCCGTCGTTGGAGGTCGCGCCGCCCGCGGCCGCCGCCTCCTGGGCGGGTGCGGCCGGCGACACGGCCGGCAACAGGGCGAGCGACAGGAGCAGCGGGCGGAGCCGACGAAGAAGCGTGCGTGAGGCGGTCACTCTCATGTTCCTGGGGAGAAGGGGAAACGCGGCCGACGGGCCGGCCGACGATGGCCGTATTCTCTCGGAGGGCCACCGGGCCATCAAGTTCGCAACGAGTGCTTCAGCCGCCCGATCGAGCCGGGCGGCGAGCGGGCCCGTCGCCGTTCAACGGCTCCCCGACGGCACCGTTGATGGAATCCGCTCCGCACCGGGCACGGTCACCGACGACGACACGACCGGCCGATCCGCTCCGAGCCACTCGAGAAAGGCGTCGAGGGTCAGGATCCGGATGCCGAGCCGCCTCGCCTCGGCGAGTTCCAGGCTTCGCCGTCTCTCCTCGGCCGGCTTCAAGCCGCCGCGGTTTTCGCTGCCCCGGCCTTCCGGCTTGCCGGCATCGATGACGACCGTGGTCGCGGAGCCGATGGACCGCTCGATCGTTCCCCCGCTGCGGCGGACGAGATCCTCGAGCGACGTCGGATCCTCCTTTCCGTCCCCGTTGAAATCGACGAACCCGACGACGACCGCCTCGAGCGGCCGCCCCGCGCTCCACAACGGCGTCGACACCGTGTCGCCGGGCACGATCGGATCCTCGATGGAATCGCGGCGAATCCGCCCGCGGACGAGCGAACGCCCCTCGACGTCGATGACCTCGACGACGGCCTTGACGGACCTCGCGCTGCCGAGCGGCAGCGAGCCGGGATGAACGTTGAACACGAGCCCGGGACGGATGCCGAAGGTCGATTCGCATCGGATCGTCACCGACTGCTCACGCTGGTCGACGGCGACGATCCGCCCGTCGATCGCCCCGGAGTCGGCGGGCTGCGGCGGCACCCGCTTGACGATCGGCTTGAGGGATTGGATCTCCGAGCCGGTCGCCCCGAGCGCCTCGAGCACTTGCATCTGGACCTGAGGATCCTTGGCAGCGGCCGCGGCGAGCAGTTCCGTCCGCTCGAGCAGCTGGATCGTCTTGTCCCGATCGCGGATGGCCCGTATGAGCAGCCCGATCTGGGTCACCGGATCCTTCCCCTCGAACGCCGACTTGCCGAGCACCGACTCGCCCTTGACGATCTCGTCGATGATGACCTTCGTCGCCTCGGACCGCTCGAGGGCCTGCTGCTTCTCGGCCACGAGCTTCTGCTCGGCCTGCTCGAACTCGAGCCGCCGCTTTTCGGCGTCCTGCCGAACCTTCTTCACGTCATCTTCCGCCCTCGAAACCTTCTCCTCCGAAGCCCTGATCGCCGCGTCGAGGTTCTGCTCGGACTTCGCGCGGGCCGCGTCGGCGGCGGCCTTCGCCGTCTGCGCGGCCTTGAGGTCGGCGTCTTTCGAGAGCCTCGCGGCCTCGAGCCATTTCGCGAGATCGATCACCTTCAGGGACTCGGCATCCTGCTCCTTGTAGTCGGGAAACATGCCGACGATCTCCTGTCGCATGTCGTCGACCGACTTGGACGCGTCGAGGCCGATGAGCTCGGCCAGTTCCTTGACTCGGGTCGCCTCCTCGCCCTCCTTCAGCTTGGCTTCGTCGAGCTCCTTGGCGCTGGCGGCCACCTGCTTCTCGGCCTCGAGCTTCTGTCCGAAGAAGAGGTAGGTCGTCACCGTCAAGATGAAGGTGAGCATCACGAAGACGATCAGCGCGATGCCGAGCGCCTGATTGATCGTGCCTGTACGGCCCGTACTCATCGCGACCCCTCCGGACCCATTCTATCGGCCGCCCGGGTTCCTCTCGTTCACGACCCTGCCGCCCCTGCCGGTCAGGCAGTCTCGGGAAGGGACGCCGGGAAGCTCTTCCATGAATGCTTCACCGCGGAAAACACCGCCGGCGAGAGCACCAGCGCCCCCGTGCGGCACGCCTCCTGCGAGTCGTTGATCGGCCGACCGCGACGAATCGATTCGTGCAGGGCGGCCCACGCGGCGGAGAGCCCGCACGCGGTGGCCCGGCGACGGGCCGACGGCGTGACGAACTCGACGGCGCCGCCCGCGTGCCTTGCCACCATGCGGCCGTGCCGGGATGGGGAGTCCGCGAGCAGCACGCGGATGCCCCGACCGTCCGCTGCCCGCAGCGCAAACCCTCCTGCGGTCGCGCGGGTCGACCATTCGTCGCCGTGACCGCCAAGGGCCGAAACCGCGGCGTCGACGGCGTCGAGACAGCGTTCGGCGACGAGTCCGCCCGACAGCTCGACGGCCTCGATCTCGCGGACGCGGCGGTCGAGGCTCCGCACGCGGTCGATCGCCGCGGCGACATCGGGGTCGTAGCGAAGCGACAGGCTCGTCACGAACGAAAGACCTCGCGAGGCCGACGACCTGCCGCATGCCGCGACCTCCGCGAGCCCCGAGAGGTCCACCGCGAGCGGCCGCTCCGCGTAGACGTGGAGGCCGCGAGACACCGCCACGGCGACGTGTTCGGGCCGCACTGCCGCCGACGCCGCGAGGATCACCACGTCGATCCCCGCGTCGCACACCCGCTCGCAGGCATCTCGTCCCGCGAAGCGACGTTCGGCCGGCGCGTCGAACGCGCTGCCGAGGCGACGAGCGAGCACGCCGGCCGCCTCGTCCACCGCCGCGGGCACGAGGTCGCCGATCGCCGTGATGAAGACGCCTCGATCGCAGGCCGCCGCCTCGATCGCGGCGCCCGTGCCGCGGCCGCCGCAGCCGACGAGGCCGACGCGGAGCCGGTCGTCGCCGGCGGGAAAGAAACCGCCGCGGGCGAAGCTCGAGACCGTGCCCCCCGCGACGATCCCGGAGGCGGATTCCTTGAGGAACGACCGGCGTTGCAGAAGTCGGATTGCGGGCATCGGCGCGAGGCTCCAGGGTGGCGATGAATCGGCGTCGAACGAAGCATACCGCCGTGGCCGCATTCTTCGCCAACTGCCGCGTCAGCGGTCTCGCAGGCGGGCCATGAAGCGGAGGAACACCGGCTCGATCTCCTCCGGCCCGACACCGAACGCGGCGCGAAAATCGTTGCGACGTGACTCGGCCGAGTCTTCCGCAAGCGGCTCCTTGGCCCCGAGGATCCGCAGGTACTCCACGAACTCGCCGCGCCGCGTCTGGACGAGGAAATAGGTCATCGCCCAGGCGGCGGCGTAGGCATCGACGCCGGAGTCGGCCCGACGAAACGCCTCGTCGTCGGCGACGAGCTTCGCGACGTCGCCGGGCTGGAATGATTTCTGCCAGTGCGCGAGCCGCGGCTCGTTCACGAGCCCGATCCCCCTCCAGCCCTGGCTACTCCCGAGATCGGGCGTCTCGAAGTAGATCGCGACCCCCTCGCTCGCCCAGAGGGGCACCGGCGCCAACCGCCGATGCATGCCGGAGTTGAAGGCCATCTGATGGGTCGCCTCGTGCACGAGCGTGGCGACGAGGCCGCTCGCCGCCGGGCTCGCCAGCGCCGCAAGCTTCGCACCGGGCCGAACCGCGCCGCTGCGAAGCCCCTCGCCACGGACGGCGTCGCTGCCGGTCAGGTCGTAGGTGATCACGCGATTGCTCATGAGGTCGTAGTAGCCCGCGACGCGGTCAGCCGCCTCCCCGAGCACCGGCCGCGCATGGGCGCGGTAACGCTCCTGGCTGGAGAAGACGACGACGACGAGCGGCCGATCGGCTGCCGCGAGGGGAAGCCCCGCCCGCTTCCAGTAGTTCATGAAGGCGTCGTGCAGCCGTTCGAAGACCGCCCCGCACCACTGGGCGTACGGACGCGACGTGTCGTGGCAGATGCAGTAGTGCTTCGTGGAAAACACCTCGAACCCGTCCGGAAGGTCGGCGAGGATGCCCCGAACGACCCGGGCAGGGGCGTGGGCGGCGGCCACCTCGTCGCCGCCGGCAAGCGGCTCACGACCGACGATCGCTCTCGGCTCGAGCAGCGTGAGCGCCGTGTCGAACCGTTCCAGCAGGAGCCCCCCATCGACCGCCTCGACGACCACCTTCCCCTCGAGCGTCTTCGTCGCGCCGTCGCGACGAACCGTCACCCGCTCGAACCGGTCCGCGGGACCGTCCGCCGACGAAGCGGCCCGCCCCGCGACCGCGGCGACGATCAAGGCGGCCGGCGCGGCTCGCGCGAGGACGCTCGAAAGACGTCGCGTCATGAATCTTCGCTGCAAAGCCATGCGGGAAAGGCTACAGGAACGACGCCATCCGCCAGAAGGCCGCAAATACGGCAACGGGCGGGA
>CAZPEM010000084.1:0-1829 GCA_964585575.1 uncultured Chitinophagaceae bacterium
CGACCTGCTTGTTGAGGCCGAAGTCGACGATGAGCTCCTCGGGGGTGCCGGTGACGCGGCAGAAGTTCGCGTAGTGCGCGACGATGTGCGTTTCGTCGACGGGCACCTGCATCGGCTCGGGGCCGCGGGGCGGCTGGGGGCGGGTTTCTTCGGCCATGAAAAGCTCCTTGAAGGGGTACGGTCCGGAGCCTCACACTGTAGCCTCCCCCTCCGGCGAGTACCAGCGGTCGGTATCAACCGTCTGCGTCTTTCGTTCCCCCACCGCCCTGTCGGCGGAGCCAGGTCCGAGACACGAACCTCCGCATGAGGCTCTCGAACACCCGGCCGGCCTGCGGCCGCCATGCGTCGTCCTCGGGGTCGCCGCCGGCCTCGAGGCCGGAGAGCGAGAGCCGGCAGGGCCAGCCACGCGACTCGGCGATGGCGTTGAATCGTTCGGCGATCCGCAGCGTCCAGGCCGAGCCGATCGTGTCGCGGAGGGCGATGAAGGGCGTCGAGATCGCCTCGGCGGCGGCGGGCCTCGACGGCAGCATCGCTGCCACCGCCCCGGTGGCGGCCGCCCCGGCGCCGACGATGTCGGCCCATGAGGCTGTCATCGCCCCGGCGGTATCGACCCCCGGAAGGAACGGCCGCGCGAGCAGAAGCAGGCCGAGCGTGAGGAGCGTGGCCGCGGCGAGTTTGGTCGTGCCGAGGAAGTTCACCCAGCCTGCCACCACGAGAACGAGCAGGAATCCCCGCGCGAGCACGTGGACGTCGGGAAACGAGCCCGGCCGGACGACCGCGGCCGATGCGGCCGGCATCGCGATCACGACGGCCAGCGAGGCCACGATCACCTGCCAGACGCCATGCTGCGGCCGCTTCGCCCCGAGGAGCGACATCGCCGGACAGACCGACAAAGCCACCGCGACGAGCCTTGCGGATGCCGCAGCCGAGGGCTCCGCCAAACCGCCCCGCGCAGCCCACGCCTCGATGCCCGCACAACACGCAGCCGCCGCCACCGCCCACGCCGCCGCCGGCACGGCCGTCGAGCCCCGCACCCGCCACGCCCCGACGCCGGCCGCGACCGCGACGCTCGACACGAGCGTGGCGACGATCGCGTGGGCGACCGCGGGCGGGAGATCTGGAAGAAGGGTCATGACCGCCGCAGTTTACCGCGGCTCGATTCAGGCATCGACGCCCTCTCGCCAGCGATTGACAAACTTGTGTACTTGCGTACAGTTACCGCCGCAGCTCTCGGCGACCGCCGCAACAGGGTACGATTCGACGGATCGGAACCCTCGCAGCGGGAGCAAAGCCGTGGCCGTCGAACTGGGCGAATTTTCCTGGCAGAGGATGATCGAGGCCGTGCAAGCAGTCCGTGAACGGGCATTGCGGGCGACCGCCGCCCTTGAAAAAGCCGGGATTCCCTATGCCATGGCCGGTGGCAACGCCGTGGCCGCGTGGGTGTCTCGCGTCGATCGGGCCGCCGTGCGAACCACGCAGGATGTCGACATCCTCGTCCGCCGCAGCGACCTCGAGGCGGTGACGGCGGCCCTCGAGGGGGCCGGGTTCGTGAGGGCCACCGTCATGGACGTCGTCTGCTTCATCGACGGCGAGCGGGGAAGCCCGCGGGACGCCGTGCGCCTGCTCTTCGCCGGCGAGAAGGTCCGCGAGTCGCACCCCCTGGCGACGGCCGACGTAGACGAACGTGTGGAGGCCGACGATTACGCCATCGTGTCGCTCGAGGCGCTCGTGCGCATGAAGCTCAATTCATTCCGCGACAAGGACCGCATGCATCTTCGCGACCTCATCTCGCTCGGCCTTGTCGATGCTTCCTGGCTGCCCAGGCTCGT
>CAZPEM010000084.1:1929-14440 GCA_964585575.1 uncultured Chitinophagaceae bacterium
GCGATCGGCCACTCCTTCGACTCCGCCTCCATCGGGCGGATCCGCACGCCGCCCGTCGGCTTCGGCACGGCCTGCCGCGGCTCCGGAATCGGCCTGGCGAGTTGCTGCCTCGGAGCCTGGCGCGACCGGCCGGACCGGCCGCGTTGCATCCGGATGCGGTCGCTCCGCAGTGGAATGCCGGGATACGCCTCCACGGGCACCTCGAGGCTCGGCAGCCCGATGCGGCTGCCGTCGCCGAAGAAGGTGAACATCTCGATCGCAAGCCCGCGGTCGCCGAGGCCGACCAGCGGGATCGCCACGACGAATGCGAGCACTCGGCCGACGAGACGTCGATCGGACAGCCGTCGCATGAATCCATCCTCGGGGCCGCGATGGCGGGCGAACCCGCACGAAAAGCATCGGCGATGCCGACACCCTCTGCTCATTCGACCCCGGCGGCCGGCGGCGTCAGGCCGAATTCTCAAACGGCACGACCCGCACGACCGTCACGACCGGCCCCCGCCGACAGCCGCCGACAGCCGCCGAAAGGCGCCGAAAGGCTACTTGTCGCCCTTCTTCAGCTTTGCGAGCAGGTCCTCGGCGTCCCGTCGGGTCGGGAAGATCTGGTCGTTGGCGAGCACCTCCTCGAGGATTTTCTGCGCCCGCTGCGTGTCGCCGCGGTCGGAGAGCAGCCTCGAAACGTAGTAGGCGCCGTCGGTCGTCAGCAGGTTGTTCTGCGTGATCTGGGTGAGAATCTGCTCGGCGTCCTCGCGTCGGCCGAGCTTGTAGTAGACCCAGGCCAGGGTCGTGAGCGCGTTGACCTGCTGCGGGGAATTCTTCTGGTGAAGCGCGACGTTCACCTCCGCCATCTCGAGCGCCCGCTGGCGAGCCTCCTTGCTGTCGCTCTCGATGAGCACCAGCGCCAGCGAATTGCCGGCCGGAAAGTTGCCCGGAGACTGGGTGTGCGCCTCGCCGAAGAGCTGCTCGGCGGTCTTGTAGTCGCGGGCCATCCGCGCCACCGCGCCCCGCACGATCTTCGCATCGATCGACTTCGGATCGAGCTTGAGGGCGTCGTCGGCCTTGATTTTCGCGGTCTCCGTGTCACCCTGGCCGAGGTACCACTGCGCGGCCGCGAGAAGCACGGCCGGATCCTTCGGCGCCTCCTTGATGGCCGCCTCGATCAGCTTCTTCGCCGTCTCCCGCTTCTTCGCCTCGTCGTAGAGCCTCGCCATCGCGAGCTCCGGCTGCACGGCCTTGTCGTCGAGCTTCTTCGCCTCGCGAAACTGCTCGAGCGCTTCCTGCGGCTTGCTGAGCTGGTAAAGCACGATGCCGAGCCGCTGGCGTGCGCTCGCACTGTCGGGGTCGAGGGCGATCCAGGCCCGCAACTGCTCTTCCGCCTTCGCCCACTGCTTTCGGGCCTCCGCCACGGCCGCGGTGCCGGCATGGCCGCGGATCTCGAAATCTCGCTTCCGCTTCGGATTGTCGTTGTAGGCCTTCGTGAGCTCGACGGCCCGGTTGAAGAGCGTGTCGGCGTCGGTGATGCGGCGATCCTGGAAGGCGAGATCGCCGAGCATCAGGTACGGCTCCGGATCCGCGGCAAACTTCACGACGGTATCCTCGAGTTCGGACCGGGCGGGCTGCAGCTGGTTCACACTCAGCCAGAGGGTCGCCATCATCACGCCCGGCGGCGGCAGCTTCGCGTCGTTGCTCTTCACCCGCTCGAGCAGCGCCCGGCAGCCATCGATGTCGCGATCTCGGAAGCGGGTGATCGCGTTGGTGACGTCCTGGTCGCTCGACGAGTCGGAGACCGCCTTGCCGATGAGCGTGCGGGCCGTCACCTGGGCCATGGCTTCGCCATTCCACGAAGCGGCGATGCCGACCGCCACCGCGGCAAGCCAACCGAATACCGATCCGAGCGACACCGATCCGAGCGGGTACGGACGACGAACATGGACGGCCGATCTAACCAGGCTCATGAGATTCTCCCGAAAAGCGGAAGCGGAACTGGCGGCGGAAAGTCGAGGAAATAACTGAGTCCCAACCCGCCGTTATCCTGTAGCCTAACGGCTTCCGTCGCCGCCGCAAGGGGCCGGATTCCGCCGATCCCCGCCTCGTTCAGTGCGCCTGCCATGCTTTTCGGAGCCGTCTTCGAACGTGAACTCGCGATCGCGCCCCGCAGCCGGGCCCTTTACGTCGCGAGGGCCCTCTACGCGGGCCTGCTGGTGGCGATCCTGGCCACGTGCTGGCTCGTGGTGACCGCGACGCAATCGGTCGAGACGGTCGGTGATTCGGCCCGGTTCGGGGCGACCCTGCTCAAGATCCTGGCGCCCCTGCAGATGGTCCTCTCCTTGACCGTCGCCGCGATGCTGGCCGCGATCTCAGTGACCTCCGAGAAGGACCGTCGCACGCTGGAGATGCTGCTCGTGAGCGACCTCTCTGACCGGGAGCTCGTGGTGGGGAAGCTGGCGGGAAGCCTGCTCCAGGTCGTGCTGCTCGTCTTTTCCGCCGCGCCCGTCTTCGCCCTCGCGGCGGTTTTCGGAGGAGTCACTGCCGGACAGCTTGTGAGGCTGTTCGTCGTGACGCTCGCGGCGAGCCTGGCGGCGGCGAGCGTGGCGACGGCCGTCGCCTTCTGGAAGGAGACGACCTTCCAGGCGATCGCCATCACGGTCTTCCTCATCGTGGCGTGGGCGGCGGCCGGCGAAGTCGTGCGGGGCCTTTTCGGCGAGGAGGCGGGCCGCGGGCTGTCGCCGGCCCGGGCCGTGTTCGACGCGATCGCCGCCTCGACCGCGGCGCCGTCGTCGATCCTGCGGTTTCTCGGCGTGACGGGAGCGATCGTGCTCGTGGCCAACGCGATCGCGATCCGGTGGGTGCGGCCGTGGAACCTGGTGCAGGAGCCGGTCCGCCGGCGAGCGGCGGGGGCGGCGCATGCGATCCGCACCATCCGGGGCAATCCCGTCTTCTGGAAGGAGACGTGCACCGCGGCCCATGGACGGACGATCGTGCTCGTGCGGCTGGCCTGGCTGCTGCTCTTCGCGGCCGCCGTGCACGGGCTGTGGCGGGAGGTCCGAAGCGATCGGCCCGATGCCGCGGCGGCGGCGATCGCCGTCGTTCCCATGGCGATCGCGAGCCTGCTGGCGGTGGCAACGCTCGGCGTCACGAGCATCACGACCGAACGCGACCGCGGCTGCTTCGACCTGCTGCTCGTGAGCGACCTGACGCCGGCGGAGATCGTCTGGGGAAAGCTGGCGGGAGTACTCGTGGTCGCAAGGGAGATCGTGATCCTGCCGCTCGTCGCCGCGGCCGCCGTGGCCGGCCGGATCGCGACGCCGGAGCACGCGGTCGAACTCGTCGTCGGCCTCGCCGTGCTCGTGTTTTTCTGCGCCGTTCTCGGGCTCTACGTCGGGCTCTCCCACTCCCGCTCGAGGGTGGCGATCGCGGTGACGCTCGGCACCGTGGCCTTCCTCTTCGTGGGCGTCTCCACGGCGATGAGGATCATGGTCGCCTTCTCGTCGAGCTTCGAACTCCAGCTTGCCCCGTTCCTCGCGGTCATCGTCGGCGGCAGCGTGGGCCTCTACGCGGCGCTCGCGGCGAGGGTGCCGTCGGCCGCGATCGGATGGGCGTCGGCCATGCTGCCATCGCTGACCTTCGTCGCGATCACGAGCTTCCTGCAGGGACAGCCGCTGCAGGTGTTCCTGGTGGTCGTGGTGGCGTATGGCTTCTCGACGGCGGCGATGCTCGTCCCGAGCCTCGGCGCCTTCGACGCGATCACCGGACGATCGAGCTAGCACCGTCGGGAGCCCGTGACGACGAGAGGGCGGCGAGCCGTTCCGCGATCCCCTGCGGAGGGTTTCCCTTGGCGACCGCGCGGCGGTAGCAGTCGATCGCATCGTCGGACCGCCCGAGCGCCTCCTGCGCGAGCCCCTCGAGCGCGAGCACGTTGGCCGGCGGGCCCTCGACACCGTATTGCTCCTCGAGCACCGCGAGCGTGGAGAGGGCCCGCCGCGGCCTGTTGAGCCGTCGGTAGACCTCGGCGGTGTCGAGAAGGACCTGCTTGTCGTCGGGATCGAGCGACAGTGACCGCTGGAAATCGGCGAGCGCCTCCTCGGGCCGTCCGCGGGCGAGCGCCACCTGCCCGTGCAGGTGCCAGGCGTCGGCCGACCGCGGCGACAGCGTGATGGCGGAGCCGGCGAGGGAGTCGGCGTCGTCGAGCAGGCCGAGTTCGAGCACCATCGCCCCGGCCGCCACCGAGAGCGGCACGTCGCCGGGCGAGAGCCGCAGCGCCTCCTTGATCTGGGCGACGGCCTGGAGCTTCTCCCCACGCTTCCAGAGGACCTCCGCGTAGTGTCGCCTCGAATCGACGTCGGCCGGGCAATTTTTCACGGCCGTTTCGAGGAGCGTTTCGGCGCGTGACAGATCCTGCCGGTCCACCGCGAGCAGCGCCTCGTTGGAGAGCCGGCGGGCGGCCGCCATCTCCTTGGTGACCGGTCCCTGCCGCGGAATGAGGCTGCAGCCTCCGGCGAGGAAGACCGCGATCGCGGCGAACACCGGAAAAATCGTCCGCGTGGCCGATCGCATCCTCTACCTCGATTCGCCGGTCGAGGCCGTCCTGGCCCATCGCCGCGCGGAGCGACACGGTAGCGAGCGGCGGCCCGCGAAACAACGGCCCGCGTGGCGGCGGACGGCGGGGAGGAGCCGCCCCATCCCCCCCAGCCTCGCCCTCTTTCGCCCCCGGCAATCGAGATTGTCGTCCCGGCTGAATCGGCGTAGACCACGCCGCATGAGGAAGGCTTCAACCCGCGTTCGCCCGTCCGTCGGGGCATGGCTGTCGATCGCCGTCGTGCTCGCGGCGACCGGCTGCGACGTCTACGACGAGCCGGTGCGTCCGGTGGCAGACCGTGAGGCCGTGCCGGGCTGGAACGGGCTCGCCGAAGGGCAGCGGCCGTATTCGATCGGGAGGCCGGCGGGCATCGAATTCGTGGAAGGCTACGCGTCGGCCGTCGCCCGTGCGGAGCTCGAACGGAAGCCGCTGTTGGTGCTGTTTCGTGCGAGCTGGTGCCGCTGGTGCGGCGAGATGACGGCGAAGGTGCTCTCGGAGCAGCAGGTCGTGCAACGATCCCGCCGTTTTGTCTGCGTCGCCGTCGATGCCGACCGCGATCCGGACATCTGCCGCACCCACGGAGTGCGGGGCTATCCGACAATCCTGGTGATATCCCCCGATGGGCGGGAGATCAGCCGGCGGACCGGCAAGGTCGCGTTGAAGACGCTCGTCGCCATGCTCGACGACGTCGATTCCGCCGCGGCAAGCGTGGCTGCACCGACGACCAAGACCGTGCGGTAGGGGCTCCCTGGCCACGCGAGGCCGCCGAATCCGCTACATTCTTCGACGACTTCCCAACTCCGGCAGGCCCTTCATGCCAACACGCTGCGCGGCAGGACGAGCGAGCGAAGACTCCTTCCATCGCTACCCGTGGTACAGCCCCCGATTCTGGCATGGGATGCCCTTGTCGGTGTGGTTCGATCTCGCGCGGGAGAACGGCTGGCGGGCGATGCCGTCACAATGGGGCATGATGGCGACGGTGACGGCGCTGTCGGCCTTCAACTCGGTGACCGAGCCGCTGTCGAACGCGAGGTTCGGCCGGCTGCTCCGACAGAAGCCGCTCTTGCCGCAGCCGGTGTTCATCATCGGCCACTGGCGAAGCGGGACGACGCTCCTCCACGAGCTGATGATGCTCGACCCGTCGTTCTCCTGCCCCACCACCTACCAGTGCTTCGCACCGGGGCATTTCCTGCTCACGGAGTCGGTGCTCACCCGGCTGCTCGCCGGCGTCATCCCGAAGAAACGGCCGATGGACAACGTCGCCGCCGGATGGGACCGCCCGCAGGAGGACGAGTTCGCCCTCATGAACCTGGGCGCGCCCTCGCCCTACCGCCGGATGGCCTTCCCCGCGACCGCGTCCGACCGGCCTTACGCGCTCGATGTTCGCCGCCTTCCGGACGAGGAGTTCGCGAAGTGGAAGCGGACGCTGGAGAGCTTCCTGCGGATGCTCGCCATCCGTGATCCCCGCCGGCCGGTCCTCAAGAGCCCGCCGCACACCGCACGTGTCGGAGTGCTCGCGGAGATGTTTCCCCAGGCGAAGTTCCTCCACATCGTGCGGGATCCCTTCGTGGTCTTCCCTTCGACGGTGCGGCTCTGGAAATCGCTCCATGCCGTGCAGTCGTTTCAGAAGGATGCGGACGATGCGACCGAGCGGTACGTCTTCAACGCCTTCGACGAGATGTACACCGCCTTCGAACGAGATCGGCCGCTCGTCGATCCCGACCGGCTCCACGAGCTGAAATATGAGCAGCTCGTCGCCGACCCCGTCGCGAGTCTCGCCGCCGCCTACGAGGCCCTCGACCTCGGTGATTTTTCAAGGGTGCGACAGCAGCTGGAGGACCACGCCCGCTCGATGAAGCGGTACCAGACGAACCGCTACTCGCTCGACGCGGAAAAGATCGAGAAGGTCGCCGCCCGCTGGAAGCCCTTCATCGACCGCTACGGCTACAAGGTCCCGGACGCAAACGAAGTCTGCCCGGCGTTCAGCGTCAAAGTGCCTGAGAGTTGACCGTGAGGGGCTGCCCGTGCCCCGTAGCCGGGCTATGGGAGCAAGCGCAGGCAGGATGCCGTGAAGCCCGCCGGCAGAAATATCACGCCGCGGACGTCCGGCCAGGGGCATGGGCAGCCCCGAACCCAGCACGTTTGACCCGCAGGGGGCTCACGCAGGGACCGCACGCCGGGGCGTGTGACGCTGGAGCTTGACCTTCGGATCGGCCTCGAGGCTCCGCAGCTCCTCGCGGTATTCCTGCGGCGTCATCCGGATGCGTCGCTCGAAGCTCGCACGGGCGATCGCCCACCGCACGAGGGCCGTCGCGGCGGCGGCGGCCGCGACCGGCCAGAGGCTTCGCCACGTGAGCATGAGCGAGGCGGTCGGCTCGGCCACGATCATGTCGCCGAGGCCCGCGACGAGGCGTCCGAGCGAGTGGGCCGCGACTGCGGCCACGACCGCGAACGCCACCGCGGCCTCGAGGGCTCGTCCGGCGGATCGCAGTGAGAAGATCCTGGCCGTGCCGCGAAGCAGCCCGATCCGCCGAACGTCGGGCAGGCATCGCGCCGGATGGAAACGGACGCGGTCGCACAGGGTCCGCACCGCGAGCGTCGATGCGAGCACGGCGAGGACGAGGCCGCCCGCGAGAACGACGAGCCCGTAGGGCGGAACGATCTCATCGGCCGCGGGAAGACAGGCCGACGGCAACAGCTCGCGGAACCATTCCACGGCGGTGCCGCCCGCGGCCCGTAGCCAGGAGGGCAGGACCGCGAAGCCGACGAGGAGCGAGACGGCCCAGGCGACGAGCCCCGCGGTCGGGACGAGCCCCTGCTCCTCCGCGGCGCGGCGGCGGCGAGGTGTCGCCGGAATGGTGCGGTCGGACGCGTCGGACACTAGCGGGCCTCCTTCGCCGCGAACACCCCGGCGATGGCGTCTTCGACCCGGAGCGGAAAGCCGACGATCCAAACTTCGGCCGTGAGGAAGAGGATCACGAGGAGCAGGATCGACGCGGATGCCTGGACGAGCCCGAGGCCCGGCTCGAAGCCGGCCGCCCGCGTCGCCATCGCCACGACCGCATGGTAGGCGATGATCGCCGCGAGCACCGGGAGCGCGAGCGAGACCGCGATCGTGAACGCGGCCGCCGGCAGCGATGTCGCCACCGCGAGGAGTTGCGCTGCGATCCCATCGCCACGGCCGCCGATCGGCATGGTGACGAAACTGTCGAGGAGCCCCCCGAGCACGCCCCGCACGCCGCCCGAAGCGACGAAGCCGCCTGCGGAGATCCACCAGGCGAGCCTGGCGATGCCCGTCCCCTCCACCGACAGCGGGTCGGCGTCATCACCTCCCGACAGGCCGCACGCCGTCGCCGCCATCCCGAACGCCCATGCCGCCGATGCCGAAACGCAGGCCACGGCCGTGCCCATCGCGAGGCCGAGGACCGCCTCGGCGACGACGGCCATGGGCGTGATCGACCCGGAGGAGACTCCCGAGGCGAGAACGCCCGGCATCGCCACCGCCGACACGGCGATCGCCATCGCGAGCCGCACCCGCGGATCGACGCCCGGGTAGACCGGAAGGGTCGAGGCCGCGACGAATCCGCCGCACCTCGCCACGACGGCCAGGCAGACGGCCACGGCGGCGGCGAGTTCGTGGTTCATCGCTCGCTCACGGCCCCGCGGCCGTCTTGAAGAAATCGACGAGCCGCTCGACCATCCACGGGGCGGCCAGAAACAGCATCGCGGCGGTCGCCACGAGCCTCGGCACGAACGCGACGACGGGCTCGTGGACCGCCGTCGCCGACTGGACGAGGCCGACGAACGCGCCGACGAGGAAGGCGACCGCGAGCACCGGGAGCGTCACGAGTCCCGCCGAAAGAATCGCCTCCCGGACGACCTCCACCAGTTCGGTCTGCATCGCCGGCCATCTCCTTTCGCCGAGAGCGCGAGGGTCACACGACCGCCGCAAAACCGTCGAGCAGCGACTTCACGATGAGCGTCCAGCCGTCGGCGAGCACGAACACGAGCAGCTTCAGCGGCAGCGCGACCGTCGCCGGCGAGAGCGTGACGAGCCCCATCGCGGTGACGATCGATCCGACGACGACGTCGAGCACGAGAAACGGCACGAGCAGTCTCAGGCCGATCGCGAATGCGACCTCCAGCTCGCTCACGAGAAACGCCGGAAGCACCGCCTGAATCGGGGCCGACGCGGCCGAGGCCACGGAGGCCTGCGGACCCGCGGTCGCGGTCTCCGTGCCGCCCGCAGCGGCGGTGCGAGCCACGAAGAACCCGAGCGTGTCGGCGTTGCCGGCGGCCTCGATCTGCCCGGTCATCCACCGCTTGAGCGGCCGCGAACCGGTTTCGAAGGCCTGCGACAGGCCAACCCGTCCCTCGGTGAACGGCTCCACGCCCTCCCGCCAGACGGCGGTCCACACCGGCCACATGACCAGGGCGGTGAGAAAAATCGCCAGCGACGTGACGACCTGGTTCGAGGGCAGTTGGGGCGTGCCGATGCCCTGGCGGACCAACGCGAGCACGACACTCAGCCTCACGAACGCCGTCGTCATGAGGAGCACCGCCGGCGCCAGGCTCACGACGCCGAAGACGGCCGCCGCCGAGATCGAGACGCCGAGCGAACGGCCGGCGAAGAACTGCTCGAGCAAGCCGGCGACAGCCCCCGCCTCGGACGATCGGGGGACGGACGGCGGATCGACCGACGCAGCCGCATTCGCCGCCTGCGTCGCCGCAGCGACGTCATCCGCCGCGATCGCCGGGGGCCCGACGGCGATCGCCGCCGCGAGGAGCAGGAGCGTGGCCCGGGACGAGGGCCTGCCGAAGATCCAGAACATGCAGGCGAGCACGGCAAAGAGCAGGCTCGTGCCGCCGAGCAGCGACTCGCGGGTGAGCGACAGCGGGCCGCCATCCTTGCGGCTGACGAGCCTCGCGATGGAGGCCGGCAGACGGACGGAGACCACCTCCTCGTCCTCCGAGAGCGACCGAGCAGCCCGGCCGGCATCGGCCTCGTCGCGAATCCTCGCCACGTCTTCCGCGGCCGACGGGCCATCCTGGCGAAACGTCGCCGATGCGACCACCGGAAACTTCGTGACGGCCACCATGCCGGCCTTGGCCCCGGCCACAGGCGGCAGGACGCTGGAAACGTGGTCGCGGATCCGCTCGATCTCGCGGTCCTCGAGTTCGACCTGCGCCCGCGGGTCGAGCGGCGACGACATCCGCTCGAGGAGCGATCGGAAATAGGTATCCGGCACGGCCACCGAGACCCGCACGGTGTCGAGCACCCGCTTGCCTGGCGACCCCGCGGCGGTCGGCACGGCGATCGGCCGTGGCGGCGGCGCGACCTCTGCCGGCGCATTCGCGCGAGCATCCACGGCGGGCGGCTCGACGACGGCGTGCATCGGGCGAGGCGAGGCCGCGTCCGCGAACGTCACCGACACGTCCACGATCGCCCCCTTCACGAATCCGATCGCCTGCCGCACCTTGGCGGCGAGATGCTCCTCGTAGGAGGCCTGCGCCCGGACCGCCGGATCGACGGCGGCGAGCGGCGAGTCGCCGTCGAGCGGTCCCGTGAACACCCGGCCGCTGCGGAGGTCGGTCACGGCGACCCGATCAGCGGCGAGCCCCGCGATCGATGCGGCGACGAGCACCCGAATCGCACGGATCCGATCCGGCGACATCGATGCCTCGTCCTCCGTCTCGATGTTGACGCTCGCCGTCTTCTCGCGGCCGCCGCCGACGCCGGGACGCTCCTCGAAGTCGTAGAGTACGCTCGCGCGACGGATGCCCGGCATCGAGCAGATCACGAGCGCGAGTTCCTCCTGGATGGCGACGCGACGCTGTTCCTGCTGAAGCGACTTGCTCTGCCAAGGGCTGTTGCTCTCGATCGCCCGACGCAGGCTGCCGCCGAACTCCTTCGGCAGAGCCCCCGCATCGACGAGCACCCGCATGTAGGCGCTCTGCCTGTGCTTCGGCACGAGGATCCGGCCGCTCTCGATCGCGTAGTCGGTGAGGTTCGCCCGGTCGAACGCCGCTTCCATCAGGGCGAGCTCCGACGCCGGCAACGGCGTGCCCGACAGGAGCGCCGCCCGACCGAGGGCCGGCTCCTCCCTCACGATCCAGGCCGCGGAGACCGCGGAGACCGCGATGAAGGCCACGGCAAGCAGCCGCGACGGCGTGAGCAGACTTCGTTGAACGGGGATGTGGGGATGGTGCTCGTCCATGCTGGGGTCCTAGGCGGCGAGCCTGCGACGGCCGTGGGGGAGACGGATCGTGAACGCCGACCCCCCGTCGGGACAGTCGGTCGCGTCGATCGTGCCGCCGAGCTGATCGACGAGAGAAGACGCCGCGGCGAGCGCGACGCCGGAACCTTCGGCCTTCGTCGTGAAGCCGGGCTCGAACAGCCAGGCCCTCGTGTGCGTCGTGAGGCCAGGGCCCGAGTCGGCCACCTCGATCTCGATGGCATCGGCGTACTCGACGCTCGTCACGACGACCTCGCCGCCACAGCCGGCCGCCTCGACCGCGTTGACCAGGAGCGTCTCGAGCACGCGGCGGACGAGCGCCGGATCGGCGTGGACCGCGTGCCCCTCGGGAACATCGAGCGTGACCAGCGGAACGGCGGGCGAGCCGCGTTGGATCTTCGCGAGCACCGCTTCGAGCACGCCGCGAGGCGAGACCCAGCGGGCGGTCGGCACGTCGGGAGCGAAAATGTCGCCAAGCTGGACGAGTGTCTGCGAGATCGCATCGACCTCGGCCGCGATGTGCCGCAGCCGTTCGCCATCGACAAACGCCACGATCCTGCCCGGGTCGGTGTCGCGAAGCCCCTCCGCGAGGCGATCGAGCCGCCGTAGCAGCTGTGCCACGACCGTGCGGACCACCTCGGTCATCCGGTCGCCCGAGACCTGATCGCGGCGACGCGCGGCCCTCGGCACGCTCGTCGAAGCTACCAGCGGCAGGATGGCAGGGCCCCCGTCGATCGGATGCGGGTCGGGACCGTCGTCGCGGGAAGTCATCGGTTCACCGATTGATCGAGGGAATGGGGAGCGTCGAGGTTCCGCAGATGTCGTCCATGATCCACCGATTCACGTCGCCCAGGATCGACCGCGAGAGCGGCCGTTTGCCGGCGTAGATCCGCATGGCGAGCGACGCGCCGGCGGCGTGGAAGAGCCGCAGCGTGCGGTCGATCGAGGCTTCGTCGAGACCGCTGCCGCGGGAAGGCGTGCGGCTGCAGCAGAGCAGCATCGGCAGCGAGCGGACGTCTCCCAGCCCTGCGAAGGCAGCCTCGCCCAGGGGAAAGCCTCCGCCGAGCGACACGACGCCGGCGAAGGCCCGCGGCTGACGACATCCGATTCGAAACGCCTCGGTGCCCGCCGAACGCTCGCCCACGAGATAGATCCGCTCGGGATGGATGGTCACCTCGCGCACGGCCCGGTCGATCGCCCGCCAGACCCCCCGCTCGACGTCGGCGGCCTGCCCGGAGAGCGGCTGCACCGCGACGTAATTGCGGAGGCTCACCCGCGTCATCACGCGGCCGAGATCGAACCGCCGCCCCGTCGCCCGGGGATCCGCGAGCCAGACGATGAGCGGATATCGGTAGCCCGCCTCGTAGCCCTGCGGCAGAAGCAGCAGGTCATGCGGGGCATCGCCGCCCGTCCAGCCGCGATCACGTTCGCGGCTGGGCACATCGGGCCGCGCAAGCACTCGGCGGTTCATCAGCGACCTCCTTGACTCGACCGCCCGGGCCACATCCTTGCGGCTCCGGGTGCGAAGAGGACGGTTTGTATCCGACCACGCCGCAAAGCGGCAATGTCAGACCAAATGCACCCCGGCCGACTAGGAAGACTGCGCAAACTCCGAATGGTCGGCCCCGAACCCAGCAGAGTTGACCGTGAGGGGCTGCCCGTGCCCCGTAGCCGGGCTATGGGAGCAAGCGCAGGCAGG
>CAZPEM010000085.1:0-14326 GCA_964585575.1 uncultured Chitinophagaceae bacterium
GACTCCGACTTTTGCAGTCCGCTTACGCCGGCTCCTGGGCAAGGGCAGCCCCTCATGGTCGACTCTGCCGGTTCGGGGCCGCCCGTGTCCCTGGCCGGACGTTCGCTTCGGTCCTCCGGACCTTCGCTCACTGCATGTCCGCGGCGCTCCGGCATCCTGCCTGCGCTTGCTTCCATAGCCCGGCTACGGGGCACGTGCAGCCCCTCACGGTCTTCACCCAGGCACTTTGATGCTGAACGCTGGCGGAGCGGACGCGGAGGAGCCTCAGGCGTATCCTCGCCGAAGCGACGGAGTGTCTGCTCCGCCGGCGACGACGACTGCGCCGAGTGTGCGGGTGGTAGCGGTCGCGTCGGTGCTGCTGCGGTCGCGATTGGTCGCAGTGGGTGCTCCTTGGATCGGACGATCCCTATTCGGTCCGGGGGATCGGGGGCTTGCCGCGGATGCGGTCGGGGGGACGGATTATGCGATGGACGACCGTTGCGTCGGCTGTGCTCGCGGTTTTGTGCGGATGGGCGCACGCCGACGCGGTGCCCACCGGCTCCTCCCCTCCCGACGCGATCCTTCGCGATCTCGGCGACCCGATCAAGCTCGCTTCGTTCGATGGCGTGGAGGAGTTTGATCGCCTGGTCGAGCCGGTCGGACTCGTCCGCGGCGACGGCGGCTCCAGCCGGCGGTTCTACGTCGCTCCGATCGTGGGAGCCTCCTGGGGCGAGATCTCGTTCTTCGAAGACTCGGCCCTCGAGCGGCGGCTCTTCGGGGCCGGCGGCGCGGCGGGCGTCGCGATCACGCGGCCGATGGGGCAGCTGCGGCTCGAGGCGGAGGGGCGGTATCGCGACGGCTTCTCGGCGATGCGGGCGGATGGGACGCTCTTCGCAACGCTCGACACGACCGACAACTGGTCGGCGATGGTGAACGTCTGGCGGGACGTGAGCCTCACCAGGAATTTCGGCGTCTACGGCGGCGGCGGGATCGGGGCGGGCGGCTACCGCTTCGGCCTGTTCGCCACGGACGGCGCGGACGTGATCGCTTCGGGCGACCGCGACACGGCCTTCGCCTGGCAGGCGGGCGGCGGGATCCTCTATGCCGTAAGCGATCGCGTGACGCTCGACCTCGGCTACCGCTACTACTCGGTCGAGCCCACCGAAGCTCCTCTCTTCTTCACGATTGCCCCCGGCGGCCCCGTGTTCGCTGGTCAGCTGCAAAATCAGTTCGTCGCCAGCGAACTGCTCCTCACGGTCCGCATCTACGAGCCGTTTCGCCGCTGGCGGTGACCGCTACGCCCAGAGGCGGTCGATGACCGTGTAGTAGAGCGGGATGCCGACGCTGATGTTGAACGGGAACGTCACGCTCAACGACAGGAGCTCGAAGAGGCCCGGGTTCGCCTCCGGCACCGCCTGCCGCATCGCCGCCGGCACGACGATGTAGGACGAGCTCGCGCACAGGAGCGTGAAGAGCAGCGCGTCGCCCTTCCCCATGCCGAGCAGGTGGGCCAGGCCGATGCCGAGGGCCGCGTTCGCCAGAGGTGCGAGGATGCCGAAAGCCACGAGCTTCGGCCCCACCTCGACGAGCTTCTCCGCCTTCCGTGCGGCGAGCATGCCGACGTCGAGCAGGAAGAGCAGCACGATTCCCTTGAAGAGGCCCGTCATGAACGGCTTGAGCCCTTCACCGGCGGTGGGCCCCGTGATCACGCCGATGACGAGGCTGCCGATGAGCAGGAGCACGGTCCCGTTGAAGAACGACTCGTGCAGGATCCCCTTCAGGCCGGGCCTCCCCTGTGAAGTTCCGACAGACTCACGCGGCGCGAAGATCCGCACGAGCATGATCCCCATGATCACGGCCGGCGACTCCATCATCGACATCACCGCCACCATGTGGCCGCCGAACCCGACCTGCTGCCGGTTGAGAAATTCCGTCCCCACGACGAAGGTCACGATGCTGATCGAGCCGTAGGTGGCCGCCATCGCGGCGGCGTCGTAGACGCTCAGGATTCGGCGGAGGAAGAAGAAGGTGTAGAACGGCACGAAGAGGGCCATCCCCATGGCGGCCGCGATCGTCGCCGCCACCTCCGTCGTCAGGCCCGCGTGGGCGAGCTTCTCGCCCCCCGTGTATCCGATCGAAATGAGCAGGTAGGTCGAGAAGAACTTCGGGAGCGGGTAGGGCAGTTCGAGGTCGGAGCGAACGAGCACCGCCAGGAAACCGAGGGCGAAGAAGAGCGCCGCCGGGCTGAGGACGTTCGCCAGGATCGTCTGCGTGTCCATAGATCTCGCGGAACCTCCCGGGGGGGTGCGGCCGACTTGCGGCCACAGAAGGTTTTCGGCATCCCGGGACGATCGTTCCAATAGATAAAACGCATCGTTGAAGAGAAAATATCGATGCCGTTTGAAGAGGGCAGGGCGGTGGTGATCCTCGGCAGCCACGTCTCGAGATCATGTTGGCTTATGGGACTCTGCGACTATACTCATGGCATGAGTAAGCGGCTGCAGGTGCTCCTCGCGGAGCAGGAATTGGCGGAGATCCAGGGGCTTGCCCGCCGTGAGCGGGTCACCGTGGCGGCTTGGGTGCGGCGGGCGCTCGACGAGGCCAAGCAGCGGCGGCCGGCGGGTGACCCGGCCCGCAAGATCGCGTCGATCAGGGCGGCCGCGGCGCACGGTTTTCCGTCCGGTGACATCGAGGCGATGCTCGCCGACATCGCCCGTGGCGCGGCATCCGGCCCGGCTGCTCCGCCTCCCGCGCCGCGCCGGCGGCGTTCGCGGCCGTGATTTTCATCGACTCGAACATCCCGATGTATCTGGTGGGGAAGCGACACCCCCACAAGATCGACGCCCAGCGGCTGCTCGAGCAGATGGTGGCGGCGAGCGAGCGGCTGGTGACCGATGCCGAGGTGTTCCAGGAAATCCTGCACCGCTACACGGCGATCGACCGCCGTGACGCCATTCAGCCGGCCTTCGCCATCTTGCTGGCGGTCGTGGACTCCGTCTTTCCAATTGAGCTCGGAGACGTCGAGCGGGCGAAGGCGATCGTGCTGGAGACCCGCAGGCTGTCGTCGCGGGACGCCCTCCATGTGGCGATCATGGAGCGGCAGGGTGTGTCGGAGATCATGACCTTCGATCGCAGTTTTGCAGAGCGACCCGGCATCCGCGTGGTGGGCGGGTAATGCACAGCGTCAACGCGACCGATTCGACGTCGCCCGCACCGCGGGCCAGCTTGCACGACGCCGTCGGCGCGGTGTCGCCCGCGCCCGCATGGGCCTGGCCGGTGGTGATCGCGGTGTTCGCCGTCGGCGGCGGCTGGGCGCTCGTTCACGAGATCGTCTGGTTTCAGTTGCTGCAGCTCTCGCTCGGATCGTCCGCGGTCTCCCTGGCCGTGCTGCTGGGGACGTTCATGGGGGGGCTGGGCCTCGGCAGCTTCATCGCCCCGCGGCTGACCGCTGCCGGCCGGCACCCGCTCGCGGTCTACGCCGCCCTCGAGGCCGGCATCGCGGTGTGTGGGGCGGGGCTCCTCTGGGCGGCGCCGACCCTCGGATCGCTCTATGCCGCGAGCCTGCCGGCTGGATATCCGGGCCTCGTGATCCGAGGGCTCGTCGCGGCCATCTGCCTGCTGCCGCCGACGGTGCTCATGGGGGCCACGATGCCGGTGTTGGCCGGATTCGTCGCGCGGACTCCTGCCGCCGATGCCCGCCTGGGCCTGCTCTACGCCGGCAATCTGGCGGGCGCGGTCTGCGGCTGCCTGATCGCGGCCTACGGCCTGCTTCCCCGGGTCGATCTGTTCACGGCGGGGAGCGTCGCGGTGGCCGGCAACCTCGCGGTGGCGGCGCTGGCTGCGGTCGTCGCCCGCTCGACGCCCGCTCCCGCGCCCGCCGCACCGGCCGAGGCGGCGCGGCGGCCACTCGACCGCGGCTTGCTCGTGGCGATCGGCCTCTCGGGGCTCGCGGCACTGGCGGCCGAGGTGGTGTGGACGCGGTTGCTCGCACTCCAGATCGGCGGCAGCGTGTTCGCCTTCGCGATCATCCTCGCCGTGTTCCTTGCGGGGCTGGGCCTCGGCAGCGCGTGGGCATCGTCGTTGACCCGCGCGACCGGCGACGCCCGAACGGCGTTCGGCCTGTGTCAGCTGCTGCTCCCCGCGGGCATCGCGTGGGCGGCGTTTCAGCTCGCCCATTCGCTTCCGGCGTGGCCCATCAATCCGTCGCTCGGCCGTGATGCGGTCGCCACGTTCCAACTCGATATCGTCCGCTGCCTCTGGGCGGTGCTGCCGGCGACGTTGCTGTGGGGGGCGAGCTTCCCGCTGGCCGTCGCGGCGCTCGCCCGCGACGGGCAGGACCCTGCCAGGCGGGTGGCCGCAGCCTCCGCGGCGAACACGCTCGGGGCGATCGCGGGAGCGGTTGCGGGGGCGCCGCTGGTCTGGATGTGCTCCTCACAGGGCATGCAGCGGCTGCTGATCCTCGTCGCCGCGGTCGCGGCCGGCCTGGCCCTCGCCCCGGTCGCGGCGACGGCTTGGCGGTCGTCTGCCCGCGGCCGCGTGGCGATCTTGTCCGCCGCGTGCCTCGCCCTGGCGTGGGCTGCCGGCATCGCATGGCTCGTGCCGCCGGTCTCCCCCGCGCTCGTCGCCTACGGGCGGTTCAGCGGGCTGTGGGGGAGCGACAATCAGTTCGTATACGTCGGCGAAGGGCTGCAGGCCTCCGTGGCCGTCACTCGGACGCCAGCCGGCTTGACGCTCTACCACAACGCCGGCAAGGTCCAGGCCTCGAGCATGTCGCATGACATGCGGCTCCAGCGGCTCCTCGGGCACCTGACCACGCTCGTGCCCGAATCGCCGCGGGAGGTGCTCGTGATCGGCTGCGGCGCAGGCGTGACGGCGGGGGCGGTGTCGCTCGACCCGCGGGTGGAGTCCGAGACGATCGTCGAGATCGAGCCGCTCGTGCCCGGCGCGGTGCTCGCGCACTTCAGCGACCACAACGGCGGGGTGCTCCGCAACCCGAAGGTCCGCGTGGTGATCGACGACGGCCGGCATCACCTCCTCTCGACGTCCCGGACGTACGACGCCATCACCTCCGATCCCCTCGATCCCTGGGTCCGGGGCGCGGCGACCCTCTACACCCGCGAGTTCTTCGAGCTGGTGAAGTCGCGGCTCCGGCCGGGGGGCGTGTTTACGCTGTTCGTGCAGCTCTACCAGACGAACGACGCCGCCGTGAAAAGCCAGCTCGCCACTTTTTTCGAGGTCTTTCCCGACGGGCTCGTGATCGGCAACACGCTTGGAGGCATGGGCTACGACCTCGTGCTCCTCGGTCAGCCCGGGCCGACGGTCATCGACGTGGACGCGATCGCCCGGCGGCTGGAGCAGCCGGAGTTCGCGGCCGTCCGCGGCTCGCTCGCCGACGTGGGCATCGGCACGGTTGCGGAGCTGTTTGCGAACTGCGTCGGGGCCGCCGACAGCCTGCAGGAGTTTCTCGCCGGCGCGGAGATCACCACCGACCGCAACCTGCGGCTGCAGTACCTTGCCGGCGCGAGCCTCAACCGGTTCGACAGCGGGGCGATCTACGCCCGCATGCTCGCCGGGCCGTTCCGCTTTCCCGCCGCGGCCTTCCGGGGATCGGAAGACGCGGTGCGGGCGGTGGAGGCGGCGATGGAGCAACGCCGAGTCGGCGACGTCGGGGAGCGTGGACCGCTACCGGAGGCCGCACCGCTCCCCTGAAACGCGGCCCTGCGAGCCCGTGGTCTGATCCGCAGGTTCCCGTCGGGGCGACCGACACGCGACGCGGGGCGGTGTATAACCATGGCTGCTTCTCAGGAGAGGGTAGTATGCCGCTGATCCATCTGCTTCTGGCCGGAGTCGTCGGCGCCGGGGCCCCTGACTGGCCGCAGTTTCGCGGTCCGCATGCGGACGGGCATGCCGAGGGAGCGATACCCGCCGTCGAGTGGTCGGAGACGAAGAACGTCGTCTGGAAGGCCGCCGTTCCCGGGCTCGGTTGGTCGTCACCGGTGGTCGTCGGCGATCGGGTCTACCTGACCACCGCGGTGCCCGAGGGCAAGGGGATGACGCTGCGGGCGCTGGCCATCGACGCGGGCAGCGGAGAGATCGTCTGGGATCGCGAGGTCTTCCGCGTCGACATGCAGCCGAAGATCCACGGCAAGAACAGCCATGCCAGCCCCACGCCGATCGTCCGGGATGGGGCCGTGTACGTTCATTTCGGCCCGCTGGGCATGGCTCGGCTCGACGCCCGCGACGGCGGCATCGTCTGGCGGTGCGAGGAACTCACCTACCCGCCGGTGCATGGCAGCGGCGGGTCGCCCGTGTTGATCGACGGCAGGCTCATCGTGACCTGCGACGGGTCCAGTGACCCGTTCGTGGCTGCGGTCGACGCTGCGACCGGCCGGGTGGCGTGGCGGACGCCGCGGTCGGTGAAGGCCCGAAACAGCTTCTCGTTCGCCACGCCGGCCGTGACGGAGAGCGACGGGAAAAAGCTCGTCGTCGCCCCGGGAAGCGATCACTGCGCCGCGTACGACCCCGGCACCGGCGAGGAACGCTGGAAGGTGCGGGCCGCCGGCTGGTCGGTGGTGCCGCAGCCGGCGATCGGCCATGGCCTCGTGATCTACAACCACGACTATGATCGGCCCGAACTGTTGGCCGTTCGGCTGGGAGGAACAGGCGATCTCACCGACACGCACGTGGCTTGGCGGCTCAGTCGGGCCGCCCCCAGCACGCCGTCGCCGCTGCTCGTGGGGGACGACCTCTACTTCGTATCTGACAAGGGCATTGCCTCCGCCGTCGATGCCAAGACGGGCGAGGTCCACTGGACCGAGCGGCTCGGCGGCAATTACTCGGCGTCGCCGATCCTCGTTGCGGACCGCATCCTGTTCCTCGACGAAGCGGGCCGTGCGACATGGGTCCGCGCGGGCCGGACCTTCGAGCGGCTCGAGATCAACGAACTCCCGGGAAGGACGCTCGCCACGCCCGCGTTCGCCGGCGGGGCGATGTACCTGCGGACCGACACAGCCCTGTTCAAGATCGCTGCGCCGTAAGATCGCTGCGCCGTATGATCGCCGGGGCGTGGTTTCCCGCAGGCAATCCGTCGCGTGTCGGGGGAACGCGGACGGTGCATGATGTATCAACCCGGTCGCATCGGATTCCACTCGGTAATCAGCATGATGTCGCTCATGAATCGCACGTCGGGATCGCTGCGTGCCGCCCTCGTGGCCGGTATGGTCGCCGGGCTTGGTGGCACGGCCCGGGGCCAGGTGTCGGTCGTGGAGCAGTTCACTATCGGGGGGGTCGTCGAGGCGGCGACCGGCGGGCGGCTGACGGTTCGTGATGCGGCAGGCAAGCGGCACGAGGTCCGCGTGCAGGCCAAGGATGAGAAGGGCGTGTCGCTCGCCGACGGTCGTCTGCTCGCCTTCCCGGCCGACGTGCGGGTGACCGGCGGGTTCGACGTCGCGAAGCTCAAGCCGGGGCAGGTGGTGAGCTTTGCCGGGAGGCTGAACCGGCTCGGCAAGTCCGAGGGCGAATTGGCTGCGATCGCGCTCATCGACGCCGCCGGCGCCACGATCGGCGTGACGATGCCGACCGAGCCCGAGAAGGCCGCGGAGTTCGCCGACTGTACGGTCACCGCGGCGGTGAAGTCGGCCGCCAAGGGCCGGCTCGTCGTCGAACTCCCGCAAGACAAGGCCTTCCACCGCAAGACGGTGCTCGCCTTCAAGGTGGCCGAAGACGCCGCCACGCGATTGGAAAGCGGCGATCTCAAGCGGATCGAGCCGGGGGCCACGGTGACGCGGCTGGAGGCCGTGCGGCTCAGCAGCGGCGACATCGTGGCCAAGACGCTCATGGTGGAGACTGCCGCGGCCGCGGCCGTCAAGGAAAAGGGGGACGAGAAGCTCGCCAACAAGTACCGTGCCCTGTCCGACGAGCCGAAGAAGGAGCCGCGGCTCGTCCGCTCGGCACACTTCGCGTTCCTCACCGACGTCTCCGATCGTGAGGCGAAGATCATCCTCGACAAGCTCGAACGCATGGCGGGGCAGCTGGAGAGGTACTTCGGTCGCGGCCCGGCCGGGCCGATCGAGGGCTTCATCGTCCGTGACCTGGCGGCGTTTCCGCCGGGCACGCTCACCGAGGCTGCCGGCGTCGCCAAGATCCGCGAGGGGGCGGGGATCTGCTTCAATCTCCGGCTCGGCGACCAGCGGAAGGCGACGCTCTACTCCTGCGCCGACCACGGCGTCATCCAGCACGAATGCACCCACGGCTTCTGCCACATGACGTTCGGCTCGACCGGGCCGACCTGGCTGGCCGAGGGCGTCGCCGAACTGGGCCAGTACTGGAAGGAGGGGGAGACGGCCGTCGACGTCGATCCGGGCGTGATGGGATATCTGCAGCGGGCCCAGCCCAAGCGCAGGCTGCTCGAGATCGCGGTGCCGGGGCGGACGTTGGCGGGCACCTGGCAGGACTATGCCTGGCGGTGGGCGCTGTGTCACATGCTCGCCTTCAATCCCAACTACGCCGACCGCTTCAAGCCGCTGGCGATCGCGCTCATGGAGGATCAGCCGGGCGTGTCGTTCGAGTCTGTCTACGGGCCGGTCGCCAAGCAGGTGTCGTTCGAGTACGACCAGTTCCTGCGGCACGTGGGCAACGGCTACCGTTCCGATCTTGCGGCCTGGCCGTGGAAGGCCCGGTTTCGCAAGCTGCAGGCCGGGGGGAGCCTCGGAGCGAAGGTCAAGGCGCGGGCGGGCTGGCAGGCGAGCGGCCTGGAACTGGCGCAGCCCGGAACGTATGCGTTCGAGGCGGCAGGCACCTGGCAGACGGCGGCTGCCGGCGACCCATGCACGGCGGCCGGCGACGCGGCCGGCCGGGGTCGGCTCGAGGGGGCGGTGCTCGCGGAGACCGACGCCGGCTTCACGCTCTCCGACCCGTTCGCCCTGGGGGAGAAGGGGGCGTTTTCGGCGCCGGCCGCCGGCCGGTTGGTGCTGCGGTGCGCCGATGACTGGACGCAACTGGGCGACAACGACGGCGAGGTCGAGGTCACCCTGCGCCGATCGGAAGACTGATCGCTCGCCAGGCGATGCTGTGCATGCATCGGCAGGCGATGATGTGCATCTATTTTTTCTATGAAAGGTAAAAAAGTATCTATTTGTGATCTGCCTTTGAACGAACCGATGCTTCCTTCGGGTTCACCGGAAACACGCCCCCCGGCCGCCCACGGCCAGTTTTCCTCGGAGGTCCCCATGTGCATGCACGGCGGCAAGACGGTCCAGGCTCGAAGGCGGTGGCTCGCGTCCGCCGCGGTCGGCGGCGTGGCCGCTGCCGGGCTTCCCGGGCTGGTGGCGGCGCCGCCGTCGTCGCTCGCCTCGCCTTCGTCGGTCGTCCCGCCGGGAGACATGAGCCCGCGGGAGGCGGTCGCCTTCCTACAGGCCGGCAACGAGCGGTTCGCCGCCGGCAAGACGGCCGCACCGAATCGGGACATCGATCGATTGCGGGAGGTGGCCCCGAGGCAGACGCCGTTCGCCGCGTTTCTCGGCTGTGCCGATTCGAGGGTGCCGATCGAAATCGTCTTCGACCAAGGCTTCGGCGACCTCTTCGTCACGAGGATCGCGGGCAACGTGGCCGCGACGGAGAACATCGCGAGCCTCGAGTTCGCGACCGAGGTGCTCGGCGCGAAGGTGCTCTACGTGCTCGGCCACACCTCCTGCGGCGCCGTGTCGGCGGCCGCGAAGGGGGATCCCGTTCCGGGGCAGATCTCGGCGCTCTTCCAGCACATTCGCCCGGCCGTGCGGGCCGCCCGGGGCGACGTCGCCCGAGCCGTGCTGGAAAACGTTCGGATCCAGGCCCAGACGCTCGTCGAGGGATCGACCGTGATCTCGTCGCTCGTTTCCTCTGGGAAGCTGGTCGTCGCAGGCGGTATCTTCGACCTTCAGTCGGGCCGCGTCGAGCCCGTCGACCTCGCGGTCGCGGGGCCGTGAGGACCTGGCCCGCCGCCCGAACCGCGCCGCACGATCCGCATGGACTGGCTCAACTACCACCACCTGCTCTACTTCTGGACCGTCGCCCGGGAGCAGAGCGTCTCCAAGGCGGCAGCGGCGCTCCACGTCGCCCAGCCGACGGTGAGCGCGCAGGTTCGCACGCTCGAGCGGTCGCTCGGGCAGAGGCTGTTCGAGCGGCAGGGGCGGAATCTCCGGCTCACGACCGACGGGGAGAAAATCTTCCGCTACGCCGACGAAATTTTCGCGCTCGGCCGCGAGCTGCTCCAGACGGTGAAGGGGGAGCCGCAGGCGGCGCCGAAGAGATTCCGGGTCGGGGTCTCCGACGCCCTGCCCAAGCTGACGACCTACCGGCTGCTCGAGCCGGCGCTCGCGATGCGGCCGGCCTTCCGGCTCCACGTGCGGATCGACAAGACCGAGAGGCTGCTCGGCGAACTTGCGGTCCACGCCCTCGATTTGGTCGTCGCCGACGCGCCGATGATGCCGTCGCTGAAGGTGCGGGCCTTCAGCCACCTCCTCGGCGAGACGACCGTCTCGATCTTCGGCGCGGTGGAGTTGGCCCGGGACGCCAGGCGGAAGTTCCCGCGGTCGCTCCACGGGGCCCCGATGCTGCTGCAAACGACCAACACCGCCGTCCGCCAGTCACTCGACCAGTGGTTCGACGTCCATGGCATCCAGCCGAGGGTGGTCGGAGAGGTCGAGGACATGGCGATGCTGCAGACGCTCGGCGAGCACGGGCTCGGCCTGTTTGCGGCGCCGACCGTGGTCCGCCGCGAGATCTGCCGCCGCTACAAGGTCGCCTGGGTCGGCGAACTCGACCGCGTACGGGAGCGGTTCTACGGTATTTCCGTCGAGCGGCGGATCACCCACCCGGCCGTGCGGCTCATCGCCGACCAGGCGAAGCGGCGGCTGTTCACCTGAAGAGCGACTCACCTGAAGGAGCGACGAAGCATGAGCTACGGATTGCGGAATCTCGACACCCTCGAGGCCGAGGCGATCCACGTGATCAGGGAGGTGGCGGCCGGGTTCGAGAACCCCGTGCTCCTCTACTCGATCGGCAAGGACTCGATGTGCATGCTGCACGTCGCCCGCAAGGCCTTCGCGCCAGGGCCGGTGCCCTTTCCGCTCCTCCACATCGACACGACCTGGAACTTCGGTGAGATGATCACCTTCCGCGACCGCTACTGCGCCGAGCACGGGCTCAAGCTGATGGTGCACGTCAACGAGCGGGCGATCGCGTCGGGGATGAACCCGTTCGACTACCCGAGCAGCGTCTACACGCCGACCATGAACACCCACGCGCTCGTCGAGGCGCTCACGATGCATCGGTTCGACGCGGCGCTCGGCGGCGGCCGCCGCGACGAGGAGAAGTCGCGGGCCAAGGAACGCGTTTTTTCCTTCCGCGACTCGCACCACCAGTGGAATCCGAAGAACCAGCGGCCGGAGCTCTGGAGCCTCTACAACACCCGGATCAATCGCGGCGAGAACATCCGCGTCTTCCCGCTCTCGAACTGGACCGAGCTCGACGTCTGGCAGTACATCCACCGCGAGCGGATCCCGCTCGTCTCGCTCTACTTCGCGGCGGAGCGGCCCGTGGTCGAACGCGAAGGCCAGTGGATCATGGTGGACGACGAGCGGTTTCGCCTGAAGCCGGGGGAGACGCCCGTGATGAAGCGGGTGAGGTTTCGCACGATGGGCGACTATCCCCTGACGGCGGCCCATGAATCGACCGCCACGACCGTGCCGGAGGTGATCACGGAGATGCTCCTGGCGAACACGAGCGAGCGGCAGGGGCGGCTGATCGACAAGGACGAGGCCGGCTCGATGGAGAAGAAGAAACGGGAAGGCTACTTCTGAGCGGCGCGGCCGCCGCATGCCATGCACGACGTCGACCTCATCCTCACGCTCACCGGCGGCCTCGCCGCCGCCCTCGTGCTCGGCTTCATCACCCAGCAGTTGAGGCTGTCGCCGATCGTCGGCTACCTTCTCGCGGGCGTCGTCGTCGGCCCGGCGACGCCCGGATTCCAGGCCGACCGCGGGCTCGCCGAGCAGCTGGCGGAGATCGGCGTGATCCTGCTGATGTTCGGCGTGGGGCTCCATTTTCATTTCCGGGAGCTGCTCGCCGTGCGGCGGGTGGCCGTGCCGGGCGCGCTCGTGCAGAGCGGCGTGGCGACCCTCCTCGGGGCGCTCGCCGGGCGGTTTTTGGGCTGGGAGTGGCCGACGGCGGTGATCTTCGGCGGGGCTGTCGCGGTCGCGAGCACCGTGGTGCTCATCCGCGTGCTCTCCGACAACAACGACCTCCACACGCGGGCCGGCCACATCGCGGTCGGCTGGCTCGTCGTCGAGGACCTGCTCACGGTGGTGGCGCTCGTCGTGCTGCCCGCCGTGGCGGGACGGGAGGAAGCGGCGCCGGGCGGGATCGCCGCCGCGGTCGCCGTCGCGGCGTTGAAGATGACGGCCCTCGTGGCGATGACCGTCGTCGTCGGGGGCCGGGTCATCCCGTGGGTGATGGAACGGGTCGCGGCCACGCGGTCGCGGGAGCTCTTCACCCTGGCCGTGCTCGTGATCGCGCTGGGGATCGCCGTCGGCTCGGCGAAGGTGTTCGGCGTGTCGATGGCGCTGGGCGCGTTCCTCGCCGGCATGGTGGTGGGCCGCAGCGAGTTCAGCCTCAGGGCCGCTTCCGACGCCCTGCCGATGCGGGACGCGTTCGCGGTGCTCTTCTTCGTGTCGGTGGGGATGCTCTTCGACCCGGTCGCGGCCATGCGGTCGCCGTGGGCGGTCGCGCTGGCCCTGGCGATCGTGCTCGTGGGCAAGCCGCTCGCCGCGGTCGCGATCGTGCTCGGCCTCGGCTATCCGCGGCGGATCGCGCTGCCGGTGGCGGTGGCGCTCGCCCAGATCGGCGAGTTCTCGTTCATTCTCGCCTCCCTCGGCTCGCAGCTCGGGGTGATGCCGGCCGACGCCGTCAACACGCTCGTGGCGACGGCGATCGTGTCGATCACGCTCAACCCGCTGCTCTACCGGTCGATCGACCTGTTCGACCGCTGGCTCGGCCAGCTGCTGCCGACGGCCGCGGTGCCCGACGAGGAGCAGCCTGCCGACGAGCAGGCGCCGAGCAGGCGGGCGATCGTCGTCGGCTACGGGCCCGTCGGCGAGACGGTCACGGAGCTCCTGCTCGACAACGGCATCGAGCCGACGGTGATCGAGCTGAATCTCGACACGGTCCGGAGGCTCCAGGTCTTCGACGTTCGTGCGATCTACGGCGACGCCAGCCGGCCCGAGGTGCTCATGGAGGCGGGCGTGGCCCGGGCGGACAACCTCATCCTCACCTCGGGGGCGGGGGGACTCGACGAGGAGATCATTCGTCGCGCGAGGGAAATCAACCCCGGCATCCACGTCCTCGCCCGAACGCAGTACGTTCGCGAGTTGCCGAAGCTGCAGCGGGCGGGCGCCGAGGACGTGTTTGCGGCGGAAGGGGAGGTGGCCCTCGCCTTCGCCGTGAGGATCCTGGAACGGCTGGGAGCCACCGGCGAGCAGATCGACCGCGAGCGGCAGCGGGTGGAGGCGATGTTTCGAAGCGGGTAGCGGCGCGGCTGCACCGCCGTCGCGGTCGTCGGCTACAATTCGGCGTCGTACAATGCGGCCTCGGCATCGGCCCGCGGCCTGACCGGCGGGCTTTCCGCACGTGATTTTCCAGGAGGACGAAGTGTCTCATTCGCTCGGCAAAACTGGGTCGCATTCGCTCACCTTCATCGAGTCGGATGACCCCGAGATCCACGCGGCGATCGTCGCGGAGCAGACTCGGCAGCAGGAAGGGCTCGAGATGATCGCGAGCGAGAACTTCACGAGCCCCGCCGTGATGCAGGCGGTGGGCAGCGTCCTCACCAACAAGTACGCCGAGGGCTACCCCGGCCACCGCTACTACGGCGGCTGCGAGTTCGTCGACACGGTCGAGGATCTCGCCCGCGAGCGGCTCAAGCGGCTCTTCGGCGCCGAGCACGTCAACGTGCAGCCGCACTCCGGCAGCCAGGCCAACGCGGCCGTCTACATGACGGCGATCGCCCCCGGCGACACCGTGCTCGCCTTCGACCTCGCCCACGGCGGCCACCTCACCCACGGCATGAAGCTCAACGCCTCGGGCGTGCTCTACAAGTTCGTCCACTACGGCGTCCGCCGCGACGACCACCGGCTCGACTTCGACCAGATCGCGAGCCTCGCCCGCGAGCACAAGCCGAAGCTGATCGTGGCGGGAGCGAGCGCCTATCCGCGGGAGATCCCGCACGGGAAGTTCGCCGAGATTGCCCGTGAGGTCGGTGCGAAGCTGATGGTCGACATGGCCCACTACGCGGGCCTCGTCGCCGCCGGCATCC
>CAZPEM010000086.1:0-14315 GCA_964585575.1 uncultured Chitinophagaceae bacterium
GGCGTAGCTGACCAGCGCAGGCAGGATGCCGAAGCGCCAGTCAGCTCCGAGTGAGTGAAGGCCCGGAGGGCCGTGGCGAACGTCCGGCGAGCGGCATACGGGCAGCCCCGAACCTCTCACGCTCGACGCGTCGGTGGCGGACGCCCGGTTCAGAATCGGTTGCGGCGGCTCGTGAGGTAGCCGGTGAGGGCCCGGTCGAACTGCATGCTCGTGTCGAGCGGCACGTAGTCGACCCCGGCCTTGAAGCACCACGATCGATAATCGTCTCGGAAGGCCGTCACGCGGTCGACGTAGTCCTTCCGCACCGCGTCGGCATCGACCACGACCTTTTCGGTCGATTCGGGATCCGTGAACTCCGTCGTGCCGGAGAACGGAAACCGCACCTCCGCCTCGTCGAGCACGTGGAAGAGGATCACGTCGTGGCCCCGGTGACGCAGTCGCGACAACGACTCCCGCACCGGCGCCGCCTCGGCGAGCAGGTCGCTGAAGACCATCACGAGCGAGCGGTGGCGCAGCATCGCCGCCACCTGCCCGAGGCTCCTCGCGATGTCGGTCGTGCCGGAGGGTTTCACCTTCGCGAGCGCCGAGAGCACGTTGCCGATCTGCGACCGTCGCGACTTCGCCGGCAGGCTCGCCTTGATCTTCTCGTCGAACACGAGCAGGCCGCACGGATCCTGCTGGTGCACCATCAGCCAGCAGAGCGCCGCGGCGAGCGAGATCGAGTAGTCGAGCTTCGTGAGCTCCTGGCGGTACGTGTAGGCCATCGAGCCGCTGGTGTCCACCGCGAGGTAGCCGGTGATGTTGGTCTCGGCCTCGAACTTCTTCACGTAATACTTGTCGGTCTTCGCGTAGACGAGCCAGTCGATGTCCTTCGGCTCGTCGCCCGGCACGTACTTGCGGTGCTCGCTGAACTCGACCGAAAAGCCCTGGTAGGGGCTCGAGTGCAGCCCCTGGAGGAAGCCGCGGACGATGAACTGCGCCCGCAGGTCGAGCCGCGAGATCTGCCGGACGACCTCCGGCTTCAGGTATTCCTCGACGGCACGGACCATGTGGATCGCCCCCCGAGGTCACTTCACGAGCTTCGGGATCTCGGGCTCCTCGATCTCTCGCACGAGCCGCTCGACGATCGACTCGCTGGTGAGTCCGTCGGCCTGCGCCTGGAAGTTCGTGGCGATGCGGTGCCTCAGCACGGGCACGGCGATCCGCCGCACGTCGTCGAGCGAAACGCTGAAACGGCCGTCCATCGCCGCGAGCGCCTTGCCTCCCTGGATGAGAAACTGCCCGGCCCGCGGCCCGGCACCCCAGTCGACGAGCTCCGCGACGTACTTCGGCGCCGCCGGATCCTTCGGGCGGGTCGCCCGCACGAGCTTCGCGACGTACTTCACGACATAGTCGCTCACGACCACGCCCGCCACGAGCTTCTGGATGTTCACGATCGCGCGTCCCGAGAGCACCTTCCGCACCTCCGGCCTCTCGGACCGGCTCGTCGCCATGAGGATCTGCTCCTCCTCGGCGGCCGTCGGATAGCCGACTTTGATGTTGAACATGAATCGATCGAGTTGGGCCTCTGGCAGAGGGTAGGTTCCCTCCTGTTCGATCGGGTTCTGCGTGGCGATCGTGAAGAAGGGATCGGGCAGCGCGAGCGTCTGCTGACCGACGGTCACCTCCCGCTCCTGCATCGCCTGCAGCAGGGCCGCCTGCGTCTTCGGCGGCGTGCGGTTGATCTCGTCGGCCAGGAGGATGTTCGTGAACACCGGTCCCTCGACGAAACGAAAGTGACGCCGCCCCGTCTCGTCCTCCTCGAGCACGTTCGTGCCCGTGATGTCGGAAGGCATGAGGTCCGGCGTGAACTGCACCCGCTTGAAGCCCACGTCGAGGATCCGGGCGAGCGTCGAGACCATGAGGGTCTTCGCGAGGCCTGGAACGCCCTCGAGCAGGCAGTGCCCGCGGGTGAAGATCGCCGCGAAGAGCTGCTCGATCACGTCGGACTGCCCGACGATCACCTTCTGAAGCTCCTCCTGCATCAGCCTGCGGTGCTGCGCGAACTCCTGCAGCACGTCGTCGATCGTCTTGGGGCGTGCGGTGGACACGTGGGAGGGCGCCTGGGATTCCGAACTTCCGGGAGTCTCTCAGTATCGACGAGCCGGCCGAAACCGGCAAACGAACGGCGGCGAGTTCGGCCCGAAGGCGTGGCGTCGGGCCGGGGGTGTAAACTGGGAGCATGTCGATCGGCCGCACCCGATTCCATGGTTTCCTCTCGATCGCCCTCATCGTGGCGGTGTTGAATGTCGGTGTGGCTCCGCCGACGCGGGCGGACGACGCCCCGCCCGCCTCGACGCAGATCCAGCAGGCGATCGAGCGATCGACCGCGTGGCTCCTCTCGCAGCAGCGGCAGAACGGATTCTGGGAGTGCTCCTTCCGCACGGAAGACACCCGCGTCGGGGCGACGGCGCTCGTGACGCTCGCCCTGCTGAACGCCGGGGTGCCGGCGAAGCACAACGGCATGCGGCGATCGCTCGACTGGCTGCGGGCGCAGGTGCCCGACGAGACCTATTCCGTGTCCCTCCAGACGATGGTGCTCGCAATGGTGCGGTCTCCGGCCGACCGCGTGCTGCTCGAGCGGAACGTGAAGTGGCTCGAGCTGAGCCAGGTCTCGGAAGGGGCGGCGACGGGATCCTGGGGATACGCCCCGGGCCGCGGCTCGGGCGACAACTCCAACTCGCAGTTCGCGGTTCTCGCGCTCCACGAAGCCGACCGCGCGGGCGTGAAGGTGAGGCAGGAGGTCTGGCGGCGTGCCCACAACTACTGGGTCGCCTGCGGCAACGCGAACGGCTCGTGGGGCTACCAGATGGAACTCGACGGCCGCAACGAGATCAGGGGCAGCCGCGCACCATCGGGCAGCATGACCTGCGCGGGGATCGCCAGCGTCTGGATCACCTCCCAGCACATCGGCAGCCCGGCCGCCAGGGCCGGGGGCGACGCGATACGGTGCTGCGGCGGGTCGAACTCGCCGCAGCCGATCGAAAAGGGACTCGAATGGCTCGCCTCCAACTTCACGGTGACCCAGAACCCCGCCTATGGGCCGACGTGGCACTACTACTATCTCTACGGTCTCGAGCGGGTGGGCCGATTCACCGCCAGACGGTACATCGGCGAGCACGACTGGTTCCGCGAGGGATCGAAGTTTTTCCTGGCCAGCCAGGACGGGATCACAGGCTCGTTCCGTCCGGGAAGGATCGAGGACCCGGTCGTCGCGACGAGCTTCGCGTTGCTCTTCCTCGCCAAGGGCCGCCGGCCGGTCATCGTAGGGAAGAGCCGCCACCTTCCGGAGGCGGACTGGAACCGTCACGGCCACGACATCGCCAACCTCGTCGAGCACCTCGAATCACTCGACACCTGGCGGGCCGACTATCCCGCCGGCCTCTCCTGGCACGTGGTCGAGACCCCCTCGGCGCGGCTCGACGACCTGATGCAGGCGCCGGTGCTCTGGATTTCGGGGAAGGACCGCTTCGACCTCGGACCGGCCGCCGGCAAGCGGGTGAGGGAATACATCGACGAGGGAGGATTCGTGTTCGCCGAGGCCTGCTGCCCGAGAAGCCAGGAGTTCGACTCGCAGTTCCGCGAGTTTCTCGCCGAGGTCTTTCCCGAGCCGGAGTACCAGCTCCATCTCCTGCCCCCCGAGCATCCGGCCTGGCACGCCGAGACGATCGTGAAGCCGGATTTCCAGCGGCCGCTCATGGGCATCGACTACGGCTGCCGCACCTGCGTCATTTACGCCCCGCCGGACGGTGCCGCGGACGCCGCGGCCGCGAGCCTTTCCTGCCTCTGGGAGCTCCGGGGCAACCCGGCGGCGTCGAAGCCGGGCCGCCTGAAGGAGGAGGTCGATGCGGCGCTCGCCATCGGCGCGAACGTGCTGGCCTACGCCACCAACCGCGACGTGAAACGGAAGGACGAGCTTTTCGCGATCGACAGGAGCGCGTCGAATCCACAGGCCCGCTTCGAGCGGGGGCACGTCGCGATCGGCAAGCTGAAGCATGCGGGAATGTGCGACGCGGCACCGGCGGCCGTCGCCAACATGCTGCGGGCCGCCGCCAGGGAACTCGGTGTCCGCGTCGACACGACTCCCTCCCGCGTCGAGCCCGGCGACCCGAAAATACTCGACTACCACCTTCTCTTCATGCACGGCAGGCAGGGCTTCGCCTTCGACGGTCGGGCGAGGGATGGCCTCCGGGAGTTCCTCACCCGCGGCGGCATGCTGCTGGCCGACAGCGTCTGCGGCTCCCCGGCCTTCACGGCGTCGTTCCGCACGGAGATCGAGCAGGTGATGAAGGGAGCGAAGCTCGAACCGATTCCCGCGGACGACCCGATCTTCACGTCGGCCGAGTATGGCGGCTACGACATCCGCCAGGTCGTGCTGCGGGTGCCGGCGGGCGGTGACGGCCCGCTCGAGGCGAAGATCCGGCGGACCGCCCCGCGGCTGGAAGGGATCCGCCTGGGCGACCGGTGGGCGGTGATCTTCTCACCGTATGACCTCTCCTGCGCGCTCGAAAAGCAAAACTCGCTCGAGTGCACAGGCTACGATCGGGCCGACGCCGAGAAGATCGCCCTCAACATCCTGCTCTATTCGATCCACCACTGATCAAGCCACCACTGATCAAGCCACCACTGATCAAGCCAGCACTGATCAAGCCAGCACTGATCGCCGAGTACCGCCGATCCGTCACTCGTCGGAGCTGCGGCCGCTGAGCAGGCTCGCGTAGTAGAGGATCGTCAGGATGCTCTGAAGCGTGCCGGCGACGTAGGTCCAGGCGGCCGCGTTGAGGACGTTGTTCACGTACGACATTTCCGACGTCGGCACGATTCCCAGCTCGACGAGTTGCGCCTTCGCGCGGTTGCTCGCGTCGAACTCGACAGGCAGGTTCACGAGCTGAAAGAAGACCGTCCCGGCAAAGAGCGCGATGCCGAGCCACGCCAGCGGCGCAAGCGCCATGCCCAGCCCGATCATGAAGACGAACATCCCCACGCCGCTGCCGATCTGCGCCACGCCGACGGCGGCGTTCCGCACCGTCATCATCGCGTAGCCCTGCGCGTCCTGGAGGGCGTGACCGGCCTCGTGGGCGGCGATCCCGACGGCTGCGAGGGACCGCGAGCCGTAGACGTGGTGGGAAAGGCGGAGCACCTTTTCCCGCGGGTCGTAGTGGTCGGTCAGGTCGCCAGGAACCTCCTCGATCTGGACGTCCGTGGCGCCCGCCGAGTCGAGGATGTGCCGGGCGGCAGCCGCCCCGGAGAGCGGCGCGGGCTGCTGGGCGGCGGCGGCGAAGGAGGACCGCACCCGCCACTGAGCCCAAAACGCCAACAGCATGGCCGGGGCGACGGCGAGCAAGTAATTCGGATCGAAGAAAATCGGCATCGAAAAACCTCCCTGCGGCCGACTCGGTTCGGTGGCCGCACTGCATCATACGCATCCCGGGAAAACCGGGTTCGGCGACCATTCGCAACCGCGGAAAACCGGGTTCGGCGGCCCGCCGGCCCTACCCCGAATACCCGCCGCGGATGACCTCGAGCTTCGACCGGACGGCATCGACGAGCACGGCGACGTCGCCATGCCAGTCGACCGAGGTCGCCGTCTGGGCGGCGAGGTCCTTCAGCTGGACGGTGCCCTTCGAAAACTCCTCCGAGCCGGCGACGATCGCGATCCGGTGCCCCCGCTTCGCCGCGAGCTTCAACTGCTGCCCGAGCTTCCGCGGCTCGGGGAAGAACTCCACCGGCAGGCCGGCGGCCCGCAGCGCCGCGGCGATCCGCAGGTAGTCGCCAAGGTGGGCGGCATCGAAATGCACGAGGAAAATCTCGGCCGGCGTCTCCCGGGTAGAAAGCCGGCCGAGTTCCTCGAGCCCGGCGAGAAGGCGATCGAGGCCGAGCGAGGCCCCGACCCCCGGCAGCGGCTCCCGGGTGTAGAGCCCCGCGAGATTGTCGTAGCGTCCTCCGGAGCAGACGCTCCCGAGCGTCGGCAGTTCGTCGAGGAACGTCTCGAGCACGAGCCCGGTGTAGTAGTCGAGCCCGCGGGCGATCGACGGATCGACGACGACGCGGCCGTCGGCGATGCCCGCCTCGCGGCTTCCGTCGATGATCGCCCGGATCGCCTCGAGCCCGGCGCGGCCCCGCTCGCTCGCGGCGACACTCGGCGCGATCTGCTCGAGCACGCTCGTCGCGGATCCCGTGAGCGAGGCGGCCGTGAGCAGCTTCTCCGCGGCGTCGGCTGCGACCCCGTGGGCGACGAGCTCGCGGACCACCCCAGCGGCGTCGAGCTTGCCGAGCTTGTCGAGCGACCGCAGCACGTCGGTCGAGCGGTCGGCCAGGCCGAGCGACTCGAGCAGCCCGGCGAGGAGCCGCCGGTCGTTGACGCGGATCGTGAACTTCTCGATGCCGATCGCACGCAGGAGGTCGTGCACCACGAGCACCATCTCGAGATCGGCCGCCGGGCTCGTCGTGCCGATCGTGTCGAAGTCGCACTGCATGAACTCGCGGTAGCGTCCCCGCTGCGTGTTTTCCCCGCGCCAGACGGTCGCCATGTGGTACCGCTTGAAGGGCAGACCCAACTCGTGGAGGTGCTGCGCGGCGAAGCGGGCGAATGGCACGGTCAGATCGAACCGCATGCCGACGTCGCGGCCGCCGTGGTCCTTGAAGCGGTAGAGCTGCTTGTCGGTCTCCTCGCTCCCCTTGCCGGTGAGGATCTCGAGGTATTCGAGCGCCGGCGTGTCGATCGGCGCGAAGCCATACGACCGGTAGACCTGCCGGGCGACGTCGAGGATCCGCTCGCGGGCGAGCGCCTGCGCCGGCAGGTGGTCCCGGAAGCCTTTGAGCGTGCGCGGTTCGATCATGAAGAGATCACGGGAAGGAGCGGCGGCTTCCTGCCGCGGATCGACTTTTTGCGGTTCTTTTTCCGATGGCCGTCGCCGATCCGGTCGCCGTCCGGGCCGAGAACGGCATCCATGTACTCCTCCACCTGCTCGGCGGTCTCGAAGTACTGGTCGTAGACCCAGTCGTCCTCGTATTCGCACTCCTTCGTCGTGTACTCGCGGCAGATCTGCGGCCGCGTCTCGTAGATGCCGCAGCGGTGATCGTCCTGGAGGTGCTTGCAGACGGTGTGGACGCAGACATACCAGTCGCCGTCCTCGGTGAAGACGGTGGCGTGGTCGTGGAGCAGGAACCAGCGGATGTATTCGAACTCCTCGCGGGTCTCGGGCGTGTCGATCGGCAGGGCGAAGTAGCGGCAGCACTTGGCCGTGCAGAACTCGCAGAGCACCTTGTCGGCCGGCACGTCCTCCCGCTTCGGCTTCTGCGGCGGGTCGAGCAGGACGACGTCGTGGAGGCGGGCATGAGGAACCGGGTTGTCACGAACGGGGATATCGACGGGGGGCATGTCAGAAACGTCCCTGAATCGGCTGAACGATCGTCGCGGTTCACTCAGCCGCGTTGTGCGGCCTCGCGACGGTCGGTTTTGTACCGTCTATACTGCCGGTCCGCAATCGAAAGGAGTCGTTGGGTGCCGAAGCGCTGGCTCATCCGTCCGCACGACCGGCAGCTCGTGGCGGACCTCGAACGAACGTGCGGCGTGTCGTCGATCCTTGCCCAGCTGCTCGCGGCCCGAGGGCTCGTCGATCCGGCCGAGGTGAAGCGGTTCCTCGCGGGCACGCTCTCCGACCTCCGCGATCCCGAGACCCTGCCCGGCGTTCCGGAAGCGGCGGACCGGCTGCTCGCGGCCGCGCGGGCGGGTCGGCCGATCGTCATCTACGGCGACTACGACGCCGACGGCATGTCCGCCACGGCGATCCTCACCAACTGCCTCGAGGCGGTCGATGCCGCCGTCTCCTGGTACGTGCCCGACCGTTTCGAGGAGGGATATGGCCTCAACGGCGAGGCGCTCGCGGCGCTCGCGGCGAAGGGGGCGAAGGTCGTGGTCACCGTCGACTGCGGGATCGCGAGCGTGGCCGAGGCGAGGCGGGCCCGCGAGCTCGGCCTCGAGCTCATCGTCACCGACCACCACACCTTCGCCGACACGCTGCCGGAGGCCGACGTGCTCGTCCACCCGCGGCTGCCCGGCGCGGGCTACCCGTTCGGCGACCTCTGCGGCGCGGGCGTCGCCTTCAAGCTCGCCTGGGCGATCGCCACCCGCGTTAGCGGCGCAAAGCAGGTCACGCCGCGACTGCGAGAGATGCTCCTGCGGGCGATCGGCCTGGCGGCCCTCGGCACGATCGCCGACGTCGTGCCGCTCGTCGATGAAAACAGGATCACCGTCCGCCACGGCCTCGAGTCGCTGCGGAGCCGCGGCGGCGCCGGGATCGCGAAGCTCCTCGAGCTTGCAAGCCTCCACGAGAAGTCGCAGCTCGAGAGCGAGGACGTCGCCTTCCGGCTCGCGCCGAGGCTCAACGCCGCCGGCCGCATGGGGAAGGCGGCGAGCGGGATCGAGATGCTCACGACCGGCGACGACGCCCGGGCCGAGCAGCTCGCCGCCTACATCCACGAGCTGAACGCCCTGCGGGAGCACGAGGAGCGGAGCATCCAGCTGGCGGCCGCGAAGCAGGCGAAGGAGCGGTTCGACCCCCGGTCCGACCCCGCGGTCGTGCTCGCCGAACGCGGCTGGCACCCGGGCGTGATCGGGATCGTGGCCGGTCGGCTCGCCGAGAAGTGGCACCGTCCGGTCGTCATGATCGCGCAGGATCCCCACCAGGGCCGGCCGGCGACGGGGAGCGTGCGGAGCGTGCCCGGGTTTGACGTCCATGCGACGCTCGCCGCCTGCCGGGAGTTCTTCGTGAAGTGGGGCGGCCATGCCGCGGCGGCGGGGCTCACGATCGAGGATGCCAAGATCGAACCGTTCCGGAAGGCGTTTCTGGCCGAGGTGGATCGACGGCTCTCCCCTGCCCTGCGGAGGGCCGAGCTGTCGATCGACGGCGAGACCACGCTCGCCGGGCTCACGCTCGAGAGCGTCTCGCAGGTCGAGAAGCTCGCACCGTTCGGCCAGGGGAACCGGCGGCCGGTGCTCTGCGGCTCGAGTGTCCATCTCGCCGAACCGCCGCGATCGATCGGCAGTGGCGGCCGGCACATCGCCATGAACATCGTGCAGCACGGCAGGAAGATCCGCGGCATCGCCTTTGGTGGCGCCGACTGGCTGCCCCACCTCCCCGCGCCGGGACAGCCCTTCCACGTCGCCTTCAAGCCGAAGATCAACGAGTTCCGAGGCCGACGAACGGCCGAGATGGAGTTGATCGACTGGCGGCCCGACGGCATCGCGGTGGACGTGGAGCTCCCCGAGCTCGCAACCTCGCAATCATGACATGATAAGATTGTAGTGTCGTCGGCCGGCGGTCGTTTCGACCCAACTTCAAGAGGTGTTTCCATGATTCAGAAACTCCGCAAGCATGGTGACGAACTTGCTCTGGTTCTCGACCGCGAGCTTCTGGCAGCGCATGGAATGGACGAGGAAACGGCGGTCGAAGTGGCTTTCTCAGGAACGACGATCATCGTGACGCCGAGCATCGACGCAGACCGCAAGGCGCGGTTTGAACAGGCGCTGTCTGCAACGAACGACCGGTTTGGTTCGGCACTCAGAAGGCTTGCTGAGTAGCACCGTGGCAATCACGTTCCTTTCGCTCGCTGAAGTTGTGGCAATCCACGAGGACATGATCCACCGCTACGGTGGGTCACTCGGTCTACGCGATTTGCCGCTGCTCGAGTCGGCGGTCGGCATGCCACAGGCTACTTTCGGAGGACAGTACCTGCACGACGGAATTCCGGCCACGGCCGCAGCCTATTGCTTCCATCTCGTGGCCAACCACCCTTTTATCGACGGCAACAAGCGGGTCGGGGCGGCGGCAGCCAGCGTTTTCCTCGAAATGAACGAGTGGACCCTCGAAACTGACAATGACTCCTACGCGGAGTTTGTCTTGGCTGTTGCCTCTGGCCGCATCGACAAGCGGGTGGCAACCGATTTCTTCGGCCAGCACGCCCGCCCACTCTCCCGTTGAGGCCTCATGATCCCCCGGAAATCCCTGATTCTCATCGTCGTCGCGGCCCTCGCCTCGTCGACCCGCGCCGACGACTGGCCGCAGTGGATGGGGCCGGCCCGCGATGGCATCTGGCGGGAACGGGGCATCGTGCGACGGATTCCCGAGGCCGGGCTGCCCGTGAAGTGGCGGGCCGAGGTGAAGGGGGGCTACTCGGGCCCCGCGGTGGCCGGCGGCCGCGTCTACCTCATGGACTACGAGCGGCGGGAGGGGGAGGCGGCCAACGACCCCGGCACCCGCAACGAACTCTACGGCAAGGAGCGGGTGCTCTGCTTCGACGCGGCCACCGGGAAACTCGTCTGGAAGCACGAATACGAGCGGCCCTACGCGATCTCGTATGCCTCGGGCCCGCGGTGCACGCCGACCGTCGCCGACGGCATGGTGTACACGCTCGGCGCCGAGGGGGACCTCCACTGCCTCGACGCCGCGACCGGAAAACCGCTCTGGTCGAAGGACTTCAAGAAGGACTACGCCGCGAAGACGCCGATCTGGGGCTATTGCGGCCATCCGCTCGTGGACGGCGACCGGCTCGTCTGCGTCGTCGGCGGCGAGGGGAGCGTGGCGGTCGCCTTCGACCGCACGACGGGCCGCGAGCTCTGGAGAAACCTCTCGGCGAGCGAGCAGGGCTACTGCCCGCCGACGGTCGTCGGTTCGGGCGGCTCGCGGCAGCTGTTGATCTGGGATGCCGACAAGCTCAATGCGCTCGAACCCGCGACCGGCAGGCTCGTCTGGTCGCAGGAGCTCAAGCCGGCCTACGGCATGTCGATCATGGCGCCGCAGGTGGCGGAGACGTCGTCGGGGCGGGTGCTCTTCGCAAGCGGCATCGGCCGCGTGGGGGCGGCCTACCGCCTCGCGGCCGACGGCTCGTCGGCGAAGCTCGCCTGGCGGGGCGGCCCGAAGAACGCCGTCTACTGCGCCAACAGCACCCCCTTCATCGCGGGCGACACGCTCTACGGCTGCGACTGCGAGACGGGATTCCTCACGGCCGTGAACATCGCGACTGGCGACCGCCTCTGGGAGACCGGCGGGCCGACGATGGGAAACCGCCGCGGCCGCCACGGCACGGCCTTCCTCGTGCGGCAGGCCGACTCGCCCGCGGGTGAGAGCCTTACGTGGATCTTCAGCGAGACCGGCGACCTCATCCTCGCGAGGCTCACGCCCGAGGCCTACACGGAGATCGGCCGCACGCACCTGCTCGACCCGACGAACGAATGCTTTGGCCGGGACGTGGTCTGGAGCCATCCCGCCTTTGCCGACCGCTGCGTCTTCGCCCGCAACGACCGCGAGCTCGTCTGCGTCTCGCTCGCGGACTGATTCCGGGCCGTTTTTCGAGCGGACCGCGGTCGGCGTTGTTTCGTCCGAATCGAATCGTTAGTCTATTCATCCTCCCACGTGCGGCCTGCAACAGGCCTGCCGCACACTCGGGGCGTAGCTCAGCCTGGCTAGAGCGCTACGTTCGGGACGTAGAGGTCGCACGTTCAAATCGTGTCGCCCCGACTCGGTTGGTTTTCCACTCTCCCACAGTCTTGGTTAGGGCGGAGTGATGGCAACGGCAGGTCACGGGTTTTCGAAAAATCCGAAGTAACGCCGCGCGTTGTGATAGCTGATGTCCTGCACCATTTTCCCGACGAGCGAAAGATCGTTGGGCAGGAGCCCCCGCTCGATGTCGCGGCCGAGGATGTTGCAGAGCAATCGGCGGAAGTATTCGTGGCGGGTGTAGGAAAGAAATGAGCGGCTGTCGGTGAGCATGCCGACGAACTGGCTGAGGAGGCCGAGTTGCGAGAGGCTCTCGATCTGGCGGGTCATGCCGTCGAGCTGATCGAGGAACCACCATCCGCTGCCGAACTGGATCTTGCCTGCGGTGATGCCGTCCTGAAAATTTCCGATCATGGAGGCGACGAGCTCGTTGTCGCGGGGGTTGAGGTTGTAGATGATCGTCTTCGGCAGGCATCCCGCGAGGTCGAGCCGGTCGAGGTGTTTGGCCAGGGCGGAAGCGACGGGCAGGTCGCCGATGGAATCGAATCCGCAATCCGGGCCGAGCATTCGCTTCATCCGCGTGTTCGCGTTGCGCAGCGCGCCGTAGTGGATCTGCATCGTCCAGCCTTTCGCGGCATCCATCGCGGCGAGCTCGTGGAGAAGGTGGGACTTGTACCGCACCGCCTCGACCGGCGTCACGACGCCCCCGGCCCGCGCCTTGGCGAAGATCGAGGCCGCCTCGCCCGCGGTGCAATCCTCGGCCCAGATGGTGTCCACACCACGATCCGAAAGCCGGCATCCACGTGAGGCGAAGAAATCGTGCCGTTTCTGCAGGGCGGCCATGAGGTCGGCGAGCGTGCCGATGCTCGTTCCAGAAGCCTTTTCCAGCGATTCGATCCATGCGACGAATACGGCGGGCTGATCGATGGCGAGCGACTTATCGGGACGCCATGTCGGCCGCACCTGGATGTCGAACGACCTGTCGGCGGCGATCGCGGCATGGTGTTCCAGCGAATCCACAGGATCATCGGTCGTGCACACCACCTCGACCTTGAATTTCTTCATCAGCCCCCGGCAGGAAAATTCCGGTCGTGCGAGCAGCGCGTTGCAGTGGTCGTAAATGCCTCTCGCGGTTTCGGGATCGAGCAACCGGTCGCCGACCCCGAAGTAGCGGGCAAGCTCGAGATGCGACCAGTGGTAGAGCGGGTTCCGCAGCAACCTCGGCATCGTGGCCGCGTACTGCTCGAATTTTTCCCAAGGCGTCGCATCGCCGGTGCAGAACCGCTCGTTGACGCCCGCGGTCCGCATCGCCCGCCATTTGTAATGGTCGCCACCGAGCCAAAGCGTCGCGATGTTGTCCCAGCGAATGTCGTCCGCGATCTCCTTGGGCGGCAGGTGGCAGTGGTAGTCGATGATCGGCAGGCCGGCCGCATGGTGGTGGTAAAGCTCGCGGGCGGCGGGCGTGTCGAGAAGAAAGTCGTCGTGGATGAAGGGGCGTTGGTTGTTCATGATCGGTGTCGTTCAGCAGAAGAGTGGCTCGATGTGTTTCTTGAGCAGGTTGTCTCGCACCCTGCGACCGATGATCCCGTGGTTGGCCTTCAAGGCGTCGGTGTAGCGATTGCCCATGGCGGCCGCGACCTTGAACGAGACATGAACGAACTGCCGGAACTGCGGGTCGTACTTCGCGCAGGAGGCATCGTGGTTGACCGCTTCGACAAACTCCCTCGCGGTCCAGTCGCGGACGGTTTCGATCGATGGCAGCTTCGGAATTTCAATGTCCACGACCGGCGCGTAGGGCTTGATGAGTTCCTCGGCCTGGGGCAGCGCGGCCGCGTAGATGTCCTTGGCGATCTCGAGCCCGTCGCCCCCGGCTTCGGCAAGGCCGGCCACTTCCTCGAGCCACGTGGTGCCCGCGGTCTTCAGATGGAGCCCCGCGCGGTGTCGCTCGACCAGGCGTCGGATGATCGGGTAGAGCGAGAATTTGTCGCTTCCCGAATGGACGCTGATCTTGAGCGTCTCCGGCAGGCCAAACTCGCGGACCGCATGGGCGAGCACGGCCAGATCGGCATCGAACTCACGCTCGAAGGCCCGGATGTCACCGACATAATCCACCCCCTTGTTGAATCGTCCGGTGAACTTCGGCGCGATGGTTTGGACGGGAATTCCTTCGTCGGCGATCATGGCCAGAATGATGAGCAGCTCGCCCGGGGTCTGCGGCGTGTCGGTCTCATCCACCGACAGTTCCACCGCGAACGAGTCGGCCGGCTTCGCGGCCGCGATGCGACGGTAGATCCGCCCGGCCTCCTGCATCGCCCAGAGAAACTTGCCCGCCGTGCGCTCGAGATCCGCACGGGTGATTTCCAGCGGCGCATCGAGCAAGGGCAGACGATGCGTGCCGACGAGACCGGACCACTTCTTGGAAAAGGCCTCCATGCTCTCGGGGCTGGCCGGCTTGCCGGAATAATCCGCCACGTCGAGCGTGAAGAAATCGCTCGCCGCAATGAAGCCGTCCACCGTGTGCAGGTTGATGTGGTCGGCATCCACGAAGTACGGCGCCGTCCAGTTCAACGCCTTCACCGCCGCATCCGCCTCGGCCCGCAGATCCGCGGGCTTGGTGCCAACGAGCGTGTGCTCGCGGTTCGACTTGTTCCACACGGGGTGCAGTGGCACACCCCGCTCGACGGCGGATTGGACTGCGGAGAGTTGGGCCTCTCCTTGATGGGCGAAGCGATCGCCCATGCCGATCGTGAATCGAGGCAATGTTTTCATGGATGTGCT
>CAZPEM010000087.1:0-2639 GCA_964585575.1 uncultured Chitinophagaceae bacterium
GCAGCAGGGGGTGCAGTTCGTCGTCTACAGCCGCTCGGCGACGGCGATGCGGGTGTTGCTCTACGACGCCGTGGACGACCCCGAGCCGTCGGAGGTGATCTCGCTCGACCCCGACAAGGACCGCTGGGGCGACATCTGGAGCATCTTCGTGCCGGGGCTGCGGCACGGGCAGCTCTATCACTTCCAGGCCGACGGGCCGTTCGATCCCGAGCGGGGGCAGCGGTTCGACGGCTCCGCGAGACTGATCGACCCGTATTCCAAGGCGCTCGCCGGCCGCTTCCTGCCCGGCACGGACGGGATCGTCCGCCCGCCGAAGAGCGTCGTCATCGACGACGCCTTCGACTGGCAGGGAGACCGGCATCTGCGGCGGGGCCTGGCCGACACCGTGATCTACGAGATGCACGTCCGAGGCTTCACCCGGAGCCCGTCGAGCGGCGTCGCCCATCCCGGAACCTACCTCGGCGTGATCGAGAAGATTCCGTACCTGAAGTCGCTCGGCGTCACGGCGGTCGAGCTGATGCCGGTGCACGAGTTCCCCACCGAGCCACCGAGCGGCATCAACAACGGACGCGACAACTACTGGGGCTACGACCCGATGGCGTTCTTCGCGCCGCATCGCGGGTATGCCGCAGGCAGCGAGCCGGGCTGCCAGGTCCGGGAGTTCAAGGAGATGGTCCGCGCTCTCCATGCGGCCGGCATCGAGGTGATCCTCGACGTGGTCTTCAACCACACGGCCGAGGGCAACCAGCTCGGGCCGACGTTCTCCTTCAAGGGGCTCGAGAACCGGGTCTACTACATGCTCGGTGACGGCGGCAGCCACTACCGCAACTACACCGGATGCGGCAACACAATCAACGGCAACCACCCGATCGTCCGCGAGCTGATCTTTCTCTGCCTGCGACACTGGGTCCACAACTACCACGTCGACGGCTTCCGATTCGACCTGGCGAGCGTGCTTTCCCGTGACCGCAACGGCGACATCGTCCCGAACCCGCCGATCGTCGAGCTCATCACCGAGGACCCGATGCTGGCCGACACAAAGATCATCGCCGAAGCCTGGGACGCCGCCGGAGCCTACCAGGTCGGCTCGTTCGCGAGCCTGCGGTGGGCGGAGTGGAACGGCCGCTACCGCGACGACGTCCGCCGCTACTGGCGGGGCGACTACGCGCAGTCGGGGCATCTCGCCACGCGGCTCGCGGGATCGAGCGACCTCTACGGGGACGATGGCCGCCAGCCCTACCACAGCATCAATTTCGTCACGAGCCACGACGGCTTCACGCTGAACGACCTGGTGAGCTACCGCGAAAAGCACAACGAGGCCAACGGCGAGGGGAATCGCGACGGGGACGACAACAACTTCTCCGACAACTATGGCGTGGAGGGCCCCACGAAGCGTCCGGAGATCGAGGCACTCCGGACCCAGCAGGTACGGAACATGCTCGCCACTCTCCTCTTGAGCCAGGGGGTTCCGATGCTCCTGTCGGGCGACGAGTGCCGTCGCACCCAGCAGGGCAACAACAACGCCTACTGCCAGGACAACGAGATCTCCTGGTTCGACTGGGATCTGGTCGATCGCAACGCCGATCTCATCCGGTTCGTCCGCGGGCTCGTGAGGTTCCGGCTCGACAACCCCACGCTCCGCCGCCGGTCGTTCCTGGTCGGGGGCACGAGCGACGGCGGACCGCTTCCCGACGTCGAGTGGTTTTCGCCGGAGGGCGCTCACGTCGACTGGTACGCGGCCGACGCCAGCCTCGTCTGTTTCTTCGGCGCGCCCGATGCCGCATCGCTCGAACGGGACGACGACGAGGCTGGAGGCAACGAGGCTGGAGGCAGGGCCGGCACACCGAGGCATGTCCTCCTCTTTTCCCACGCAGGACCGCTTCCGCGGACGTTCCACTTTCCACAGGCGACGTCGATCGCCTCGCTCGCCTGGCGGACCTTCGTCGATACCGGAAAACCGGCTCCCAATGACATCTTTCCCGACGGATCCGGCCCGCTCGTCGACGTGACCAAGCCGATCGAGCTGCCGCCGCGTTCACTCGTATGCCTGGTGGCCGAAGCGGCCCCTCGGCTCCCCGCCGTCCGAAAGATCGATTTGCCACCGGGGTCATGACTGCTATCCTGCCGGCATTCCTGAAGGAGAGATTTCATGCCCTGCCGAACCGCCCGACTTCCGCTCCCCACCCCGGCGATCGCCTCCCTGGCCGTCGTCGGCTTGACCATCGTCGGCTTCGCGGTCGGCTGCGGCCCGACCGGCACTGCGACTCCGCCGGCCGTGAAAAAGGCGAAGTCCCACGCCCACGACCATGGTCATCATGATGATCACGAGCACGACCACGACCACGAGCATCCCGCGACGCTCGGCGACGCGGTCGATCAAATCAGCACGATGCTGGCATCGCTCGAGAAGGCGTTCAAGGACGACGACCATGACAAGGCGGATTCGATCGTGCATGCGATCGGCCACCTGCTCGACGATGGCGACAAACTTCTCGCGAAGTCCCCCGAGGCCATCGCCGCGAAAGCCCGCGGGCCATGGAAGGAACTCGGCGACTGCCTGGCCGACGTGGACGAGAAACTGCACGATGCAGCCGACGGCAAGGATGCGGGCGACGGCAAGTCGGCCGTGAAGAAAGCGT
>CAZPEM010000087.1:2739-14293 GCA_964585575.1 uncultured Chitinophagaceae bacterium
GATGCAGCCGACGGCAAGGATGCGGGCGACGGCAAGTCGGCCGTGAAGAAAGCGTACGAGGCGGTCAAGGCCCGCATCGGCTCGGCGATCGATGCCCTCCGCGACCATGCGAAATCCGCGGGCCCTTCGGCGGGAAAATGAAGGCGGTCCGTCGAAGACGACGGTTGGACGATACTTTTTCGCGACCAAGGAGGAGAGCGATGAAGCCGGCGGTCATTCACGCTGCGATCGGCAGGGCCGGGTTGGTCGGCGGGCTCGCCTTCCTGGCGATCGTCGCCACGTCGCCGTGGTTATCAAGGGTGGTCGCGAAGGAGGCGTTGACCGCCGACGGCGTGCGGCAGAAGTTCGTCCTCGAGGCGGAGCCCGAGGGTGCCACGAGCATCGTCGACGCCAAGGGAAAGCTCGAGAAGCAGCCGGACGTGCCGCAGCCGGTGCTCATCGTCGGCGAAATCGGCGCCCGGGAGCACGACCCGTTCCTCGAGGGGAAGGCGTCGTTCATCATGATCGACATCGTGGACGACGGCCACGCGAAGAAACCGGGCCACGACACCGACAACTGCCCCTTCTGCAAGAAGCGACGGGCGAAACTGCCGCTCGCAGCCGTCCAGTTCGTGGATGCCGATGGTCAGGTGATCCAGTTCGATTCGAGGAAGCTCTTCGGCCTCGCGAAGGGTCGGGAGGTCGTCGTCCGGGGCACGGCCACCTACAACACGAAGCTCCCGATGCCCGTCGTCCAGGTGACGGCCGACGCGATCCACGTCCGCCCGAAGTGATCGCCGGCCCGAATTGATCGCGGGCCCGGGGTGATCGTCCGGTAGGGTAGAATCGCGGCAATGGTCCACGCCGCCTTCCGCCTGCTCGCCGCCATCCTGATCGCCTGCTGGGCCACTCCAGGGAAGCTGGTCGATGCCGCCGACGCCCCGATCCCGCTGCGGGTCGGGATGGAGCTTTCGTATCCCCCGTTCGAGATGGTCGACGCCCAGGGGAGGCCCGCGGGCGTGAGCGTCGAACTCGCGAAGGCGCTCGCGAAGCACGTCGACCGGCCGCTGGTGATCGAAAACATCGCCTTCGACGGCCTCATCCCGGCGCTCAAGACCGGCAAGATCGACTGCGTCATCTCCTCGATGACCGCCACGCCGGAGCGGGCGAAATCGATCGCGTTTTCCGAGCCCTACGCCAAGACCGGTCTCGCCCTCCTCGTCGGCGGCTCCTCGACGGTCCGCGGCCCGGCCGATCTCGACGCGAAGGGGCGGGCGATCGCCGTGAAGAAGGGCACGACCGGCCACCAGTACGCCATGAAGCAGCTGAAGCAGGCGAGGGTGCTCGTGCTCGACAAGGAGGCGGCCGCCGTGATGGAAGTCGTGCAGGGCAAAGCCGACGCGTTCATCTACGACCCGCTCTCGGTGCTGAAGCACCACCAGCGGCATCCCACCACGACCCGCGCCCTTCTCCGACCCTTCCACGAGGAAGCTTGGGCCGTGGGTCTGCGGCTCGGCGACGAACCGCTCCGCGAGAAGGTGAACGGCTTCCTCCGGGAATTCCGCGCGGGCGGCGGCTTCGAGCGGCTCGGCGACGATTTTCTAGCGGAGCAGAAGGCCGCCTTCCGCGAGCAGGGCATCCCGTTCTCCCTCGAGTGAACCCACTCGCCCATGAGCAAGACCTCCGCCCACGTCGTCGCCGTCGCCCTTCTTGCGGCGGCCGCGGCGGTCGCCTTCTCGAGGATCGATTACGCCTGGAACTGGCAGGCGGTCTGGGACTACCGGGGCCTGCTCCTGAAGGGCTGGCTCTTCACGGTGGGCCTGAGCCTCGCCGCGCTCGCGGTGAGCTGCGTCGTGGGGCTCATGGCGGCGCTCGCGCTCGGGTCGCGATTCCGGCTCGTGGAGGCGATCGGCCGCGTCTACGTCGAGCTGATCCGGGGCACGCCGCTGTTGGTGCAGCTGCTCGTCGGCTTCTACGTCGTGGCGACGGCGGCGAAGCTCGAGAACCGCTACGTGGTCGGCGTGCTCGTGCTGTCGCTCTTCAGCGGGGCCTACCTTGCGGAGATCTTCCGGGCGGGGATCGACGCGATTCCCCGGGCGCAGCGTGACTCGGCCCGCGCCATCGGCCTCACCCCCTGGCAGGCGATGCGGCTCGTGATCCTGCCGCAGGCGGCGAGGCTCGTCGTGCCCCCCGTCGCCGGGCAGCTCGTGTCGCTCGTGAAGGACTCGTCGCTCCTCTCCGTGATCGCGATCAACGAGTTCACGCAGTCGGCCCAGGAGGTCAACGCCGCGACCTATTCGTCGCTCGAGAGCTACCTGCCGCTCGCCGCTGGCTACCTCGTCCTCACGCTGCCGCTCTCGTGGCTGTCGCGCTGGCTCGAGCGTCGGCTGAAGTTCGAGATGGGCTGAGGCAGGCGGGAGCGATTCATGAAGCTCGAATGCATCGACGTGCGGCAGCGGTTCGGCACCACGGACGTCCTCCGCGGCTGCTCGCTCGCCACCGGCGACATCCGCGCGCTCGTGCTCATCGGGCCGAGCGGCGGCGGCAAGTCGACGCTCCTGCGGATTCTCGCGGGGCTCGACCTGCCGGTCGCCGGCGAGGTCCGGTTCGAGGGCCGGCCCCTGCCCCGTGACGAGGAGTCGCTTCGGACCTACCGAATGACCGTCGGCACGGTCTTCCAGGCCTACAACCTCTTTCCGCACCTCTCCGCCCTCGAGAACCTGCTCCTGCCGCTCGTCCACGTCCACCGGCTCACGCGGCCGGAGGCGATCGAGCGGGTGCGGGAGCCGCTGTCGCGGTTCGGCCTCGCCGATCATGCCCACAAGCGGCCGAGCGAGCTCTCCGGCGGGCAGAAGCAACGGATCGCGATCCTGCGGGCCCTCGTCGTGCGGCCGAGGATGCTCTTCCTCGACGAGCCGACAAGCGCCCTCGATCCCGAGATGCGGGGGGAGGTGCTCTCGATGATCGGCGAGCTGAAGGCGTCCGGCACCCGGTTCGTGCTCGTGACCCACGAAATGGCCTTCGCCCGCAGGGTCGCCGACGAGGTCGCCTTCATCGCCGCAGGCGAGGTGGCCGCCCACGGCCCCGCCGCTACGATTTTCTCGGACGGTGCCCCGCCGGTCGTGCGGCGGTTTCTCGACAGGATCCTCGCATGAGCTCGCCGCTGCAGCCACTTCCAAACGCCTTCCTGGGCTCGCTCGTGGCTGATGCCATCGCGATGCCCGTTCATTGGTACTACGACCGGGAGGCCCTCGATTGCGACTACGGGGCGATCGCCGGCTACCGCGAGCCGAAGTCGCCCCATCCCGACAGCATCCTTTGGCGGTCGAGCTACGTCGCGGCGAACGAGAAAGGAGAGATCCTCCACGACCAGGCCCCCTACTGGGGCAAACGCGGCATCCATTACCACCAGTTTCTCCGTGCCGGTGAAAACACGCTCAACCAAAAGCTCGCGGTCGAGCTTGCCGAATTCATTCTCGCCCGCGGCGGCTACGACCCCGCCGCCTGGTGCGACCACTACATCAAGTTCATGCAAACGCCCGGCCGCCACCGCGACACCTACGTCGAGGAGTACCACCGGATCTTCTTCACGAACCTCGCTCGGGGCGTGAAGCCGCTCGCCTGCGGCGGCCCCGACGTCCACATCGGCGGCCTCGTGCCGGTGCCGGCGATCGTCGCAACGCTCGCGGGCTCGACATCCCCCGTGGAGCTGCGAAGCATCGTGCAGGCCCATGTCGGCCTCACCCACAAGGACGCCGGGGTGCTCGCCGCCGCCGACGCGGTCGTGAAGATGCTCCTCGACGTCGCCGGCGGTTCGCCGCTTCGCGAGAGCATCCTCGAGCACGGATCGGCGTGGATCTCGAAGGCGAAGCTGCGACAGTGGGACGACCACGCCGACCGCGTCGTCGTCGGCAGGATCCTGAGCCCCGCCTGCTACATTCCCGACGCGTTTCCCGCGGCGCTCTTTCTCGCCTGGCGGCATGCCGACGATTTCCGCGCGGGCGTGGTCGCGAATGCCTCCGTCGGCGGCGACAACTGCCACCGCGGCGCGGTCGTCGGATCGCTGCTCGGCGCCGCCGGAGACATCCCGCCGGATCTCGTCGAGGGGCTCGCGGCGGCCGGCCGGGTGCAGGCCTGCTTCGACGAACGGCGAAAGCAGCTTGCAGCAACAGGGGGCGCCGCATGAGCGGCCGCAGCCCGAGCGAGTCACGCCCGCTGGCGGAGGGGGCGCGACTCTACGAGACCGACCGGTCGGTCGCCGAGTACCTCGAGTTCCACTACGGACCGGAGTGCCTCGGCGTGCCGAACTTCCCGGCGGCCTGCGCGGAGGCCGCCGTCGCGGCCGCGCTGCGGGCCGGACATGCGGGTCGGGCCCGCTGCCTCGACGTCGGGTGCGCCGTCGGCCGATCCTCTTTCGAGCTCGCGCGGCACTTTCTCCACGTCGATGCGGTCGACTTCTCCCACCGCTTCATCGAGGCGGCATCGCGGCTCGCCCGCGACGGCAGGATTTTCTGGCACGCGCCGACCGAGGGGCTGCTGTCCGTCGAGCGATCCGCGTCGCTGCCATCCGCCTCGGCCGACCGGGTCCGATTCCTGCAGGGCGACGCCTGCATGCTCCCAGCCGATCTTTCCTGCTACGACCTCGTGCTCGCGGCGAACCTCGTCGATCGTCTCCACGATCCGGCCGCGTTTCTTTCCGACATCGCCGGTCGGATCGTGGCCGGTGGCGTGCTTGCGATCACCTCCCCATACACCTGGCTCGAGGCCTACACGCCGATCGAGAAGTGGCTCGGCGGCAGGGTCGTCGATGGGCGAGCAGTCTCGTCGCTCGAGGGGCTCACGGCGTCGCTCGCCGGCCGGTTCGAATTGATCGACCGCCGCGACATCCCGTTCGTGATCCGCGAGACGGCCCGCAAGCACCAGCACACGATCGCGGAGTTCACCGCGTGGCGCCGCCGCTGACGGCGAACGGGTCTTCGGGCCAGGCATGCTTCGGGTAGCGGCGGCGAAGCTCCTTGCGGACGACCGGGTAGGTGTTTTTCCAGAAGCTCTCGAGGTCGTCGGTGACCTGCTGCGGCCGCATGTTGGGCCCAAGCAGATGAAGGAGAACGGCGACCCGTCCGCCCGCGATCCGCGGCGTCTGGCGGACCCCGAACAGCTCTTGGATTCTCACGGCGAGCACCGGCGGCCGGCCGAGCTCATAGACGAGCGGCCGGCTCTTCCCGGCAAGCTCGATCCTCTCCGGGGCGAGCCGGTCGATCTCCATGAGCTTGTCATGGCCGATCCGGGAGGCGATGGCGTGCCTCCAGCCGGCCGAAGGAATCTCGTCGAGCGACCTGAGGCCGAGGCAGACCTCGCCGAGCATCGCGAGGATGTCGGTCTCTGAAATCACCGGCACGCCTGAATCGGGCACCGCGGCCGCGAGCCACCGCAGCCGCGCGAGGAGCGAGCCCGTCGCCGAGTCGGCCGGCGGCAGCCAGCGTCCGATCTCTCGCGACGCCTCCACCGCAAGCAGTCGGGCCGCGGCCTCGGGTTCCACGATCGCGGCCGGCGACTCGTCGAGTACGAGGTCGAGCCAGCGGGTCCGCCGTCGGGCCTCGACCTGCCGCCGCGAGGGGTTGAACAGAAGCTCGGTCGCGGCGGAGAGATTCCCCGCGAGTGATTCGTCGTCGAGCCACGTCCGTTCCACGGCCGATGCCATCCGCACGCGGGCCTCGCCACCGGCGTCGTCGAGATCGATCGCCAGCAGAAGCGGCTCGTCACGGACCCGCGACGACGCGTCGAGCCGGATGCCACGGCCGCCCACCATGACGCCGCGATCACGCGACCCTTCCCGCAGACGCACAAGCCGGTCTGGAAACGCCTCGAGGAGCGATCTCGCAAGGCCTGCCGCCGGGTCGGCCGCCCGTGCCGCAAGCGGCGACTCGACGAGTCGATAGAGCTGCTCGGCCGCCCTGAGCACGCCGCCGGCCGCCCCGGCATGGAGATCCATGCCGAGCGAATGGGCCGGCACTCCGGCATGGAACGCCTGGAGCGCCACCACGCGATCGACGACGTCGGAGCGGCTGCGGACCGTCTGCCGGTCCCTCGGGCCACCCCCGGCATGGGCTTGCGTCCGAAAGGGATCCCGATCGGAGAGCATCGCCGCGGCCACCGACGCCTCGCGGAGCACGCCATGTCGCGCTCCCGCAAGAAGCAGCCTCGCAAGCCTCGGGTGCGCCGGCAGCCTCGCCATCTCGCGGCCTGTCGGCGTGATGCGGCCCTCGCCGTCGGTCGCCCCGAGCCGCGTGAGCAGCCCCGACGCCGTCGCGAGGCTCTCCGGCGGCGGTGGGTCGAGCCAGGGAAAATCCGCGGCGTCGGCCGACTCGCCGACCGACGCCAGGTGGAGGCACGCCTCCGCGAGATCTCCCCGCAGGATTTCCGGACAGTCGGCCTCGGGCCGCCGGTGGTGCGAGGCCTCGTCCCACAGCCGGTAGCACTCGCCCGGGCCGGTACGCCCGGCCCGCCCGGCCCGCTGCTCCGCGGAGGCCTTCGAGATCTGGCCGAGTTCGAGCCGGGGCAGCCCCGTCGCGTTGCAGACGACCAGTCGCCGCACGAGCCCGGAGTCCACCACCGCCGTCACGCCCGGGATCGTGAGCGACGTTTCAGCGACGTTGGTCGCGAGGATGATCTTCCGCCGCCCCGTCTCCTCGAGCACGGCATCCTGCCGGGCCGGCGGGAGATCGCCGAAGAGCGGCAAGAGGTCGTGCCCCCCTGCCCTCGCGAGCCCTTCGAGGACCCGCTCGCACTTCGCGATCTCGCCGACGCCGGGCAGGAACACGAGCACGTGGCCGCCCGTCGCGACGACCGCCTGCTGCACCCTGCGGACCACCATCTCGACGAGGTCGTCCCGGCAGCCCTGTTTTTCGTAACGGACCGCGACCGGATGGAGCCTGCCGTCGGCTGAAACGACCTCGCAGCCGCCGAGCCGCCCGCTCACCCGGCTCGCATCGAGCGTCGCGCTCATCACGACGATCCGCAGGTCGGGCCTGACGGTCTCCTTGAGTCTCAACAGCAGCCCGAGCACGAGATCGATCTCGATCGATCGCTCGTGGAACTCGTCGAGCACGACGGCGCCGACCCACTCGAGGCAGACGTCATCCGCGAGCCGCCGGAGCGTGACGCCGGTCGTTTCCACGACGAGCCGCGTGTCACGGCCGACTCGGGCGTCGAACCGGACGATGTAGCCGACCTCCCCGCCGATCTCGCTTCGCCGCAGCCGAGCGATCTGCGAGGCGACGGCCCTCGCCGCGAGCCGCCGCGGCTGGAGCAGGAGCACCTGCGAGGCCGCCGGCAGGTCGTCGAGGATCGCCGCCGGCACGAGCATCGTCTTGCCCGACCCCGGCGGTGCCGTGACCACGACGGCGCCCGCCCGCGACGCCTCGACGGCGCGGGCAAGCACCTGCCGAACCGGCAGATCCAGCGGCAACTCGATGGTCTTCAAGCGAACGACTCCGCCGATGGCGACTCGGCACAGGGGGCTTCCGCGTCTCGTCGGGCGGATTACACTCCCATCCCGGGTCTGAGGCATGAACCATCCCATGGTACCCGCCGTCCACAAGGGCGACCCGCCTCGGCCGAAACCAGGAGGCTCTTCCATGGCCATCGACGTCCGGTGCGACTGCGGCCGCACGTTCGGATTCAAGAACGAATTCGCGGGCCGCAGCGTCGCCTGCCCCGACTGCGGCACGACGCTCTCGATCCCCGCGATCGCGGCCCAGGCCGATGCGGCCTTCGATCGCGACCGGTTTCTCCTGCGGCAGAAGCGGCTTTCGATCAACGAGATCTACGACGTTCGCGACGACCGTGATGCCTCGCTCCTCTATGTCCGCCGGCCGACCTACCCGTTCCGCCGCATCCTCGCGATCCTCGCGGGGCTGCTCGTCATCTTCGGGCTCCTCGGGGCGTCCCTGTTCCTGGCGTTCGCCGTGCACGGCGAAGGCAAGGCCGCCGGCTCTCCGCTCGGCGGCATCATCACCGGCGTCGGCATGCTGCTTGCCATCCTCGCCGGGTTCGTCACGATCATCACACTCTCCCCGAAGCGTCACGTCTCCTTCTACCGCGATCCGTCGCGGCAGGAGTGCGTGCTCGAGGTGCTGCAGGACTCGAAGTTCATGCCGATCCGGATGAACTTCACGGTCGTCGACCCGAAGACGGGACCGATCGGCAGGATGTCGAAGAACATCCTGTTCGACCTGTTCCGGAAGCGGTGGCGGGTCAACGATTCCGAAGGCGAGCCGGTCTGCACGGCGTTCGAAGACTCGATCATCCTGGCGCTCCTCCGCCGATTCCTCGGTCCCCTCTTCGGCCTCCTGCGGACGAACTACGTCATCGTCCGCGGCGCCGACGCCGACGGCGACCGTCTCGGCGAGTTCAACCGCAAACTCACGCTGTTCGACCGCTACGTGCTCGACCTCTCGGCCGATCCGCTGCGATCGCTCGACCGCAGGCTCGCGGTCGCGCTTGGCGTCATGCTCGACACGGGCGAGCGACGATGAACGCGACGGCGGGCGACGACCGGGAGCCGGCTGCGATCCTGCAATTCACCGCCGACATGCTCGACGAAGCCCCGGCCAACCGGCGGATGGAGTTCGAGCGGGGGATGCGGTATTTCCCGCCGGTCACGCAGGCCATGATCGCGGCGTGCTGCGCCGCGTTCGTGTGGCAGGTGGCATCCGGCGGCCTCGAAAACCCGGAGGCCCTCGCGGCGAGCGGCGCGCTCGTCGCCGCGAAGCTCGGCGACGGGGAGGTCTGGAGGCTCCTTTCGTCGCTCTTTCTCCATGCGGGCGGCGACCATCTCCTCGGCAACATGGTCGTGCTCTTCATCGTCGGGATCGCCTGCGAGCACGCCTTCGGATCGCTCACGATGCTCGGCATTTATCTCGCCGCCGGTGTCGCAGGTGGTCTCGCGACAGCCGCGATCGAGCCGCTGCCGACCGTCGGCGCCTCGGGCGCGATCTTCGGCCTCATGGGCTGCCTGGTCGCGATGCTCGTACGGCGGCGCCGGCTCGTCCACGTGCGGGATGGCAGGATCGCCATCGTCGTCGCGATCTGGGCGGTGTGGCAGCTTGCAATGGGATTTGCGAGCCCGATGGTGGCGAACTTCGCCCACCTCGGCGGCTTCGTGGCCGGCGGCATCCTCGGGGCGGTTCTCATGCCCCGCTTGCTCGCTCAGATCACCTTCCCCGCATGCAGTTCGTCGAAGAACGTGGTTGCCGGAACCACGTCGATCCCGTCCACGAGCAGCCTGTCCGAACCCTGGTAGACGAGGATCGCCCGCCGGACGATCTTCGGGCATTCCCGCAGGAGCGTTGCGAGCCCGGCGGTCCAGCCGCGTTTGAGCTTCCCGCCAAGTTTTGCTTCGATGGCCACGAGCTGCCGCGGCGCGGAAAGCGTCTTGGCCCTGGTCTGCACGAGAAAATCGACGTCGAAGCCGCCGCTCACGGAATAGTGGAAGATCGGCCGCGGCTTGCCCGAGATGGCGGCATGGGCCCGCAGTTCGTGGTGGACCAGCGACTCAAACGCGAAGCCCTTCCAAACGGAGTCCACCGGCTCCCGCGCGGCGGAGCTTACGGGCGCTCGATCCAGAGAGTGCGAAGTGGATGCCACGGTTCTGCTCGTAGAGCCTGTGCACCTCGTCGAGCAGCGCCGGAATACGCTGGATTTCGTCGATCACCACCCAGTCGCCGCGACGCAACGGTGCCACGAGATGCTCGAGGGCGGACGGGTCGCGGCTCAGCGCCAGGAACCTCGACGAATCGAGCAGGTCGATCGTCAGGGCACCCGGAAACGCCTCGGCGAGCCAGGTGGACTTCCCTGTGCCGCGAGGGCCCAGCAGGAGAAAGCTCTTGTCAGGGACGTCGATGACGCGGGGGAGATTCATGCGGGATCGGCTCCTCAACGCACATTTTAGTAGATCGCGCTAGAAAATGCCGCATTTTCTTTGATACCAAGAACATTTCAGACATCTTACGGTAGTTTACGATCAGGAAATGACGCGCCGCTCCCGCAGAAACCCCGACGACACGCCGACGATCCCCCCGCGGGAGACGCCCGTGCCCTGCCGGCAGTGGGGCGACGGTCTCGAGCCACAAGCAGTGGAGCAGATGCGGCAGGCGACGCTCCTGCCGGTGGCCGTCGCGGGATCGCTCATGCCCGATGCCCACCTCGGCTACGGCCTGCCGATTGGTGGCGTGCTCGCGACCGAGAATGCGGTGATCCCCTACGCCGTCGGCGTCGACATCGCCTGCCGGATGAAGATGACGGTGCTCGATCTGCCCGTGTCCTGGATCGAATCCCACCGCGAGCAGCTTGGGCTCGCGCTCGAGCGGGAGACGCGGTTCGGCATGGGATCGCAGTTCGGCACGCGGAGCGATCCCGACCGCACGCCGCCGCGGGAGCACGAGGTGCTCGATGACGACTGGGATGTCTCCCCCGTGACGAGGCATTGCAAGGACAAGGCGCGGGTCCAGCTCGGCACGAGCGGCAGCGGCAACCACTTCGTCGAGTTCGGCACGTTCACGGTCGAGGCGGAGCATGCTGCTGGCCTCGGCCTCACGGCCGGCGTCCACCTCGCGCTGCTCTCCCATTCCGGGTCGCGGGGAACCGGCGCGGCGGTCTGCGACCACTACTCGAAGCTCGCGATGAGCCGCTGCGAGGGGCTGCCCCGCGAGATGCGGCATCTCGCCTGGCTGCCGCTCGATTCCCAGGAGGGGGGGGAATACTGGGCGGCGATGAACCTCATGGGCCGCTACGCCGCCGCCAACCACGCCGTCATCCACCGCCACATCGCCCGCAGGCTCGGCGCCGAGGTGCTCCTCGACGTCGAAAACCACCACAACTTCGCCTGGGAGGAGACGCACGAGATCGACGGCGTCGAGCGTCGCGTGATCGTTCACCGCAAGGGGGCGACCCCTGCGGCCGAGGGCGTGCTCGGGATCATCCCAGGCTCGATGGCCTCGCCCGGTTTTCTCGTCCGCGGCCGGGGCGTCGCCGCCTCGCTCCACTCGGCGAGCCACGGCGCCGGCCGGCGGATGAGCCGCACGAAGGCCCGCGAAACCTACCGCTGGCCGCACATCCGCGGCCTCCTCCGCGAGCGGGGCGTGGAGCTCTTGAGCGCGGGAATCGACGAGGTGCCCCAGGCCTACAAGGACATCCACGACGTCATGGCCGCGCAGGCCGACCTCGTGGAGTCGCTCGGCCGGTTCGACCCGCGGATCGTGAAGATGGCGCCGGAAGGGGAAAGGCCCGAGGACTGACCTGCGTCACTCCGCGATCCTGCTTCACTCCGCGATGCCGTCAATGGCGGTGGGTTTCACTGGGCCCAATCGCCAACCGGGCCGGACTTCGTCAACCGCGTGCCCGCGGTCTTGCAGGATCTGCCTGACCCGAATGGTAGTCTCTTCACCTCCCGGGCCCCACAAACGTTCCCGCTGGTCCTCGGCCGCTCCGCAGTCGCAAGGAGAAGCAGATGCTCGCAATCACGAGAACAACATCTGGAGCAATGGTCGCCGCCCTGGGCTTGGCGCTGACGGCC
>CAZPEM010000088.1:0-14202 GCA_964585575.1 uncultured Chitinophagaceae bacterium
GTCGCCCCGATTGATCGATTGGAGCCTGAGGAACAGGCTCGTGCGTTCCCTGCCGATGGTCGGCAGAGCCTTCGGGAAACGACCGGTTATCCGGTAGTCGAATCCGGCACTACCGGATTCTGCGTTTTTCGAGAGGTTCGCCATGCCACGGACGAAGGCAGATACGGTCCCCAAACTCCAGCACCACAGGGCCACGGGACAGGCCCGCGTCACGATCGCCGGCCCGGCTTGAGCCGCAGCCTCGTCGGGGTGAAGCGGCGGTTTTCGGCCTGGCTTCGGCGTCCGAGCCTTCGGCCGAAATCCCGGTGTGCGCGTGGAGGGGAATGACGGCGGTCTCGGCCTTGTTTCGGTGCTGGTCGCCGGGAGGAATCGCCGCCGGATGCATGAGACGAGAGTACCCCATATTCGTTGACGCTCGCGGCTTCAGTCCGCAAAGGCCTCGAGTTCCGGCTGAACGAGATCGAGGAACCGGGCCGACGCGTCGCGGAGATCCGTTCCGGCCGAGCACGAGCAGCAGAGGGCCAACGTTCCACCGTAGGTGGTTGCCCCGATCGCCACACGGGTGCGGGGCCGCAGCGGCGGAACGCCCCACATGCCGCGGATCACGACACCGCCCGGTGCGTCGAGCCCGTCGATCTTTCCGACGCCCGACCGCATCCGGCGGCTTGGATCACCGGCACAACTGACGACTCCGGTCGCGTGGCAGACGGGCAGCCGCGTGAGCAGCCGCAGCAGGCCGGGCACCCGGCTGACTGCACGCAGGCCCACGAGAAACTCCGCCGCCGCGTTCGTGGCGAGGATCCAACGCGTGGCTTCCGCGATCGACGACGCGAGATGGTCACGGTCGCGACACTCTTCGGGTATGCGGTCGAGGAACGCGTAGCCGAGTACGTTGCGGGCCGGCTGCCGTGTCCCAGGCGGCCTGAGGTTCACCGGCACGTTGATCCGCACGTTGCCGGCCTCGCCGGCGGCACGCTCGTTCCACTCGATCGCGGCCCGCATCGTCGCCGTGACGACGACGTCGTTGAGCGTGATGCCACGCGCGGTCGCGCCGCGCCTCAGGCGGGCGGTCGTATCGCGATCGAACTCACGGGCCATGTAGGGCGGATCGAGCGTCCGGGCGGCTCGTGAGCCCTCGTGCGTGCCGCGAAGCAAAGCGAGCGGACGCGGTCGAAAGCGGGAGAACGCCACCGCGTCCCTGCGCATGTCGGCCGAAGTCGTCTTCGGAACGGAGGCGATCGCGTCGTCAGGGCGTCGCCGCGTTGAAAAGCGGGGCGGTTCGAGACCGGCATAGCCCGCCCAGACATCCCCCAGAAACTCCATGGCGGCGAGCCCGTCGCAGACCGCATGCTGCACCTGAAGGATGACGCGGTGGCGGGCCGGGGCATCGCCAGAGAGCACCACCAACCGCACCCCGCTCTCCGTGGCAAGATCGGGGGTGCGCCACGGCCGATCACTTGCGGTCGGATGCCAGAGCAGGGCAGGGGCGACATCCGGTTCGAGCCAGTGCGGTCGCCAGCCGTGCCAGCCCGCCCTACAGCGGACGAGTGGATGACGATGGGCCGCGGCGTTGACCGCCGTGCGCAGGCGCTCCTCGTCGAGAACGCCCTCGACATCACATTCGATGAAAAAACAGAGTGGATGCTGCGGACGGGCATCCGTGAGCATGAGATACTCGAACGGATCGAGCGGCCTGCTCCTGGCTGACTGGGAACGATCGCAGGCAACCGGGGGGGAGGGCATGGGAGCCCACCTTACCTTCCCGCCAAAGTGGGAGCGAATCGGCGAGAAACGTTGGAAACAACGGGTCGCACGATGGGGCGGAAACCTTGACTGCCGTTCCGGTGAAGTCATACTCCGCTCGGTCGCCGACGATCGCACTCCCGCTTTTCTCAGGGACGGTCTCGCCCGAGGGGTGGGCCAGACTTTTTTGTCGACCACCACCGACCAGGACGTCCGACCTTGACCGAGTCGCTCGCGATCGTTGGCATGTCCTGCCGGTTGCCCGGAGCCGACGGGCTCGAGGAGTTGTGGCGGCTCGTGGTGGAGGGCCGAACGGCATGGGGGCCGTTGCCCGACTCGAGGCTGCGTCGGGATCTCTATTTCGATCCGGAGAAGGGGAAAGTCGGCCGGACCTACTCGGACATCGGCGGCCTCGTCCCAGATCGGTCGGTCGATCCGCGTCGCTGCCCGATCACGGACGACCTCCTCCGCCGCTACGACGTGGCCCATCACATGTTCCTGGAGGTGGCATCGCAGGCGTGCCTCGATGCCGGCCTCGATCCTTTCGCCATGCCCTCCGGCCGGTCCACCGGCGTCTACGTGGGGCACACCGGCGGCAGCACGAAGATCGGCGACATCGTGTATGCAAGCGGGATCGAGGAGGCGACGAAGATCCTTGCCGACGTCGAGGCGGCGAGGCTCGTGCTCGGCGACGACGTCCACGCGGTGGCGGCGGAGGTCACCGATGGCGTTCGCCGAAGATATTCCCCCCGCGTGCCGGGCGAACGGCTCGATCTCGACGCCCTCGGCGCGGCGGCCATCGTGCGGGAAGCCCTCGCGCTCCGCGGGCCCTACCTGGTCGTGGACGCAGCGTGCGCTTCGTCGCTCCAGGCGCTGGCCATCGCGGGGCGATCGCTGCTCCAGGGCACCATCGACCAGGCGATCGTGGGGGGCGCCTCCTACTGCAAGTCCGACAGCCTGGTGCTCTTTTCGGCCGCCCAGTCGGTCAGCGCGACCGGCTCGTTCCCGTTCGGCGAGGCCGCCGACGGGCTCGTCACCGCCGAGGGGTACGTGGCGATCGTGCTCAAGACGCTCGCGCGGGCGGTGGCCGACGGCGACCGCATTCGAGGCGTCATCCGTGGTCTCGGCGTCGCGAGCGACGGCAAGGGGAAGAGCCTCTGGGCGCCACGGCAGGAGGGGCAGATCGCCGCCGTGCAGCGGGCCTACCCCGACCCCGCGGACCTCGGTCGGCTCGAGTACATCGAGACGCACGCCACCGGCACGCAGGTGGGCGACGCTACCGAACTGGCGGCACTCGCGCGGGTGATGTCGGACCACGTGCCGCCGGGCCGGAAGCTGCCGATCGGCTCCGTGAAGTCCAACATCGGTCACACCCTCGAGTCCGCCGGCCTCGCGAGCCTCGTCAAGGTGGTGCTGGCCATCGAGCACGGAATGATACCGCCGGGATCCACCGGCGGGGAACTCAGCCGCTCCTTCGACTGGGAACGCGGCCCGTTTGTCGTTCCGCGCGCTGCGGTTGCCTGGCCCGCGCACGCCGATGGCACGCCCCGGATGGCGGCAGTCAACGCCTTCGGCATCGGCGGCCTCAACGTGCATCTGGCGATCGCGGAACACAGGCCGGCGACGCAGGCCCGGGCGTCCATGCGGGGGCCCGATCGCGCGGCCGATCACGACGCGATCGCCATCGTGGGGGCCGGCTGCGTCCTGCCCGGGTCGCTCACGCGGGAGGCTTTCTTCGCCCGGCTTGACCGCGGGGAGACTGCGATCGGCCCGGCGCCGGCCGACCGCTGGGATTCCTCGGCCGTGCTCGATCCCTCGGGCCCGCGTCCGTGGCACGTGGTGTCGGACGCCGGCGGCTTCGTGCGAGGCTTCTCGTACGACTGGCGGCGACACCGGGTTCCCCCCAAGCAGATCACCGCCGCGAATCCGCTGCAGTTCATGCTCCTCGAGGCGGCTGACGAGGCGGTCGCCGACGCCGGCGGGCCGCAGGTGATCGACCGCCGTCGGACGGCGGTCGTGGTGGGGACGCGGTTCGGCGGCGACTTCTCGAACCAACTCCAGATGGGCCTTCGGCTTCCCGAAACCGTGCGGCTGCTCACCGCCGCGCTGCATCGGCGTGGCGTCGGTCCGGCGGACCGAGACCGGATCGTCGCCGCGTTCGAGAGGAAGCTCCTCGAGCGGATGCCGGCGATCGTCGATGAAACCGGGAGTTTCACGAGCAGCACGCTCGCCAGTCGGCTCACGAAGACCTTCGATCTCATGGGTGGGGCTGTCGCGATCGACGCCGGCGATTGCTCGAGCGTGGCGGCGGTGTCCGCGGCGGTCGACATGCTGCGCCGGGGGCACTGCGACACGGTTCTATGCGCCGCCGGCGAGCGCTGCCTCGACTTCATGTCGTACGAGGGCCGGTCGCTCTCCGGGCATCTCGCCGACCGGCCGACGTGCGTGCTCGACGGCCTGTCGTCGGGCGGAGACGTGCCGGCGGAGGGGGCGGTCGTGTTCGTGCTCAAGCGGCTCGCCGATGCCCGGGCCGCGGGCGTCCGGGTGCGCGGCGTCATCCGTGGGGTCGGCGTCGGTGGCGACCGCGGGGCGTTGGACGCCGTGAGGCTGGCGATCGAAAACGCCCATCGGGATGCGGGCATCGGTCCTGAGGTGGTGGGGGCCGTGGCGGTCGCCGCTGCGGGCGGACACGACACGTGCGATGCACAGCTCGCGGCCATCGGCGACGCGTATGGAGAAGCCGCGTTACCGCCGGTGGCCGGGGCGATCGACGGGCTCATCGGCCATTCCGGTGCCGCGGCCGGGGCGGCAGGGCTGCTTTCGCTGACGCGGGCGCTCGACGCGGGCCTGCTTCCCGCCTCGGCGGCGCTCTCCTCGCGGCGGCGCAACGTGCACGGGCTCGCGGCGGCGAATGAGCGACTGCCGATTGCGGCGGTCGGCGAGACACGGTATCGCGCAGGCGGAGTGACGGTCGCGCAAGGTTGCCAGGCCGGTCATGTCGTGGTGGACAACGGTGCGGCCGTGCCGCGATCGCGCGGGCCGGCCTCTCCCGTGGCCGCCGCTCGGCCGCTCGTCGCCGCCCTGTTTCCCGGCCAGGGGTCGCAGTACGCCGACATGTTTCGCGACCTCGTCGGCCTCCCCGAGGGGGCGGCGGCGTTCGCCGACGTCGATGCTGCCGCGCGGTCGGCCGGCCAGCCCACGCTGGCTGACATCGCCTGGTACGACCACTCCGGCCTGGGGCTCCGCGTCTGGGACACGCAGTGGTCGGTGCTGCTCGCCGACCTCGTGGCGTGGCGCACGCTCGGGCGGCTCGGCTTCGAGCCCGACGTCGTCGCCAGCCACTCTTTTGGCGAGTATGCGGCCCTGGTCGCGACGGACGGCTGGACCCTCGCCTCGGCCGCGCGGGCGACGCGGGCCCGCGCCGACGCCGTGGAGCGTCATGGCCCGCGGGATGGCGCGATGCTTTCGGTCATCGCGAATCGCATGACCGTGGACCAGGCTCTCCGTCAGTTCCGCGACCGGGTTTGGCTCTGTGCGGAGAACGCCCCCGAGCAATTCGTCGTCGGCGGAGTGTCGCACGATGTCGATGCCTTCGAATCACTGCTCGAGGCCGAGCGGGTGAAGTCGAAGCGGATTGCCGTGCCGAGCCCGTTCCACACGCCGCTTTTGGCCACGGCAGCCGACCGCCTTGCGGAGGCCATCGACACGCTGCCGATCGAGCCTCCCCGGCTTCCCACCGTCGGGAGCACCTCGGCTGACGTGCTCGCCGACGCCGCGTCCATCCGCGATAGCCTCGTCGCCCAGATGACGCGTCCCGTCCGCTGGATCGACACGGTGCTGCGGCTCTACGAGCGGGGCGTGCGCACGTTCGTGGAAGTCGGTCCCTCGGGCGTGCTCACCGGACTCTCGCGGCGGATCCTCGAAGGGCGGGACGGTGTGCGGTTCGTGCAGTTCGACCAGCGTGGACGATCCTCCCGAGAAACCCTCGCGCGGCTCGCCGCGCAGCTCGCAGATGCCGGGGCTCTGCGGCCGCCGTCGCATCCCCGCCCCGCCTCCGTCATCGACCGCCCGCGGCCCGCTTCACGCGTGCATGTCTTCGACGCCACCGCGCGACGCCGCGACCGCAATCGGGCCGCTGCCGCGTTCGGGAACGCTCACAGGAACGGGCATGCGAGCGGCGATGGCTTTCATGCCCCGGCGGCCGTCGAGCGAGGGGATTCCGTTGCCCGCGTGGTCCCATCCACCGCAGCCACGACGAACACGGAGCTGGCATCGTTTCTCGTCGATTTCGTGGTGGAACAGACCGGCTATCCACGCGAGATCGTGGAGCTCGACGCCGACCTCGAGTCGGACCTGGGAATCGACAGCATCCGCAAGGCGCAGATGGTTGGCGAGATCGGCCTGAAGTACGGACTCGCGGCTGATGACGACGTGTCGCTCGACGCGTTCCCGACGCTGCGGCACCTGCTCGATTACCTGGTGCCCCGCGTGGGAAGCGATCGTGATGGCCGCGGGTGCGATCGCGACACGCTCCCTTCCCGCAGTCCCGCCGCGACGGCGGTGCTCGATCCGGCCACCCGCATCGTGGGAGCGGCCGACGCGGTGTGGGAACGCTTGGTGGTGGCACCGATCGCCGGTCCGGCCTCCGCCGGAACGCGAGGCTTGGTCGTCTGTTTCGGTCGCCATGCCACGCCCGTAGCTCGCAGATTCAACGGCGGACTCGCGGGGGTCGTCGTGGGCCTGCCGGCGATGAAGGGGGCAGTGGCGGGATGGAACGATGCCGGCATCGTTGTGCTCGCGGCGTCCCGCGGGCGGCAGGCCGGCGTCGTCGATTCGGCCATGACGCAACTCGTCGAGCGGATCGCGAGCGGCTCTCGCACGGTGGCCATGGCGGTCGATGCGGTGCAGGAAGTCGGGAGAGCGGCACAGGGCCTCGTGGTCGCCGACCTCGCTCCCGGCGGCGGCATTCACCGGGTGGATGCCGCCGGCCGTCTCGTACCACTGGGCTCGACCTTCGAGGACTCGCAGCCGCCGTCGCCCCTGGCGAGCCTGCTTCTCGAGGACGGGATGCGTGCCCCGGAGATCGCCCTCGGTGACCTTCTTGCGATGGGGCCTGCGGCGGCACGAAGCATGTCGGCTCTGTCGGCCACCTGCGTTTGGTTCACTGTCGGAATCGGCGAGGAGGGCCCCGTGGCCCGTTCCGGCGGGCCGCTCACGGCCGAGTGGCTGGGCGATGAAGTGATCTTCCCGGTCAAAGCGAATCCCGTGTCTCGAGCCTCCGCCACGGAGCAAACGCCGACCGATGTCACCCGTCGATATCGGCTCGAGGTCATCGATCGCGCGGCCGCACGGCAAACGCGGTCGCTCTCCGGCGAGCGGGTGCTCGTGCTTGGCGACGACCGGCTCGCGCCGCCGCTGGCCGCCGCGCTGGCTGCGGCGGGAGCGCGGCCCGTGACCGCTGCGGGCAGAACGGCCGACGAAGCCGTCGCCGCCATCGACGACGCGGAGCGATCGGGAGGCGTTCGTCACTTCGTCCTGATGCCAGTGCGTCCGGCGGCGGCCGGCGCCGAGTCATGGATCGCGCGGCGGGAGCAGGTTTTGGCAGCGGCCTATTTCGCCTGCCAGCGGTGGATCGCGGCCCGCATGTCGGCGGACGGCCTCGGGGGGGCCACGCTCACGGCGGTGGTCGATCTTGGTGGCGACTTCGGCATCTCGGGGCAGTTGCCGGCGGCGGACGGCGGTGGTCTGGCCGGGCTCTGCAAGGCCCTCGCCCGGGAGTTTGGCGATGTGCATGTGCGGGTGGTCGATGTGGCCGCGGGCCTCCCCGCGACTACCGCCGCCGCGGCGATCGTCGCCGAGATGGTCGATGGAGCGGGACCTGTGGAGACGGGCCTGCTTGCCGATGCCACTCGCTCGGGAGGCGTTCGACGGGTGACGGTCGTGCCGCGGGAGGCTGCCCTGCTGTGCGGAGGCCGCCGCCCGGCGGTGCTTTCCCGTGGCAGTGTCTGGCTCGTGACGGGCGGGGCCCGCGGCGTGACGGCGGCGTGTGCGGCCACCCTCGGCAGGCGACACGCCCTGTCACTCGTGCTCGTCGGATCCACGCGGCCGGTTGCCATCGATCCGGCGTGGATCGGTCTCGACGAGGCGGGCCGCCGACTCCTCATGGCCGAAGTGATGCGGCGGGCGCGGGAGCGTGGCGACGACCCACGGGATGCGTGGCGGCTCGTCGAGAAGTCGATCGAGATCGAGGCGACCCTGGCACGCTGCGTGCAGACCGGTGTGAGTGCCCGCTACCTTGCCTGCGACCTCGTCGATGCGGAAGAGGTGCGGCGACTCGTGCAGCGGGTCGTCGCCGAAGTCGGCCCGATCCGCGGCATCATCCATGGTGCCGGGCAGGAGTCAGCCTGCAGGTTCGAGCGAAAGAGCCGTGCCGGCTACGAGGCCACGCTCGGCCCCAAGGGGCTCGGTCTCGAGCATCTGATGACGGCGGTGGATCCGCGGTCGCTCGAGTGCCTCGCCGCGTTCGGATCGACCAGCGGCCGGCTCGGGGGGCTCGGACAGGCCGACTACTCGCTGGCCAACGACTTGCTCGCCAAGAGCGTCGCCGCCTGGCGGGCACGGCGGCCCGGGCTCCTGGCGGCCACGTTCCACTGGCACGCGTGGGGCGAGATCGGGATGGCGTTTCGCCCCGAGAGCAAACTGGCCCTCGAGCGGTTGGGCCTGCAGTTCATGCCGCTCGCCGAGGGCGTACGGCGATTCGTGGACGAGATCGAGGCGGGTTTGCCGGACGCCGAAGTACTCGTCACCGAGCCGGCGATGTGCCCGGACGCCCTGCCGCCGGAATCGACGACGGGGGCGACCGTCGCGGCCGCGGGCAGCCTCGTGGATCGGGTCGATCACCGTGGTGACGCCGTCGACGTCCTCTTCCGCCTCGATCCCGCCGCCGATCGCTTTCTCCTCGAGCACCTCCTCCGCGGCAGGCCGCTCCTGCCGGCTGTCATGGGCCTCGAGATCGTGGCCCAGGCCGCCCGGGCCGGCGGGGCCGGGCGGGTTGATGAGATTCGGGAGTTCGTCGTCGAGCGGCCGCTCGAGTTTCCCGACAACGAGCCGCGCTTCGTGCGGGCCGAGGTGAGCCGCGGAGACGGCGACACCCGGGTTCAGGGCTTCGCCCGACCGGTGACGGGTCTTGATCGCACGGTCGAATGGGTCCACTTCCGGGGACTGGTCCCGGGAGGTGCCTGCGAGCAGATCGTGGCCGACGTGGGAGAGCCGGCATTTCCCTTCAACCCGATGGTCTATCCGGACGACGCACCGCTCGTGCACGGGCCGACGTTCCGCGCGCTCAAGGACCTCTCCCTCGATCGGAGCGGCGGCTGGGGTCGGCTGGTGGCGCCGCACGCCCAAGGCGTGGCCCTCCCCCGCGGCACGCACGGATGGACGGTGCCCGTGGAACTGCTCGACGGGTGTCTCGTGGCCTGCGCCGTCTATTCCTACCTGCTCTGCGGCCGACGGGTGGAGCTGCCGGTGCGGATCGAGCGGCTTCGGATCGCCTCGTGGCCGGCGGCCGCGGAGCCATGCCGGATGCGGCTCCTGCTGCGGTCGCAGTCGGCGTCGGAGAGCCTGTACGACTTCGTCGTGGCGGGGGCAGACGGGCGGGCGATCCTGGCCGTCGATGGCCTTCACCTCGCGATCGTTTCCGGAGAGGAGAAACCGTGATCGCTCCTCCTCCATCGCGTGACGATGCTGCGGGGCCGGCCGTGAATCGGCGGCGAGTGGCCGTGGACGGTCGGCGGGTGGAGATCTGGACCGCCCGCACGGCGGGGCTCTCGCCGTCGATCACCGGCAGCCGGCTCGCGGAGCGACTGGCCGCGGAGGTGCTCGGCGTCTCGCCGTCGTCGCTGCGGGTGGCAGCGCTGTCCCCCTCGGGCCGGCCCGTCGTGCTCGTCGCCGGTGAAGCTGCGGGGTGCGGCATTTCCATCTCCCACACCCAGCGGCGGACGGCGTGCGGTGCGTCGATCGGGCTCGTCGCCGTCGCGGCCTGTCGCGACGGACAGGTCGGGGTCGACATCGTGTCGCCGGCCGATGTGTCTCCCGAGCCGCTCGCCCGCTTTGTGGCGTCGGACGATCCGCGGTCCGCGATCGACCCGTGGCACGTGTCACTCGAGTGGGCCGCGCGGGAGGCCGCGTACAAGACGTCCGCGATCGACGAGGCGTTTCGGCCCCACCGGGTCGTCGTCGAACGGCTCGCGGACGATGGCTTTCGCTGGAGGGTCAGCGGTCTCTTCCGCGCCGTTCACGGCGGCGGCCGTTTCATCGTGGAGGACGACCACGTCGTCGCCGTGGCCGTCGCGGACCACATTCCATGCCCGTCGCCAGGAGCATCTGAACAGCCATGATCGATCTCTCGGGAAAGGTCGCAGTCGTCACCGGGTCGAGCCGCGGCATCGGCCGGGCGTGCGCGGTGCGGCTCGCCGAGGCGGGGGCCGACGTCGTCGTCAACTTCGTGACGAGCCTGCCGGAGGCCGAGGCGGTCGCGGAGCGAATCACGGGCCTCGGCCGCCGGGCCGTGTGCGTGCGGGCCGACGTCGGCGAGGAAGAGGACGTCGCCGAAATGATCAGCTTCGTGCGTCGGGAGTTCGGCCGGCTCGACATCCTCGTGCACAACGCCGCCACCGGCGGCTTCCGCCCGCTGTCAGCGACGACGCAGGTTCACTTCGACGCGGCGATGCACACCAACGTGCTGTCGCTGGTGCACCTGCTCAAGGAGGCGACGCCGCTGCTGGAGGCCGGGTCGGGCCGCGGGAAGGTGATCGTCCTCTCCAGCCACGGCACGCACATGGCTCTCCCGATGTACGGTCTCATCGGCGGCACGAAGGCGGCCCTGACGGCGCTCGCGCGTCATTGGGCGCTCGAACTCGGCGATCGGGGCGTGAACGTGAACGTGGTCGAGGCCGGCCTCGTCGAGACCGATTCGACGCGGCGTCTGCCGGGGGCTGCGGAGATGTTCGCCGGCCGTCGGTCGAAGACGATGACCGGCGACCGCATGCTCGAGGCGACTGATGTCGCCGATGCCGTCCTCTTCCTGGCGAGCCCGCTTGCGGACCTCGTGCAGGGGCAGACGCTCGTCGTCGACGGCGGGGCGTCGATTCACTTCTGACCGATCCTCGAGCGCCATGGCACTATCATCCAGCGATTTCTACACGCTGCTCACCGGCGCGACCGGGCTGCTCGGCCGCGCGCTTGTGCGCGACCTGTCGGCGTCGGGCCGACGCCTGGCGGTCGTGGTGCGTCGATCGGCATCGACGCCGGCGGTCGAACGCGTCGACGAGCTGCTCGACGACTGGTGTCAGGTCGCCGGTGCGGCGGTTCCGTGCCCGGTCGTGCTCGAGGGAGACCTCGTCGCCGACGGCCTCGGACTTCCGGCCGAGCAGCTGGCGTGGATCGGCCGCCACGTGAACGAGGTCGTCCATACGGCCGCAAGCCTTTCGTTCCAGCGGCGGGCGGCCGACGGGGAGCCCTACACAAGCAACGTCAGCGGTACGCGAAACGTACTCGCCCTCTGCCGAACCGCCGGGATCCGCCGGCTCCACCACGTCTCGACCGCGTACGTCTGCGGCCTGCGACGCGGGACGATCCTCGAGCGGGAGCTCGATGTCGGTCAGGAACCGGGCAACGACTACGAGCGGAGCAAGATCGTCGCCGAGCAGGAGGCGACGAACGCGGCGTGGATCGATAACTGCACCGTGTTCCGCCCGAGCATCATCGTCGGCGACCTCGTGCACGGCTTCACGAACACCTTCCACGGCTTCTACAAGCCGCTGCGAATCGTGGCGCCCTTCGCGGAGGCTTTCCTCGCGGCCGCGTTGGAGCCGGGATCGTTCCTCGACGTGCTCGGCTTGGACGGGGGCGAGCGGAAGAACCTCGTGCCGGTCGACTGGGTGTCGGCCGTGATGACGAGGATCATGTGCGACGAGTCGCTTCACGGACGCACGTACCACCTTACGAGCGACACGCCGACCGACGTCGCCACGCTCTGCCGAGTGTTCGAGGGCCTGGTCGGTGAGATGGCGGCGGTGCGGCGATCCCACGTCGCCGATGGAGCCGCTGCGCAGCGTGCCGACGCCTTCCTCCGGCTCGGGCCGGAGACGCTCGGCCGGCTGTTTCGCGACCAGATGGATGTCTACCGTGCCTACTGGAGCGACGATCCGGCGTTCGACGCGACCAACACGCGGCGGGCCGTGCCCGACCTGCCCGCGCCGTCGCTCGACGAGCCGGCGCTCCGGCGGCTCAGTCGATTCGCGATCGCGAATGATTTTCGCTGGCCCCCGACTGGCCGTCCCGCCGGCAGCCTCTCGGCCCGCGCGCTCCTCGAGCGGCGGCTCGGCGGGGCAAGGTGGGCGGCCCCACCGTCAGCCGGCGTCGGCCTCGCGGCGATCGGGGCCGGTGGTGGTCAGTGGACCATCGGCCTCGACGCCGGCCGGCCGATAGCCCTGCACGTGGGCTTGCCTCCGCGGGCCGCGCCGACCGCTTGGGCCGGCGCGGAGTCGCTCGCCGAGCTGCTCAACGGCCGTGCGACCGTCGCGGCACTCATGGCCGAGGGCCGGCTCATCGTGGAACCGACGGCCGCGGTGGTGCACGACGTGCTCGAGACCCTGGCGGGATCATCTCCTGCCGAAGCTTGCGAAGGCGCTCGCCGCGGCGCTCGGCAGTTCGATCGGTCCGCTATGCACGAGATCCCGGCCGGCGAAGCCTGAGAATGCCTTGCCGTAGCGATACGCCCGGAAGGTCAGGTTCATGAACACGCCCGGTATCTTCAGGGCCCGGATCTGCTCGTTGATGCCGGGCCGCTCCCCCTGCCGAAGGACGTCGGACAGACCGCGGCCGACGACCGGGTTCACGTACTCCCAGACGATGCGTTTCCGGTTCGTGACCTCGAAGAAGCGGCCCTCGGTGCCTTCGTTGATCAGCGTGTTGCCGTTGGGCAGCCGCTGCGCACCGGAGATGATGCGGGCGAAGAACTGCTTCGGCGGACTGGCCGCGTACCGCCAGACGATCGCAGCCCGTGCGGTCGGCGAGGTGTACCCACCGTTGCCGTCGTAGGGCAGCGCGACCTCCAGAACCCGGGAAAAACTCGGCCGTTGAGGAGTCGAACTCCAGCCGTTGTCGAACACCAGGATGTTGCCGGCTCCCGGCAGCCCCGGCTCGATCCACTGCGGGTCGTGCTGATAGTGCAGTTGCTGGTTTCGCCAGGTTCCGCGGCCGTAGGCGGCGGGATTGCCCCAGCGGTAGAGAATGTCGCCCCCTTTGCCGCTCAGCCCTCCCACGCTGCCCCTGGCTTCCTCGGTCGTCGTGCTCTGGTCGATGATCCAGAACTCACAGAACTCGCGGCTCGACACGATGATCTGCTGCCGTTCCGGGCTGTAGTCGATCGAGTTGAAGTGGGTCCAATCGGCCGGCACGCCGCCCATGCCGGCTCCCTTCATGTAGTAATTGACGTCGATCCTGTGGGGACTGCGGGAAACGTTGCCGAAGTTTTCCTTCTGCGGGTCGACGTTCTGGACGAGGTGGTCCCACAGGTTCCACCGCCAGACGACCTCGCCCCCCTCGGCGTACGTCTGGCCCGTGGCTGGTGAATGCGGCCGCACCTCGATGATGCTGTCGGGCCAGAGTTCGCGCACGCCGCCCGTGCCCGGGGCGACGGGCACGTCGGCAGGGCTTCGTCCCGCCTGCACGGCCTGCTCGTAGGTCTTTCGCTCCCACGTGATCATGAGCACGTTGCCGTTGGGCTTCACCTCGAAGTCGTGGTGGAGGTGCTCGTCGGGCGTGGCGAGCGTGTACGACCAGGTGAGATTGCCGTCCCAGTCGAACTTCTCGATGCGCCCCGACTGCCCGGGCGCCCACTGCTTCGCCTGATCGGCCGGCACTCCCAGAGTCGGAACCCGGCAGGCGCGGATGAGGCTGCCATCCGGCAACAGTTCCGCGGTCAGCGGCGTGGCAGTGCTCTGCCAACTGCGGACCTTGTTGCCCGCCATATCGATCAGGTAGGTCGTCGTCGAGAGCGACGGCGCGAAGAGCGTGTAGCCCTCGTAGGCCGCGGCGACGTCGTGGGAGATGAGGCCGACGGTGTTTGCGAAAAGCGTCCGCGGCTCGAGCCGTTCGGCGGCGACGGGAGTGGTTTCGGGGAGTGCCCGACCGCGGGCAGTCGGGCGACGGCGTCGGTGCCGGAGAGACGTTTTCCCACACGTGAGGAACATGGGTCAGGAACTCCTACGAGCATGGAGGTTGGTGTAACGTCTCTTCTGTAAATCACCGGTAGGGGCCTGACCGAGTCAAGCGTAGCGAGACGAGGTCAGGCCCCTACCGGCCGCCGGTTTGAAAAGGCGGGGCATCGAGGCTTTCTTGGGAGTGTCACCTAACCAAGAAGGAACCTGCGATGACCCACCAAGAAGAAAGTGCTGT
>CAZPEM010000089.1:0-11765 GCA_964585575.1 uncultured Chitinophagaceae bacterium
GCCCGCCAGCCGCTGCTCGCCGGCGTTTCCAAGCTCGCCCGCGCGGTGAAAAGCACGCTCGGTCCGCGGGGCCGCAACGCTGTTCTCGACAAGGGCTGGGGCTCCCCCAAGGTCACGAAAGACGGCGTCACGGTCGCCGAGGACATCGATCTCGAGGATCCGTACGAAAACCTCGGCGCCCAATTGGTGAAGGAAGCCGCCAGCAAGACCAACGACGTCGCCGGCGACGGCACGACGACGGCCACCGTGCTCGCAGAGGCGATCTTCCGCGAGGGTCTCAAGATGATCGCCGCGGGAGCCGACCCGATGGCCCTTTCCCGCGGCATCCACAAGGCCGTGGCGGCGGTGGCGAAGGCGATCGGCGACATGGCCACGCCGATCAACGAAAAGAACAAGCGGGAGATCATGCAGGTTGCGACGATCGCCGGCAACAACGACCCGACGATCGGCAACGTGCTCTCCGAGGCCTTCCTCAAGGTGGGCAAGGACGGCGTGATCACCGTCGAGGAAGGGAAGCAGGCGGAGACCTCGGTCGAGGTGGTCGAAGGCATGCAGTTCGACCGCGGATTCCTTTCGCCCCACTTCGTGACCGACGCCGACGCGCAGGTCTGCGAGATGGAGAATCCCTACATCCTCATCTTCGAGGAGAAAATCTCGAGCGCGAAGAATCTCGTCCCCCTGCTTGAGGCGATCAGCAAGGCCAACAAGCCGCTCGTGGTGATCGCCGAGGACGTCGAGGGAGAGGCTCTGGCGACGCTCGTGGTCAACAAGCTTCGCGGAATCGTCCAGAGCGTGGCCGTGAAGGCTCCCGGCTACGGCGACCGGCGAAAAGCGATGCTCGGCGACCTGGCGGTGCTCACCGGCGGCCAGGCGATCTTCAAGGATCTCGGCATTTCGCTCGACTCCGTGAAGCTCACCGACCTCGGCCGGGCAAAGAAGGTGATCGTCGAGTCCGAAAACACGACGATCGTCAGCGGCGCCGGAACAAAGGCGGCGATCGACGGCCGTGTGCAGCAGATCCGCGACGAGATCGAGAAGACGACGAGCGACTACGACCGTGAGAAGCTCCAGGAGCGGCTGGCGAAGCTCGCCGGCGGTGTGGCCCAGATCAACGTCGGCGCCGCGACGGAAACCGAGATGAAGGAGCGGAAGGCCCTGATCGACGACGCCAAGAGCGCGACGCAGGCGGCCCTCGCCGAGGGGATCGTGCCGGGTGGCGGCGTCGCCCTTCTCCGCAGCGAGAAGGCGGTCGAGAAGCTCGATCTCGACGGCGACGAGAAGCTCGGCGCGGCGATCGTGAAAAACTCCCTGCGTTACCCGATGGAGGCGATCGCGGCGAACGCCGGCGTGGATGGCCCCGTCGTCGTCAACCGCGTCCGCCAGATGAAGGGCAAGAACGAGGGCTACGACGCAGACAAGGATTCCTACTGCGACCTCGTCTCGGCGGGTGTCATCGACCCCGCGAAGGTGGTCCGCACGGCACTTGAAAATGCCGCAAGCGTGGCCGCGCTGCTTTTGACGACCGAGTCGCTCGTGACCGAGATTCCGAAGGAAGAGTCGGAAGAGGCCGGCGGCGGCCACGACCACCATGGCATGGGTGGCATGGGAGGTGGTATGGGTGGCGGCATGGGCGGAATGGGCGGCATGCCCGGAATGATGTAGTTCACGCTCGACCATCACCATAAGGCATCACTATCAGGACCATTTCACAGGAGAACCAAACATGAAGAACGCGAAGATTCGTCCGCTCGATGACCGTGTCGTCGTGGAACCCGTCGAGGCGGAGGAGCGGACCGCCGGCGGCATCGTGCTGCCCGACACCGCCAAGGAAAAGCCGCAGCGCGGCCACGTAAAGGCCCTCGGCCCCGGAAAACTGCTCGAGAACGGCCAGCGGGCCGCGATGACCCTCGCCATCGGCGATGAAGTCATCTACGGGAAGTACTCCGGAAGCGACATCGAGATCGACGGCCACGATCTGAAGATCCTCCGCGAGAGCGACATCCTCGCGAAGGTCATGGCCTGAATCTCACGGTCCGACTCAATCCACCCGGCTCACTTACACGCGGCCAATTCCAGCCGCCTTTCGAAACCAAGCTCTTCCAAGGAGATCTCACGTGCCCAAGCAACTCATGTTCGACGATTCGGCCCGGGCGAAGCTGCTCAAGGGTGTCGAAAAGCTCGCCGGTGCCGTCGCGGTGACGATGGGCCCCACGGGCCGCAACGTCATCATCGACAAGTCGTTCGGCGGGCCGACCGTGACGAAGGACGGCGTGACCGTGTCGAAGGAGGTGGACCTCGAAGACCGGTTCGAGAACATGGGGGCCAAGCTCGTCAACGAGGTCGCGTCGAAGACGTCGGACCTTGCCGGTGACGGCACCACCACGGCGACGGTGCTTGCCCGCGAAATCTTTCGCGAGGGCATCCGCAACGTCGCCGCCGGCAGCAATCCGACGGCGGTGAGGCGGGGCATCGAGAAGGCCGTGGCCGCGGCCGTCGGCCGGCTCCACGAGATCTCGAAGAAGGTGGATCGGCCCGAGGAGGTCGCCCAGGTCGGCGCCATCAGCGCCAACAACGACCGTGAAATCGGCGACCTTCTCGCCGAAGCCCTGCAGAAGGTCGGAAAGGATGGTGTGATCACCGTCGAGGAAGGCAAGACCACCGAGACGACCGTCCGATTCGTGGACGGCATGCAGTTCGACAAGGGGTTCGTCTCCCCCTACTTCGTCAACAAGCCGGCGGAAATGGAGTGCCAGCTCGACGACGCATTGATCCTGATCCACGAGAAGAAGATCTCGAACCTTCGGGATCTGCTGCCGCTGCTCGAGAAGGTCGCGCAGTCCGGCAAGCCGCTCCTGATCATCGCCGAGGACGTCGACGGCGACGCGCTCACGGCCCTGGTGGTCAACAAGCTCCGGGGGGTGCTCAACGTCTGCGCCTCGAAGGCCCCCGGCTTCGGCGACCGCCGCAAGGCGATGCTCGGCGACATCGCCACTCTCACGGGCGGCACTCTCATCAGCGAGGACCTCGGCCTCAAGCTCGAGAATCTCGATCTGTCTCACCTGGGCCGCGCCAAGAGCATCACGGTCGACAAGAGCGACACGACGATCGTGCAGGGGGCGGGCAAGCAGGCCGACGTGCAGTCACGTGTCCAGCAGATTCGCACGCAGATCGAGAACACCGACAGCGAGTACGACCGAGAGAAGCTCCAGGAGCGGCTCGCAAAGCTCACCGGTGGCGTCGCGATCGTTTCCGTCGGGGCGGGCACCGAAACCGAGATGAAGCAGAAGAAGGCGCGGGTGGAGGACGCCCTCCACGCGACGCGGGCCGCCGTCGAGGAGGGCATCGTGCCGGGCGGCGGCGTGGCCCTGCTCCGCTGCCGCGAGGCGGTCGAGAAGGCCCGCTCGCAGGCGAAGGGCGACGAGCGGATCGGCATCGACATCATCCTTCACGCGCTCGAGGCCCCCATCCGCCAGATCGCCGCCAACGGCGGCATCGACGGGTCCGTGGTGGCGGACGAAGTGTCCCGCCGCGACGTCAACATCGGCTACGACGCCAACAAGGGCGAGTACGTCGACATGCTGAAGTCGGGCATCATCGATCCGGTGAAGGTGGTCCGTGTGGCGCTCACCAACGCGGCGAGCATCTCCGGCCTGCTGCTCACCACGGAAGCCCTCGTCACGAACCTCGAGAAGGAGGATGCGAAGAAGCATCGGCCCGAGGGGAGTGTTCGGTAGGGCGCCCCGGATCCGTCCGCGGCAGCGTGAACGTGGGGGGCCGCTAACCGATGCCGCAGGAACGGGATTACTACGAGGTTCTCGGCGTCGAGCGGCGTGCCAGCTCGACGCAGATTGCCGACGCGTACCGCAAGCTCGCGCTGAAGTTCCACCCGGATCGCAATCCGGGCAACGACGAGGCTGCGTCGCGGTTCAAGGAGGCGGCCCGCGCCTTCGAGGTCCTCTCTGACGAGGGGCTCCGCAGCCGCTACGATCGCTACGGCCACGCCGGACTCGCCGGCGGCACGCACGACTTCAACGAGATCTCCGACATCTTCGAGGCGTTCGGCGACTTCTTCGGCGGCGGCATCTTCGGGGACGCGTTTGGCGGAGGACGCCGCCGCGGTGGCGGTAGCCGCGGCCGCAAGGGCCGCGACGTGTTCTGCCAGGTCCGCCTGTCGCTGCTCGAGGCGTCGAAGGGCACGACGAAGACGGTCGAGTTCGTGCGGCACGAGCCGTGCGGCGAGTGCGACGGCTCCGGTGCGAAAAAGGGGACGTCTCCGCACACCTGCGACTATTGCGGCGGCCAGGGTCAGGTGGTCCAGTCGGCCGGTGTGTTCCGGCTCCAGACGACCTGTCCTGCCTGCCGCGGAACGGGCCGCGTCATCCGCGAGAAGTGCGTGGCCTGCCGGGGAGAGGGCGTCACCCAGGAGCGGGTCGAGAGAAGGGTGACGATTCCAGCGGGCGTTGACAGCGACGTCCGCGTGCGGCTCGCCGGCGAGGGAGAGCCGGGCACCGGCGGGGCGCCGCCGGGGGACTGTTACTGCGTGATCGAGATCGAGCAGCACCCGTTTCTCACCCGCCAGGGACGGGATCTCCATTGCGAAGTGCCGATCAGCTTCACACAGGCGGCGCTCGGAGCCACGATCGAAGTGCCGTCGCTCGAGGGTCCGCGACCGATCGAGATCCCACGGGGGACGCAGTCGGGGGACACCCTCAAGGTTCGCGGCCTCGGCATGCCCGACGTTCGCGGCCGTGGTACCGGCGACCTGCTGGTCACGCTCCACATCGAGGTTCCGAAGTCGCTCTCTCCGAAGGCCGAGAAGCTGCTGCGGGATCTGGCCGCGGAGGAACACTCGAACGTGAGTCCCAAGCGGACGAGTTTTTTCGAGCGGCTGGCGGAGTATTTTCATCCGGCCGCCGGTGAGTCGGCCTCCCACCCCGACACGAAAAACCCCGACACGACCAACGCGGAGAAACGACGATGAACCAACAGGAATCCGCCTTCGACCCGTCCGGGCAGTCCGCCCCGGCTGACCAGAGCGATTTCGCACCGCGCGAACCAGTGCCGAACGCCGACGCGGTCATGGCCGAGCTTTCGGAGACGAGGGAGAAGCTCCTGCGGTCGCAGGCGGAACTCGAGAATTTCCGCAAGCGTTCCCGTCGCGAGGCGGACGAGGCGGAACGGTATCGGGAGTTCGGTCTGCTGCGAGACCTGCTACCGGTGCTCGACAACATCCGGCGGGCGATCGACGCCGCCGAGAAGACACCCGAAGCCGGCAGCCTGCTCGCCGGGTTTCGCATGACCGCGCAGCAGATCGAAAAACTGCTCGGCGATCATGGCTGCACGCCGATCGAGACCGACGGACAGCCGTTCGATCCGGAAGTGCACGAGGCGATCCTCCATCAACCGGTGGAGGGTGTTCCCGACGGTCAGGTCGTCGGGGCCGTGAGCCGGGGCTACCGGCTCCACGACCGGGTGGTCCGGCCCGCCCAGGTGATCGTGGCGAGAAAGCCGGATTGAGATCGAGGCCGAAGGAGGACCCGGATGCCCACCTACGACTACGTTTGCGACGCCTGTGGACACGCGTTCGAACTGTTCCAGTCGATGACCGAATCGACGAAGAAGACCTGCCCGAAGTGCGGAAAGAAGAAGTTGCGGCGGCTCATCGGCGCCGGCGGCGCGATCATGTTCAAGGGGTCCGGCTTCTACAAGACCGACTACCGCAGCGATTCCTACAAGAAGAGCGCCGCGGCCGACTCCTCTTCCACGAAGGGCTCCTCCGGCGGCGACGCCGGCTCCGGCACGAAAAAATCCGGCGGCGAATCCGGATCAACCTGAGGCCATCCATGCCCCGCTGCCCGGTTTGCGACAAGTCCGTCGTCCTCGAGGCAACGCCGACGGCTCCTTTTTGCAGCGACCGCTGCCGGCTCGTGGACCTCGGCCGCTGGCTCGACGAGTCGCAGGCTATTCCCGTCCGGAAAAAAGGCTCCGTGGGGTCGCTCGACGGTGAGGATTTCGACGGGGACGACGACACGGCTGGGATCGCCTCCGACGAAGTCGCCGACGACTGACCGGCGGCGGACGACCAACCGGCGGTGACGGCTTCCTTCGGACGCGGTCGCAGGCTATTTTTCCGACGTATACTCCCGCACGGTCGTCAGACGAGACGTGCCAGGCAGACCCTTCACAACCACGGTGCGAATCCATGGGCGACTCATCGGGCAATTCGAACTCCGCCAATCCGATCGGCACGGCGGTTCACGAGGTCTACTGGAGCGACGCCCTCCCATGGTGGATTCTCTTCCGGGCGGCCGCCTGGGCCTTCACGCCGACGGTCGTCCTGCTCGCCACCGGCGGGCTTCTGGCGACGTGGGCCGGCTGGTCGCTCGCGGACCGGCTCAACCTGCCGGGAGCCACTGGCCGCGGCTCGCAGATCGATCCTGCCTCGCTCGGTGACGGCCTGGCGATGCCCCTTCCCGCACCACCCGCGGTTCCCGCACCGTCGGCGGCCGCGATGCCATACGCCCGCGGCATGCTCGGCCGGCTTCCCGCGCCCCTGCGGCAGGCGATGCAACTCGCCGCGACTCCTTTCTCGCCGTCGGCCTCGATGTCGGAACTCTTCGGGGCCCTGGCACGGCTCGGCTGGTTCGTCATCGTCTGGTCGATCTTCGCGACGGCCATCACGCGGCACGTGGCGCTCAAACTGGTCGGCGAGGAGTCGCTCGGGCTCTTTCAAGGGCTGGATTATGGCGTGAAGAAATGGCCGGCGGCGTTCAATGCGGCGGTCTTCGTCCTGCTCGGCGTGGCCGTGCTCTCGCTGCCCGCCGCGGCGTTCGGCCTGGCGATGCGGACCGAATGGGGGCTCGCCGGGGTCGCCCTGATCTGGCCGATCGTGCTCGCCGGCTCGGTCGTGCTCGCGATCCTGGCGATCGGACTGGTCGCGGGCTGGCCGCTCATGGCGGCCAACGTCGGCGTGGAGCGGGGCGACGCCTTCCAGGCGATCTCCACGGCCTTCTCGTATGTCTTCCAGCGGCCGCTTCACTACGCCTTCTACCTCGTGGTCGCGGGCATCGTGCTCGTGCCCTCGCTTTTCGTCGCCGGACTTTTCGCCGACGCCACCGCCGCGGTCGCGATCTGGGCGGCGAGTTGGGGCATGGGACACGCCCGGACGGCAGAGCTGCTCGGCGGTCTCGAGACCCTGGCCGCCCTGCCCGCCGCCGACGCGGCGACCGCGAACGCCTCGTGGGGGCTGCGGGGGCTCGATTTCTGGCACCGCTGTCTCGCGTCGCTGCTTGGCGCCTTCGGCTGGGGCTATTTCTGGTCGGTGATCACGGCCACCTACCTGCTCCTCCGACGCGACGTGGATGGAACGGAAATGGACGAGGTCGTTCTCGCCGAGTTGCCCGGCGAAGATACCTGACTTCAGCTTTGGGTTTCCGGGAAGTTTCAACGGGAGTTACCCGTCGCGCAGGCCGGGAAAGCCCGCGTTTCGTCGCAGCAGTGCGGCGATCGACTCGGGCAGCGACGCCACGAGCTGCTCGAGCCGACTCGCGACGGCGTGGACGTCGGGGAAACTCCGCCGCTCCTCGACGAGCCAGCGAAACCAGTTGTCGATCGCCACGATCACCCCCGCGTGGTGAAGGAAGCCGACGAGCCGACGCTCCTCTTCGTCGAGCTGCCTGACTCGCTCGTACGCTGCGAGACACTCGTCCCAGTCCGGCGCCGTCTTCGCGGCCTCGGCAGCCAGCTTCCAGCTGCCGACGAGCCTCGCCAGGTCGGTCGCCACCGTATCGATGCCCGCGGCATGAAAGTCGATGAAGCCGCTCACGCGGCCCCCCTCGAAGAGCAGGTGGTCGCTCCAGACGTCGCGGAGCACGGCTTGGCACGATACTTCAACCAGGGGAGTCCGCGTGATCCGCTCGAGGGCCGCGGGCCCCTCCGCCGCGAACGCCTCGATCGCCCGCCCGAAGAGCCCGGCGACGGCATCACCGCACCGCGACCGATCGGCGGCGTTCCGCCACCGTTCCTTCCACGGCCTCTCGCGAACCGCTGCGGCCCGTTCGATTCGTTCGACGAGCCCACGGGACTTCGCCGGCCGCGGCGGGCCGCCCGGCAGGGCCGCGGCGGCGACGTGGATCGCGGCGAGCCGACGCAACGCATCCGCCCGCCCGTCCGCGCCCGGCACCGCGATCGGCCGGCCGGGCAGGAATTCCACCGCCTCCCAGAGCACGCCGTCGACGTCCTCCGCGAGCGTCTCCGCCACGATGCCGACGTCGGGCGATGCCTCCCCAGGCAGGGCTCTCCGGAGCATCGGAATTCCCTCGATCCCACTCCGTCGCAGGTGGGCCATGAAGCGGTGGACCCAGGCGGCGCGGTCGGTCGGCGTGCCCCGTCCGAACGACTTCACGACCCAACGGGCGGGGACCGCGGCCGGCGACACCGCTTCTTCGACGAGCAGGATCTCGCTGCCGCTGAAGCCGCTCGAACGCAGACGGGCGACCGTCCTCCGGCGGGAGCCGAAGAATGCACGGGTCACGGAGGGCTCGGAAATCATGGTCATCCGGGCGGAACGAAACGTTGGTCTGGAACCACAGCGATGCTACCCTTACGAGATGGCTCGAGGCAGTTCCCGGCACCATGAAACGGAAGCGGTGAGATGATGGCAGAGCGGACGCAGGTGAGGGGTGGATCGGTGGCCGTTCGGTCGCGATGCGTCGCATGGTCGATCGCCATGCTCCTCGCGGCCATGGGGATGGCCCGTGCTGAAGGGCCCGCCAAGCCCGAGACGCCCCCCGCGACCGACCCGTCGAAATCGGGCACGTCCATACCCTCGGTCAACGCGGGGGAATCCCCCGGAACTCCGACGACGACGCCCCCGGCGGCAGCGGCCCCGGCGGCAGCGGCTTCCCCGACGGCCGCCGACGCCGGCAAGGGAGGCAAGCCCCCGTTCGCCGTCGCGCTCAAGGACGCCACGAAAATCGCAGGGCTCATCCCGCTGTGGCGCAAGGACGAAAAGGTCTACGCGGAACTGACGGAGAATCTGCTCGGCAAGGAGTTCTTCGTGCTGATCTCGATCGCCCGCGGAATCGGCGACGGTCCCGTGCTCGGCGGCATGAGCTGGGGCGATGGCGACGATTGGATCTGGGTCTTCCGCAAGGTGGACGACACGATCCAGATTTCGCGGAAGAACGTCCGGTTCTTCGCGGCCAAGGGAAGCCCGGAGGAGAAGGCGGTCGACCTCGCCTACACCGACAGCGTGCTCTTCAGCCTGCCGATCGTGACGACCGGCCCGTCGGGAGGCCACATCGTCGATCTCGGAAGCGTGTTCCTCACCGACCTTCCGCAGATCTCGTCGTCGCTGCCCGGCTTCTCGTTCGCCCGCGACCGTTCGAGCTGGGCAAGCGCGAAGGGCTTCCCCGACAACGTCGAACTCCGCGTGGCGGCCACCTACGGCTCGTCGGGCCGAACGGTCCTCGACACCGTCCCGGATGCCCGCGGTGTGACGATCACGGTTCACTACTCGCTCAGCCTCCTGCCGCAAAACGCCTACAATCCCAGGCTCGCCGACGACCGCGTCGGCTATTTCGTGACGGCGCTCAAGGACTTCTCCCAGAAGGTCGATGAGGACCGGTTTGTTCGCTACATCAACCGCTGGAACCTCGAGAAGGCGGAGCCTTCCGCGGCGATCTCCCCCCCGAAGAAACCGATCGTGTTCTGGATCGAGAAGACCGTTCCCTTCCGCTACCGACAGGCCATTCGCACGGGGATCGAGGCCTGGAACGAGGCCTTCGAGAAGGCCGGATTCGCGGGGGCCATCGAGGTCCGCCAGCAGCCCGACGTCACCGACTGGGATCCGGAAGACGTGAACTACAACACCTTCCGCTGGATCACCGCCGGCGCCGGCTTCGCGATGGGCCCCTCGCGGGTGAACCCTCGCACCGGGCAGATCCTCGACGCCGACATCATCTTCGACGCGGACTTTCTCCAGTTCTGGCGGACGGAATACGAGACCTTCACGCCGGAGTCGATCGCGATGCTCACCGGCGGCGGCCCCGAATCGCACCGCCACCCGAACTCGGCCCACGGCCACGTCTGCGGCTGCCGACTCTTCGACGGTCACGCCCGCGAGACGGCGCTTGCGATGACGGCCTTGGCGGCCAACGCCGGGAAACCCCTTTCGGAGGCGGAAAAGGAGAAGCTCGTCTTGCAGGGGCTCACGCTGGTGGCGATGCACGAGGTGGGCCACACGCTGGGCCTTCGCCACAACTTCAAGGGCTCCGCGCTGCGGTCGCTGGCCGACTTCAACGACGTGACGAAGACGAGCGCCTCCGGCGGATCGACGAGCGTCATGGACTACATCCCGGTGAACATCGTGCCGAAGGGCCGAGCGCAGGGAGACTTCTACACGGCCAAGCTCGGCCCCTACGACCACTGGGCGATCGAATACGGCTACAAGCCGCTTGCCGGCGGCTCCCCCGAGGCGGAGCTGCCCGAACTCCAGAAGATCGCCTCCCGCAGCGGTGAGCCCGCGCTCGCCTACTCGACCGACGAGGACACGGCGTGGGGCGACCCCGACCCGCTCTCGAACCGGTTCGACCTCGGCAGCGATCCGCTCGAGTTCGCGAAGAGCCGCGCCGAGCTGGTGGCGCAGGTGATGCCGAAGATCGTCGATCGGTTCACGGCCGACGACGAGGGGTACCAGCGGGTGCGGCAGGCGTTCGGCGTGCTCATCGCGGCCCACGGCCAGGCGATGTACACCGCCTCCCGGCTCATCGGCGGCCTCCATGGGTCGCGGGCGCACAAGGACGACCCCGGCGCCACGCTCCCCTTCCGGGTCGTCGATCCGGCGAAGCAGAGGGAGGCGCTCGCGGTGCTGGAGTCGCAGATGTTTTCGGCGACGCCGTTCAGCTTCCCGCCGGAGCTCTACAACCAGCTCGTGGCCACGCAGTGGTATCACTGGGGAAGCCGGCCGGTCAGTCGCGAGGATTATCCGGTGCACGACGTCGTGCTCATGTGGCAGGACCGGGTGCTCTCGCGGCTGCTCGACCCGCTCACGCTCGACCGGATTCGGGACAGCGAACTGAAGGTGCCCGCCGACCAGGACGCCCTCACGACGGCCGAATTGTTCGATCGGCTCTCGAAGGCGGTCCTCGCCGAGCTGGAGACGATCGGCCCGGCTGGCTACACGAACCGCAAGCCCGCAATACCGAGTTTCCGCCGGGGTCTGCAGCGATCGTTCGTGACCAGGCTCTCGCAGCTCGCGATGGGCGGCGCGAATCCCGACGCGCAGTCGCTGGCCGCCCATCAGCTGCGAGCCGTCGCCGGACGGATCAAGACGCTGCTCGCGAAGGCCGACGTGAAGCTCGATGACGCCAGCCTCGCGCACCTGGTCGAACTCGATGGAAGGATCCAAAAGGTGCTCGACGCGCGGCTGGAATTGCCTCGCCCCTGATCGAAAGGACGGTCATGCGACTCGTCATCGCCACGGTCCTTGCGGGGCAGGTGGAGGCAGTGCGGCACGCGCTCGCCGAGGTGCACGTCACCAGGCTCTCGATCGCCGACGCCCATGGTTACCCGATGGCGGGATCGGCCGGCGCGGTCGCCCAGCTGGCGGTGATCGAAATCGCGGTGAACGACGACTTCCTGGAGCGGACGGTCGCGACGATCGCCGGCGTGATGAACCTCGCCGGACGCGGCGAGGACACCCCGGGAGGAATGGCGGCGACGGGACTGTACGTGCTGCCGATCTCCGATACGGTGCAGATCTA
>CAZPEM010000089.1:11865-14015 GCA_964585575.1 uncultured Chitinophagaceae bacterium
CATGCTCGAGGCGGAGGACCGCGGAGCGAGCGGCCGCGGCCGGGAGATCGTCGTTCGACTCTCGCCGGAACCGGAATGGCATCTCTACCCGGTCGCCGCCGCCGACACGGGGGGCGTCGGGGAGGGCAAGCCGACGCTCGTGTCGATCGCGCGGGCCGCAGGCCTGAAGGTCGCATCGATCCGCGGCCGAGCCGTCGGTGCCGACGGCGGCGAAGGTCCGGCCGCCGACAAGGGTATCGAGGGGAAGGAGGGCGTGCGGATCCTGCCTGCCGGCCTCGAGCTGTCGGTCGTCGTCGAGCCGACAGACGGGGCCGCCACGCCGGCGGTGCTCGAACTGCTCGTCGGCTTCCAGACCTGCAACGACACCACCTGCGATCCCCCCTGGGCGGCCCGCCTCACGGCGGAGATCGCCTCGTGGGAAGATGGTTCGAAGCCGACACTGTCGCTCGCGAAGGCCAGGTACGCGGAGGTCGCGCGGTCGCCCGCGGCGATCGAGTCGCAGGCGTCGAGGGCCGCGGTGGGCGAGCCGGCGGGCCTCTCGTTGCCGGTCGTGCTCGCGATGGGGCTTGCCGGCGGGCTCATTCTCAACCTCATGCCGTGCGTGCTGCCCGTGCTCGGGCTCAAGCTGATGGCGTTCGCCCAGCAGTCGGGCCGTGCCCGCGGCGAGATCTTCGCCATGAACCTCTGGTACGTCGCCGGCCTCTATGCCGTCTTCTTCGTGCTCGCGACGGCGAGCGTGGCCGCCAACCTCGGCCTCGGCACGTCGAACCTCGCCTGGGGCGAGCAGTTCACCTCCACGCGATTCAACATCACGATGTGCGCGATCGTGTTCGCCTTCGCGCTGTCGTTTCTCGGCGTCTGGGAGCTGCCAATTCCGGGCTTCATCGGCGAAAAGGCGGGCCACGTGCAGACGAAGGAGGGACCGCTCGGCGCGTTCCTCAAGGGTGTTCTCTCGACCGTGCTCGCCACCCCCTGCAGCGGCCCCTTTCTCGGGCCGGTCTTCGGATTCACGCTTTCGCAGCCGACGATCGTGACCTACGCGGTGTTCGCCGCGATCGCGACGGGAATGGCGCTGCCCTACCTCGTCGTCGGCATGCTGCCGGGGCTCGCGAGGTTCCTGCCGAAGCCCGGAGCCTGGATGGAGACGCTCAAGGAGATCCTCGGCTTCGTGATGCTCGGCACGGTCGTGTTTCTCTTCACGTTCCTCGACCGCGACTGGTTCATTCCCACGCTCGGACTGCTGTTCGGCCTCTGGGCGGCCTGCTGGTGGATCGGCAAGGCGCAGGAGACCGGCATGCCGCCCCCGCTCGGCCGATGGATCCAGGCCGGCGCGGTCGCCGCGGTGATCGGGGCGGTCGCCTTCACGTTCCTCGGCCCCGTCCAATCGATCATTCCGTGGGAGCCGTTCTCGAGGGCGAGGCTCGCGGAGCTCAAGGCCCGCGGCTCGACGGTGATGGTCGATTTCTCGGCCGACTGGTGCCTGACCTGCAAGCTCAACCTGGCAACGGCCATCGAGACCGAGAAGGTGAAGGCGAAGATCGACGCCAACCGCGTCGTGCCGCTGCTCGCCGACTGGACCGAGGAGTCGGAGGAGATCAAGTCGATGCTCGAGAGCCTGCAGAGCAAGTCGATCCCCGTGCTCGCCATCTTCCCGGCGTCGGCGGCCGGCGAGAAGGCGAAGGAGCCGATCATCCTCCGCGACCTCATCTCCGAGTCGCAACTGCTCGACGCGCTCGAGCGGGCCGGCCCCTCCCTCACCGCCCCCCCCGAAATCCGCGGCCGCACCGCCGGCCGCTGATCGCGGGACAAGCAGTGGCATGGGCGGCCCTGAACCAGTCTGAATGAAGCCGCATTGCCGCCGGGGGAGCAGACACTCCGTCGCTTCGGCGAGGATACGCCTGAGGCTCCTCCGTGTCCGCTCCCCCGGCGTTCAGCATCAAAGTGCCTGGTGAAGACCGTGAGGGGCTGCCCGTGCCCCGTAGCCGGGCTATGGAAGCAAGCGCAGGCAGGATGCCGGAGCGCCGCGGACATGCAGTGAGCGAAGGTCCGGAGGACCGAAGCGAACGTCCGGCCAGGGGCACGGGTAGCCCCGAGCCCAGCAGAGTCGACCAGAGTTGACCGCGAGGGCCCGCCGGCGGCCTACGCCAGCA
>CAZPEM010000090.1:0-13970 GCA_964585575.1 uncultured Chitinophagaceae bacterium
AAGCCCCATCCGATGCCGAAGAGCACCAGGGAGGCGATCGCGAAGCCGAGCGTGCCCGACAGGCCGACGCCCACGAGCGCCGGCAGGAAGAACGACATGCCGAGGGCGCTTGTGTAGATGCGTCCCCGGTCGGTGGATTGCATGAGCCGGTCGGCGAGCCAGCCTCCCGCGACCACGCCCACGAGCGACGCCAGCTGCACGAACAGCACGGCCGAAACGCCGGCCTGCCCCTGGCCCAGGCCGAATTTTTCGCGGAGGATATCGGGCATCCAGTCCTTCACCACCCATCCGGCGATCGCCGGCAGCGTGAAGACGGCCACGAGCAGGAGGAACTGTCGGTTTCGCAGCAGTTCCCCCACCGCCGCACCGAATGCCGGTTCGTCGCCGGCCGCCCGGCCACGAGGCGGGTCGCGAAGCAGGAAGAAGAGCGGCACGGCATACGCGATGCCCGCGATCCCGCAGACGAAGAAGGCGAGCCTCCAGCCGAGGGCGGGGCTGTCGGCCACGTAGCCGGAGAAGCCGCCGAGGATCACGCCCGCGTAGATGCCGGTCTGGTGGATGCCCACCGCCCGCGACCGGGTGGGCCCGGCGTGGAAATCGGTGATGAGCGCGAGGGCCGCCGGGATGTAGAACGCCTCGCTGATCCCCATGATCGCGCGGGCCGCGACGAAGGCCTCGAACGAGGCGACATGGCCGGTCGCCCAGGTCACGCCCGACCAGACGAAGAGGCTCGCCACGATGACCAGCCGGCGGCTCGTGCGGTCGGCCACGTAGCCCCCGAGCGGGCTCATGATCGCGTAGACCCACTTGAACGACCCGAGCACGATGCCCCAGTTGGCGCGGGTGGCGATGTCGGGGATGTCGGCCATGATCGACGGCTTCATCGCCGCGAGCATCTGCCGATCGAGGTAATTCAAGACCGCGACCGGCACGAGGAGGGCGACGACGAGCCAGGCCATCCGGCTCGTGGCGGGCACGACGCTTTCCTTCGGGCGGCCGGGCGGCGTCGGATGTTGCATGGGGCCTGGCCTCGTCGGGGGAATCGATCGATTCGGGCAGATTGCGACCGCGGCGGGACGAGCGAGCCGCGCCGGCAGATTGTGCGGGCGAACGTCGGGCCCTGGCAACCCGCGCGAGTCGGGGCGACCACCAATCCATCGATTCCTTGCCCCGCCTGAAACCGGAGCCGCGGCGGCGGGCGGCTGGTACACTGGATGAAAGCGGGATTCGACCCCGCGGGCTGCGGAGCGGAGCATCGGATGAACCAGTCACCACGTCAGGAATTCGAGCGGGAGATCGAGGGAGTGAAGGACCTCCACGAGTCGCTCGTTCGCGGGGCGGGCGGCACGCCGGGCGGCACGTGGCTGTTTTTCGGAGGCCTCGTGCTCGCCGCGGCCGGCACATGGTTCTTCCTCTCCAACGTGCACGTCACGACGATGCCGATCGGCATGGTCTCGGGCCTCTTCAACCGCGGCATGTTCGGCGATGGCATGCCCGCGATGAGCACGGGCGTGGTGTTCGTGCCGATCTTCGTGGGGCTCGTGCTGCTGTTCTACGACGCGAGCTGGAAGTCCGGCTGGGCGCTCTTCTACGTGGGGCTCGCGCTCATCGTGATCGAGATCCTCAGCCGCATCCAGTTCCTGATGAGCATGCGGACGAGCAGCCTCCTGCTCATGCTGGGGATGGTGGCGGCCGGCATCGGCATGATGCTGCGGAGCTTCCGCGATGCGAGCGTTCCGCCCACCGGCCCGAGCGGCCCGGCGAAGCAGTCCTGAAACGGCCCGGCGAAGCGGTGTGAAGCTGGAGCCGCCGGTGCTCCCGCCGCTGGCGGAAAAGTCAGTGGCCGCGCCGCTGCTGGAAGACCCATTCGAGCGTGGCAGGATCGCGGTAGGCGGGCGTCCACGAGTCGTGCTTCACCCCCTTGAACTCCGTGTACCTGACGCTGCCGCCGGCGGCCTTCACCGCCTCCACCATCGACCGCGACCGCGCGGCCGGCACGACCTCGTCGTCGGCGCCGTGGAAGCACCAGATCGGAAGCTTCGCGAGCCTGCCGGCGGTCGCCTCGTCGCCCCCGCCGCAGATCGGGACGACCGCCGCGAACCGCTCCGGCATGCGTGCGGCGAGGTCCCATGAGCCGTAGCCACCCATCGAGAGACCGGTGAGATAGACGCGGTCGGGATCGACGGGCTCGGCCTTCAGCACCTCGTCGATCGCCGCCACGGCGGCTGCGAGATCGACCGTCGGCTCAGGCTTCTGCGGCACGCTCTTCGCGTCCGACCAGTCGCAGTCGGCCCAGCGTTTGCCGTCGCGGCACTGCGGCGCGACCACGAAGCATGGGTGCGTGCGCCGAAGCTCCGGTTCGGCGAGCCAGGTCGGCAGGTACTTCAGGTGTTTCTTATTGTCGCTGCCCCGCTCGCCGGCCCCGTGAAGGAACAGCACGAGCGGGTACCGCTTCCCCGCCTCCACGACGGCGGGCCGCAGCAGCCGGTAGCGACATGCGACCTCACGCCCCTCCTCCGTCATGGCGACCGTCCGCTCCTCGAACGCTCCGCCCTCCGACGCTCCGGCCACGGCCATCAGCAACACTCCTGCGGACACCAGATGCCACCACGGAATTCTTCTACCACGAATGGTGCACGAGGTCGCGTCATGCCGCAGCCCACCGGCTGCACCGCCCCGCCGCGACCGGATCACAGCCGCGTCGCGAGTGCTAGCAGCGCCGTGGCCCAGAGGCTGATGGATGAGATCGCCGAGCCGAATGGACAATCCATGATTGTTTCCTCCCCCTGCCAAACCACACGAGCTGGTCCGCACCCGCTCCCCGGTTCGGGGAATTGCACATCGCGTGCCAAATCCGGCGCGACCGCCTGGGCGTTGACTGCGGGGGTCATGGCACCGGGCGTGAAAACCGAACTTTTTTCCGGACATGCTGTTCCTTCCTGCGTGGATGAACGCGGCTTGGAGCGACGGGGTCTGCCCGCCGCTGACCGACCGCCCGGCATGGGCCGCCGAGCACTCCGTGGCGTGGATCGCTCCGCCGCCTGGAGCGAAACGCCCCATCCTGCGTGGAGCAAATCGCCACACCAGCCGCCCATGCCGCGAGTCTTGGCGACAGTCTACGCGATCGACCTACCCGATCGACCTGCACCCGCTGGCGGACCGGCCGCCGCCTGGGCTATCCTTCGATCCCGCGTGGGCGGTTGATGTTTCGGCCCTTCTCGACCGCCATCGGCGCGGACGGGGCGAATTGTTCCGTTTCCCAATGCGTGATCGGAGCAGATTGATGCGAGGCCTAGTTTCTTTCGTCGTGTCGGCAGCGGTGGTCTCATGGGCGTGCGGAGGGCCCGCGGCCGCCGCTGAGACGCAGAAGCCGGCGCGGCTGCTGGTGGTGACCGTGACCGCGGGCTTTCGCCACGCATCGATCGGCACGGCCGAGCCCGTGCTGGAGGAACTCGGCCGCTCGACCGGCCTCTTCCACTGCGACCACCTGCGGATGCCGACGGCCCGATCGCCGCAGCCCAAGCCCCCAAAGCGGGCGAAGGACACGTCGGACGAGGAATGGAAGCGGCAGGAGGACGAGTTCAAGCAGGCTCAGGAGAAGTTTCGCCGCGAAGACGAGCCCCGGCAGAACAGTCTCAAGGCCGAGTTTGCGAGGGTGTTTTCGGCCGAATCGCTCCGTTCCTTCGACGGCGTGATCTTTCTGAGCACCACGGGCGAACTCCCGGTGCCCGACCTCGCCGCCTTCCTCGACTGGATCAGGTCGGGCAAGGCCTTCATCGGCTTCCACGCCGCGACCGACACCTTCAAGAGCTCCGATGCCTACTGCGACATGATCGGCGGCCACTTCGCCGGCCATCCCTGGAACGCCAACGGCGAGCATGCCTTCGTGGTCCACGAGCCGGGGCACCGCGTGGTGGCGATGTTCCCCGAGCGGTTTCGCTGGAAGGACGAGATCTATCAGTACGACCTTCGCTACAAGCCGGAGAATCTCCGCGTGCTCCTGAGCCTCGACATGCAGGCGAGCACGCCGAAGGAGCCCTTGCACGTGCCGGTGGCCTGGGTCCGCGACTACGGCAAGGGCCGCGTGTTCGCGACCAACTTCGGCCACAACGACGCCACCTGGCGGGAGCCGATGTTCCAGAAGCACATGGCCGAGGGGATCGCCTGGGCGCTCGGTCGGTTCGACGCCCCGGCCACGGCGAACCCCGAGGTGCAGGCGGCGGAGTACCTGCGGAGCGTGGTCGCGGCGGCTGCCGCGGCGACGAGTGCCGACGCCGACGTGTTGCGGGCCAAGGCCGATGCGAAGATCGCGAAGGATGCGGCCTGGGCCGTCGGCTTGCGGCCGATGCTTCTCGAGATCCGCAGCCTGAAGCCGAACGAGCGGGCGGCCGCCTATGCGAAGGTGATCGCCGAAATCGAGAGGCCGTGAGCGACGTCGCGTCGAGCGGTTTTGGAAGCCGACCATGGAGCGGCCGATCATGGGGCGTTTGTTCACCTCGATCTTTTGGCGGACGACCATATGCCTGGCTCTCTCGGCCGGGCTGACGATGGGCGCGGGCCGCGCCGCAGACGGCGACCGCGAGGCGGCGCGGCCGGGAGTGGCGTTGCGGGACGTCCTCTGGCAACTGCTGCCGGACGATGTCCGCAGCGTGAGCGTCGGCCCCGATGACCGGATCTGGATCGAGCTGGACGGGGCCGATGTCGAGCCGGCCGCGGCCAAGGAGACCATCGCCCGCGAGTTCTCGCGGCCGGTGCCCCATCTCGTCGGGGTGCGGCCGGTCTTGTTCGAACCCGGTGGGCGGGTCTGGTTCAGCAGCCGCACCAACAGGTTTCTTCTCGGCCACGACGGCCGCGAATGGGTCGAGAAGCAGATCGGGCCGACACGCTGGTTCACCGGGGCCTGTCCCGGCAACTCACGCGAGGCTTGGCAGCTGTCGAACCAGGTCGCCGGAGGCCGTGTTTTCTTCCCCGAGACGCATGGCGTGCATGTGTTCGACGGGCGGGCCTGGAGCTGGTTCGAGACCGCCACGCCGGCCGCGGCCTCCGTCTCGCAGCAGTTGATTCGCGAGCCGGATGGCGCGGGGATCTTGCTGATGAAGGGCACGAATCCACCGGAACTCTGGCGGTTTCGGGACGGCGGCTGGTCGCAGATCGCGTGCGCCATGGAGGGCGTGGCGGAGGCGTGTCCGGCGCCGGACGGCCAGGTGTGGCTGTTTCGCCGCGATGGCCGTGTGGAAACGGTGTCGACCACAGTCGCCGCCGGCGGCGACGCGGAGGCCCGGAAGCTCGGCGCACAGCTCCGCGCCGCGACCACCGCCGACGAACGTCGCACGGCGGCCCAGGCCATCGCCGCCACGGCCAGCCCGGCGGTGGTCGAGGAGATGCTGGCCTCCAGCTACGACCCCGACGTTCTCGCCGCGCTCACCCGGGCCATCAAGGGGAAGAGGCAGCCATCGACGAGCCGGCTGGGCGAATACTCCGCGGCGACGGCCACGCTGATCGCCCACGACGACGCCGGGACGACCACGCTGCTCGCGGTGCGCGGGGCGGCACGCGGGGACACCCCTCTTGGCGATGGGCTGCTCGTCGTGCGGAGTCGTCAGCAGCCTCGGTTCATCGCCGCGCCGCAGGCCGCGGATGTTCGGAAGAGGATCGAGATTCGACCGCGGGTGATCTTTTCCCGGGACGGCCGGTCGGCCTGGGTCGTAGGGGCCGACCGTGCAGCGGACCCATTTCGGCTCGACCTCGAAACAGGCGCCGTGGCGGACCGTATCCCCGAGCCGCTGTTCAGCACGCTCCATGCCGTGCGCGACGATGGCACGGTGTTCGTTTCGAATGCCCACCCGTCGGCGCCGGGGGCCATGGTGGCGGCCTTTCGCCCCGGGCGGCCCGACGACTACGTGCCCTTGCCGGCGGAGTCGTGGCCGTTAGGGGGATCGGGGCCGGGGTTCCTCGGGCTCGACGCCGCGGCCGGCATCTGGGCCACGCTGGCCGACCGCGGGCTGGCGCGTTTTCACGACGACGTCTGGCAGCCCGTGAACGCGGGAAACCTCCGTAATGTCCGCGGCATGCTCGCCGGCAGCCGCGGCGACGTGATTTTGATCGGCTCACGGTACGGCTACTGGCGGGCCGGAGAGATCTCCTGGGCGGCGACCATGCAGGAGTTGCTCGCGGCCAACCGGGAGGCGATCGCCGCTTCGTTCGGCGCCGTCACGTGGCCGAGAAATTTTTTCAACGGGGCTGCGGTGGCAGCCGACGGGGCAGGGCATCTCTGGCTGCTCGATGGCTCGGGCGGCGGCCTGTCGGTGCTCGTCGGCGATCATTGGATCGACGCCCGGCCTGCGCTGATCCGGGCAGGATCGCGTCACGGAATCATGCGGTTTCTGGCGGCGGCGGGCGGCGGCAAGGTGTACGTGTCGGACCTCTCGACCGCGCACGACGGCGGCCGCTCGTTCTTCGGCGCGGTGGAGGCGGGGCAGCCGGTGTTTCGCGACGCGCCAAACACCTATCTCGAGCCTTATCGGAGCCAGCCGCTGCGGGACGATCGCGGCGCGTTGTGGCTGCCCACCACCAAGCGGGCTGCCGCGGTCGCCAGCGACCTGATCCTCGGCCAGCTCGCGATCCGCATCGCGGAGGGCCGGGTCGACGTGGAGGTCGAAAACGAGGGCTGGGCGGCGGTGTGCGACGCCGGCGGCGTCGTCTGGCTCGCGCACCCGGAGAGACGACCGCCCGGCACGATTCATCTGTGGCGTGATGGAGGGCGGGCCGGATCGATGGTGATTCCTGGATGGTGCAACGGATTCGGAGAAGATGCGGCGGCGCTCTTCTCGGACCGGCCGGGGTCGGTCGTCGCCCGAACCGCCCGCGGGCTGACCCATTTCGTGTCCACCGGCGAGCCCGCGACCTACCGGCTGGCCGCCCGCTACGCTCTCACGGGAGTGGAGGGCGTGTTCACCACCGTTGCCTGCACGCCCTCGGGCGTCGTCGTGGCCACGACCCGAACCGGGGGCATCGCATCATCGAACCAGAGCCTCGTGCTCGTGCGGCTGCCCCGGATTCCAGTTCCCGATCCCCCACCCGCCGGAAAGCCCTGACATGCGACCTCGTCATGCCGTCGTTCGGCCCACGCTGCCCCTGGCCATGATCTGCCTGTGGCTCACGTCGCTGGCCGCCGCCGAGCCTCCTCCCGGCAAAACCCTCGACGCCGCCGCGCTCCGCCAGTTGTTGGTGAAGGAACTCGCGGCCGCGCTCGACGGCAGCCAACGGCTCGTGCCGCTGCCGCGAAACGTGTCCGGCGTCGTGATCGGGCCGGGCGGGGAGCCCTGCTTCATGGTGCCCGCCATCCAGCCGACGGACCCGGACTCCCTGGCGAAGGCGGTCGCCTGGGCGGCGCGCGAGGAGCCCGGCTTCCGCGTGCTGTGGGAGGCGCATATGCTCGGCCGCGACGGCGACCGCTCGTTCGTGATCGCGACAGCTCCCAACGCCACCGTGGCGGTGATCGAAGACGGCTCGTCGAGGATCGTGTCGCTGCCTCAGGGGTCGCATCCCGTGCAGGCCGTCCGCCTCGGCAAGCGGTGGGTGTTCCTGACGTCCGCGGGGATCGTCATGGAGGGCGAAGCGGGTGTCTGGGAGGGCTCCGGGGCATTTCCGGCCTCGACCTGGACCCGGATGCTGCGGTCGGGCGAGGACGGCCTCGTCGTGCTCGGCATGCCAATGCAGCCGCAGTCCGAGCCGGCCTTGATGCGGGGCATCCGATCCGGGGACGAGTGGCAGGTCGACTCGCTCGCACTCCCCGCCAACGACAGCTTTCGGACCGCCGTGCGGCTGGCGGACGGCCGCTGGCTGGCCATCGGGCAGCGAATCGTGGAGCTGCGCGGAGAACGGCCGACGCGGCCGACCGAGCAGCAGCTCCAGGCGGCGGTCGAGGCGGCCCGTGCGGGCGACTGGCCGACGCTCGAGCCGCTGCTCGAAACGATCACGGCGTATCCGTCCCAAGAACCTCCCGGCCACGCCATGGGCCTGGCCACCCTGATGCAAGGCCTGCCGGACCGTGGCCTGCCGCTGCGGACCATGAGCGACCTGCTCGACAACACGCGTCGCCAGATGGCGGGCGTGCCGGCCGCGGAAGGGCTCGCCCCCGACCAGGCGGCCCGTGTCACCGAGTTGTTGGCCGCCTGCGAAGCGCAGATGCGGGCGACGGCCGCAGCCCTGGCGGAGGTCGCACCGGAAGTCTTCGGGCGTTCGCCGGGGGCGATTGCGGCGATGCTGCGGTCGGGCATGCAGCTCTACCGCGGCCGCTGGATCAGGGTGGTGGAGGTTCTCAGGCAGGAGAGCGTCGATTCAGCGGTGCTGCACATCATGATCGGCGACTCGAGCCGCGGCGGCGGCACGGCGGCCGCGGCCCGTCTCGAATCGGACGGCAGTCTGCGAATCATCGGCGAACTTCGCGAAGGCGTGGCGGCCGGTGCGGCGTCCACGCTCATGGCGACCGACGCGGGAACGGCCTACGCCGCCATTGGCGGCCGTGGTCTGGCCCGCCTCTCCGCGGCGGGCACCGAATGGCTCGAACGCGATCGGATGCCCGCGGGCCTGATGCATATGGTCTGTGTCGATGCCCGCGGCCGCATCTACCTGCGGCAGCACATGAACGCGATGCGTTCCTCCGAGACCATCGAGCCCCCCGTGTTCTGGGTGCTCGATCGCACGGTGGACGCCGTCGCGCCGGAGCCGGTCGTGAGCTGGCCGCTGGTCGGTCAGCCGGCCGTCGATGCCGATGGCAGCGTCTGGTTTTTGCGGCAGCCGGCCGTCGCCGCTGCCGGCGGCCAGGTCGCGGCCGGCGACGCCGCGCAGCCGGGCGTCGAGATCCGGAGGATCAGCTTGAAATCCGACACCATCGCCGAGCCTGCCCCGGGCTTCGCGAGAAGCCCCCGCGAACAAGCGGCGGCACCGCGGCTCTGTCGGCTGACGAGTCCGACGACGCTGGCCGAGTACGGCCTCACGCTGCCGCCGGCCGCGCGGAGCCTGATCGCAGGCCGAGAGACAGTCTGCATCGAGCCCCAGCGCGGGCGGGGCGACGATCCCGTTTTCGTCGTCGGCGGCGACGACGTTCGGCTGGGCAAGAATCTGCACGCGCTCGCCGAGACGGCCTTCGACGCCGTCTTGCAGGCCGCCCCGGAGGTGCTGCTGTCGGGCCCTTGGTGCGGCGTGATGCGGCAGGAATCGGCGGACCTTCCGTCGCAGATCCTGCGGACGAAAGAACTGCTCTGGGTCAATGCCGGGGGCCGCGTCGAGGTCTACTCCCGCGGGCGGCCGCTCGCGGTCGACGAACGGCTGGCACTGCGGAATGTGCGGATGAACGGGCCGCGACTCGTCGGCCCGCTCCGCACGGCGGATGGACGGCCGCGGGTGCTGATGATCGCCTCGATGGGCGATGTCCAGCAGTTCGTCTGGATCACCGTCGCGGAACAAGGGCTCGAGATCGAGCAGGGGAGGCCGGCCCCTGCCTGGCCGCAGAGCGGCGACACCCATGGTGCGACGGCGGGCCTGCCGCTCGTGGCCGGGGACCGATCGGCGGTGTACGTGAACCATCGCGCCGCCCGCGTGTGGGAGATTCTCGGGCCGCAGGAATACCGCCCCTTCGCGGATGCCGGGGCCCCCATTCTCGCGGTGCCGGAGGGCGGTGGGTTTCTGGCCTGGCGGTCACAACACTATCGGACCGGGGTGCGGATCTGCACGGCGGCCGCTCGCCACGACGTGCCCGCGCTCTTCACCCGGCAACTCGACCCGGTTGCCTTCGGACCCGACGGACGGCTGCTCTGCCTCGGGCCCGATCATTTGGCCTGGATGGCGGCCGATCCGCGGCAGGGGTACGTCGTGGAGTCGATCCGCCGGTTGCCCGGGGGCTTCTCGCCGACGGGCCACGTGGCTCGTCTGGGGGATGCCGAAGTGATCACGGCGATCGACCGGCTTCAGCGGCCGCATGTTCTGGTCGTGCGGCCGACGTTCCGGCGGTAGCCGAGGGAAACCGAGGGAGGCGGCAACAGTACTCTGTCGTCAGCGCGCTGTCGTCAGCACTCTGTCTTCGACGAGATTCCCTTGGGGCCGTTGAATTTGGCAGACAGACGCCTGGAAGGTAACCTAATTTGAACAAGAGTGAACTTCAGCCCGGCCACCGCGACCCACGAGCGACTCTAGCTATGGATGCAGCGGGTTTCTTTCGACGATCCCGCGTTTTCCCTTGGCTGGTGGCCCTGGCGGTGCCTTGTGGCGTCGTCTTCGCACGGCCGTCCGATTCGGAGGGCATCCGTCGTGTGGCCGATCGCACGCTTGCATCCACCGTCGGCATCCGCTGCGAACCTGAGCTCGGCGGTCAATGCGGCGGTACCGGCATCGTCATCAGCCCCGTCGGCCACGTGCTGACCGCCACGAGCGTCGTGCCTCCCGGCGCCCGGAAGATCCGCGTGACGTTTCCCGGCTACGTCGGCCGCGACGCCGAGATCGTGGCCGTCGACGAACCGCTCGCCGCCGTGGTCGTGAAGGTCGAGGCGGCCGATCTGCCGTTTCTGCCGCTCTCCCGCGACCTCCCCGCCGTGGGCACGACGGCCTACACCGCCAGCGACGTCGAGAACTCACTGTTCACGAACGGCCGCGCGACCTTCAGCCGCGGTCTCGTCAGCGGTCTGTACGACGTTCCGAAGCATCCCGAGTCGGCCTATGGCGGGATGGCGATCGAGACGACCGCGGCTGTCAATCCGGGTTCCGACGGCGGCCCGCTGCTCGACGAGTCGGGCCGCGTCTGCGGCATGATCCTGCTCTGCATGCAGCCGCTTCGCCTGCAGGGCACGGCCGTGCCGACGAAGGTGCTGCTCGAACGGTTTGCCCCCTTCACCTCGGGAAACGTGCCCGTCGTCACCGACACCACGGCAGCCGTCCCGCCAGACGCTTCTTTAAAACCGCTGCGGACCGCGGCCACCGAGATCGCCGAACACCTCGTCGGCATCGAAGTCAAGCGAAAGTTCGGCGTTGAAACGCTTCCGCTGCCGTCGTGGGAGGAGTTTCGCAGCGGTGTGAAGGACTTCGACGCGCTTCCCAAGCCCAAGCAGCTGCAGGCGTTCGCCGAGTATCTCTCCGTAATGCGGATCTTCGAGAGCAATCAGATTCTGCGGCGTCCGCCGGGCTCGACGACCGGCCTCGTCATCTCGGCCGACGGATTCGTGCTCACGAGCCTCTTCAACGTCGGCAATGACGTGGCGTTCGTCCGCAAGTCCACCGGCGGCATTCGCGCGTTCGATCCGCACGAGCCGATCCCGAAGCTGTTCGCCGATCCCGAGGGGGGGGTTGAGCAACGCCCCAATGCGATCGAGTCGATCTCCGTCGTGCTGCGGGACGGCAGCCGCCACGAGGCGAAGGTGGTCGCCCGCCATGAGCCACTCGGCGTGGCACTCCTGAAGATCGAGGCCCGCGACCTGCCGTGGTACGACGTCGGTGGCAACGCGACGTCGCCCCAGCTCGGCGACGCGGTCGGTCTCGTGGGACATCTCCCGGGAGGCTCGCCGTCGTTCACGCTGAACGCCGGCATCGTGTCGGCGCCGTCCCGCAACCGCGGCTACCAGTTGCAGACCGACTCGCTGCTCAACTACGGCAACTCTGGCGGGCCCCTCGTTGATCGCAACGGAAATTTCATCGGTCTTGCGACGGCGCCGATCCAGCCCGACACGCTGCTCGGTCGGCTCATGGCTCCGCAGCAGCTGGCAGGCTGGACGCGGGCCCCGAATTCGGGCGTCGGCATGGCCGCCCGCGGCGACCGGATCCGTGACGCGCTCGACGAACTCAAGGCGGGCAAATCGTTCGACCGCATCCCCGGCCCGCTGCTCGGTGTGCAGCCGGACACATCGAAGCTCTTCGCCGATGACGTCGTGGTCGGTGGGGTGGCGCCGGGGTCGCCTGCCGAGAAGGCAGGACTGAAGCGGGGCGACCTGCTTCTTGCATTCGATGGCACGGAACTCAACAGCTGGAACGAACTGACGGAGATGGTCGCGGCGGCGAAGGCCGGGCAGATCGTGGAGTTCACGGTGCAGCGGCGGGGCGGGGGTCCACGGCTCATGATCGCGGGCCGCGAGGTCGAGACGGCCGACGACCTCGCGAAGCTCAAGAAGTCGCTCAGTCCCGGGGAGCGGTTCGAGGGCGTGCTCTCGACCGATGACACGCGGACGATCCGGGTCACGCTCGGAGAAAACAAATGAAGGCCAAGATCGTGGTGCCCGGTGTTGTTGTTCCCCGCGGCAGTGTTCCAGGCCGCATGCGTGCGGCGGTCGTCGTCTGCGTGGCCGCGGTCGCGGTCGCAATCGGTTGGGTGCCGCAGGTCACCGTCGCGGCGGTGCCGACGGCCGACCTCGTCGAGCTGTGCATCAAGGTGCGTCCGGCGTTCGTCTTCGTCGAAGGGGGCAGTGGCGTCGTGATCCGGCCCGACGGGCTCGTCCTCACGAACCATCACGTCATCGCCGGCAAGCGATCGTTCACCGTACGGCTGGGAGATGGACGATCGTTTCGCGCAAAGCTCCTCGGGAGCGACACGTTCGGCGACTTGGCGGCGCTCCAACTGGAACTGGAGCCGGGGCAGACGGCTCCGCACCTGGAACTGGGCGACTCCGACGCGCTTGCCGTGGGTGACGAGACGCTCGCCGTGGGGAATCCCTTCGGCCTGGGCATGATCGACCAGTCGCCCACCTTCACCGCGGGCATTGTCTCCGCGCTCCACCACACGCAGATGAGCTACACCGAGTGCATCGTCACCGACACGGAGGTCAATCCGGGCAACTCCGGCGGCCCCCTCATCGACATGGCCGGCCGCGTGGTGGGCATCAACGGCCAGATCAAGACGCGGTTCGGCCTGCGAAGCAACACCGGCCTCGGCTTCGCGATCAGTGCGAAGCAGATCAAGCTCTGGCTGCCGCGACTGGAGTCGGCCGGCGGCGGCGAGGTGAAGCATGGTCGGATTCTGGGAATCGGTCTCGATACCGGCGCCGCCGGGCAGTTCCAGCCGGTCCGCGTGAAGAGCGTGGCGGACGGATCCGCCGCGGCCGCAGCAGGTTTTCGCCAGGGCGACACGATCCGCAGGCTCGACGACGTCCCGGTGCCAAACGCCATCCGCTTCGGTGCGGTGCTCGGCATGTATCCCGAGGGGCACGACGTGCGGGTCACGGTCGACCGCGACGGAGCGGAGGTCGAACTCTCCGCCACGCTCGTCGCCCCGAAGCGGGTCAAGATAGGCATGAGCCTGCTCCGTCCGCGAGACAATGACTTCACGCCGAAGGTCGACTCGGTGGAGGAAGGTACGCCTGCGGCGACCGCCGGACTGAAGCCGGGAGATGTGATCCTGGCCGTCAACGGCTCCGCCATCGAACTGCGGAACAAACAGCAATTCCGGGCTTTCGACACCGTCCTGCGGGCGCGGTTCAACGAGGGGGACATCCTTGCGTTGAAGATCCGTCGACCGGGTGCCGATCCGGAGGAAATGGAGATGCAACTGGTCGGTAAATGACGGCGATGCCGCCCGGTTCGCGATTCACTCACCCCAGGATTTACGTTCCCTGCGTTGACTAAAGCGAATTCCTTCGCTAGTCTTTTTCGGCCGACCTCGCCTCCTGCCATTCCAGTCGGTTGCCGCTCGTTCGGTTGCCGGTCCCACCTCGCACGCCCCAGACCCGACCCAGAAAGGATCTCCATGGCTACTGCAACACTCGACGATCGTGCCGCCAAGCCTCTCGGTGACGGCGACGTCGCCGCGCTCGACCGTCTCCGCGGCATGTATTCCCGGCTCCGTCAGGAACTCGGGCGAGTGATCGTCGGCCAGGAGGAGACGATCGAGCGGCTGACGATCTGTCTCTTCGCCCGCGGCCACGCGCTGCTCATGGGCGTGCCGGGCCTCGCCAAGACGCTGCTCGTGAGCAAGCTGGCCGAGACGGTGTCGC
>CAZPEM010000091.1:0-13866 GCA_964585575.1 uncultured Chitinophagaceae bacterium
GGCCTCCGGCCTGCGCTGGTCAGCTACGCCGTCTCGGGCACACGGGCAGCCCCTCGCGGTCAACGCTGCTGGCTCGGGGCTGCCCGTGTCCCCTCGCGGTCTTTTTCCACGCTAGAATCTGGCCGACATGAAACGCGATGCGGTGGCCGGTTCGCTGTCGGAACTTCTGCTCGCGCGGGTCGTCGACGACCGCGACTCGCCGGCGATCGTCGTTCCCGCGGCGTCCCGGTGGCCCGGGCCGCGGGAGCGGGCCGACGGCGAGTTTTCGTGGGGCGATCTCGTCGCGTCGGCGCTCCGGCTCGCGGAGCGCTTCGAGGGGTCGGGGCTCGCTCCCGGCGACCGCCTCGTTCAGATCGGCCCCCACGCCGCCGATACCGTGGTCGTCGATCTCGCCTGCCTGCTCTCGGGGATCGTCCATGTGCTCCTGCACCACGACGACGCTCCGGCGGCCCACGCCGAGCAGATCGGCTGGCTCGAGCCGAAGGCCGTGGCGCTGACGGGGCCGATGTCGCTGACCGTCATGCCGGGCCGGGCGGCCGCCGGGTCGTTCGTCGGTCGCACGTTCGACTTTCGCGGCCAGCCGCTCCTTTCGCGGGGAAGGCCCGACGGGTTTGCCGAGGAGGTGGCGAAGCGGGTGGAGCGGTGCCGGCCGGAGGCATGCTCGACGATCCTGCTCTCCTCGGGCACGAGCGGCCATCCCCACGGCGTCGCGCATTCGCAGCGGTCGCTTCTCGCCAACGCGGTCGCGTCGTCGGCCGTGTTTCTCGACGACGAGCGGGACGTGCGGCTTTCCTGGCTGCCGATGAGCCATGCCCTGCCGCGGACGGGCGACCTCTACACCGCGGTCGTGCGGGGCGCCTGCCTCGCGATCGTGGAGGATCGCCGGAAGCTGCTCGACGCCTGCCGCGAGGCGAAGCCGGCCGCGATCCTGGGCGTGCCGGCGATGTTCGAGCGGCTCGAGGCCGCAGTCAGGCGAGGTGCGATCGGCGATCTCTCGTCGGCGGTCGGGGGCCGCGTGCGGGTGTGCGTGTCGGGCGGGGCGCCGCTTCGCGAGCGGACGATCGACGCCTTCCGAGCCGCGGGCGTGCCGCTCGTGCAGGGCTACGGGCTCGCGGAGGCCGGGCCGGTCGTGACCCTCGCGAGCCCGAGGACGGCAAGAACGGGAACGGTCGGTCTCCCGCTCGAAGGAGTGGAACTTCGCACCGACACCGACGGGCAACTGCTCGTGCGGACGCCCGGCCGCTGCCTCGGCGTGCTGCTGCCGACCCGCGATGCCGGCAGCGGACCATCCGGCCGCCAGACCGCGGAGTACGTAGCCCACGATCCTGATTCGTTCCTCGCGACCGGCGACCTGGCGTCGATCGACTCCGACGGCCACGTGCGGATCACGGGCCGATGCGTCGACGCGATCGTGCTCTCCGGCGGCGAGAAGGTGCCTCCCGCCGAGGTGGAGCGGGTGATCGCCGAGGATCCGCTCGTGGCGCAGGTGTGCGTCGTCGGAGGCGGACTGCGGCGGCCGCTGGCGATCGTGGTGCCGGAGCCCGCCGCCGTCCGCGAGGCGATCCGACGGATGGGGCTGCGGGTCTTCAGCCGGCGCGGCGCGGTCCGCCATCCGAAGCTTTTGGCGTGGATCGCCCGCCGGATCGAAGCCCGTCAGCGGCGGCTGCCGGCAGCCTGGAGGGCGTCCGCGATGCTACTGGCGTCACGGCCGCTCGATGCGGCCCACGGCGAGGCGACCGTGTCGCTCAAGCTCAAGCGGGGTGCGATCGCGGAGCATTTCTCCTTTGCGATCGAGGCCGCGGCTTCGGGGCACGGCTGCCTCGGCATGACGTCGATCCCGCACGACTGCGAGGCGAACGCCGCCGCGACCGGGCCGTGCATCGCGTCATTGCTCTTCTCGCCGTCGTCGTCCGGCGGATTCGGGGCCGCCGCGGCCGGTCCGCTCCGGGCGAGGATCGCCCGCGTGGTCGAGGAGTCGGTCGCGGTGCTCGAGGAACTCCGGGCCGACGGTCGGATCTTCGAGCAGGAAGGGGCCGCGGCCGGAAGATTTTCCCGCGAGGCGGAACGCCGTCTCGCAGGCATCGGGCTGTGGGGCCTGACCGTCTCCGAGTCGCACGGTGGCGCGGGGGCGGGCGTGGTCGAACTCGTGCGGGCGGTCTCGAGGCTCGCGTCGGTGTCGCCGACGGCCGCCGGCATCCTTTCGGTGCACGCATCGATCGGCGCCGTCTCGGCGGTGGAGGCCTTCGGCAATGCCTCGCAGCGGGAGCGTTGGCTGCCGAAGCTCGCGAGGGGCGAGCCGCTCTCGATCTTCGGTGCGACCGAGCCGGATGCCGGCTGCGATCTCGGGAGGGTGGCAACGCGGCTCGAACGCTTGCCGGACCGGCCGGGCAGGCTTGTGCTCTCGGGCCAAAAGATGTTCATCACGAACGCCACGCACGGCCGGCTCGTGAAGCTGCTTGCCAAGCTCGATGGAAAGCCGGCCGTGGTTCTCGTCAGGCTGCCGGAGAACGACACCGAATCGTTCCGGCTGGAGCCGTCACGGATCCACCCGCTCAAGCACGCCCACAACGCGACGCTCGTCTTCGACCGCTTCGAGGTGGAGGAGGCCGACCTGCTCGCCGTGCCGGCCGGTGACGGGATGGCGGTCGTCTGGCACGGCCTCAACCGGGGCCGCGTGACGCTCGCCGCGCAGGCGGCCGGCACGCAACGGATCATGCTCTCCCACGCCCTCTCGTATGCCCGCGAGCGGGAGACCTGGGGGAGGCCGATCGCAACGAGGCAGCTCATCCAGGGGCGGCTCGCGCGGATCGCGATGGGGGTCGTCGCGGCGGAGTCGCTCGCCGTCTGGGCCGCGACCGTGGTCGATGCCGGCGGTGGGGAGCTCGAGGCGATCACGGCGAAGATCGTCGCCGGCGAATGCGTCCGCGATTCGGCCATCGCCGCCCTCGGCATCCACGCGGGGAGGTCGTTCCTCGTCGGCCATCCGCTCGGCGACGCGATCCACGACCACCTCGCCGTCGGCATCTACGAGGGAGAGAGCGAGCTGCTGGGGCTCGCGCTCTTCAAGGGGCTCGCGAAACGGCACCCGCTCGCCTCGGCGGCCCGCGTCTCCGACGTCCGGCGGGCGGCCGCATGGCTCGCCTGGCGGGCGTCGCGATGGGCGGCACGGCCTCCGGCGTTTGGATCGGTGCTCGACAGCGAACTGCGGAGCCACGCCTCGGCCGCCCGGCGACTGCTCGATCGAACCGCGGTCGCGATCGATCGGGCGATCCGCCGCCATGGCCGGAAGCTCGCCGAGGAGCAATTGCTCATGGCGGAGCTCTCCCGCCGCGTGCGGACGGCCGTGGCGGTGATGGCCGTCGCGCACCACGTCGACCACGATCCGATCGGCGAACACGGCCTATGCGGGGAGCCACGGTGGCGATTGCTCGCGGCCGACGCGTTCTGCCGATCGGCGCTTTCCCGCGGAATGGGTCGCGCTGCTGCGGGTCGCGGGGCTTCCGCTGCCGACCTCGCCGCCGAGGCACGGCTCGGATCGGCGATCGTCGGCTGAACGCTACTCGCCGCCGCTTGCGACGATTGCGGGCCACCAGCTGCAGAGGTACCACGCGCGGGGTGTCGTCAACTCCGCGAGCCGCTCGAGGAACGCCATGGACGAATCACCGACGATCAGCGACCTGCCGGCGGCCGACGAGGCGTCGCCCCCGAGCACCTCGTCGATGAGCCCCTTCGGCCTCGTGTACTTCACGACGCGAGCCTTCTCCTCCGGCAGCCCGGCCAGCTCGCAGGCCCGCTTCACGGCATCCTCGAGGAACCCGATCCGATCGACGAGTCCGGCCTCGTGGGCCTGCTTCGCCGTGAAGATCTGCCCCGTGGTCACCTTCGCGATCGCGGCGTCGTCGAGCTTCGGCCGTCCAGCCTTCACGATCTCCTTGAACCGGGAGAACATCTCGTCGACGAGAGACTGCAGGAGCTTTCGCTCTCTTTCGGCGAGATCGGGCGAGCGGTCCTTGGTGGGACTGAGCATCTCCTTGAGCGGCCCGCTGGCGACGGAGTCGTCCTTGATGTCGAACCGCTTTACGAACTTGGAGAGATCGAAATGCGGGATGATCACGCCGATCGATCCCGTGAGCGTGGCCGGCTCGGCGAAGATCACGTCCTCTCGGCCGCCGTTCGCCATCGCCACGTAGTAGCCGCCGCTGGCGGCGATGCCCCCCATGCTCACGACGACCGGCAGTTCGCGATCTTTCGCGAGCGTCGTGAGGCGGTAGTGGATTTCGTCGCTCCCGCTCACGGTCCCGCCGGGCGAGTCGACGCGGAGCACGATCGCCTTGACCGATTCGTCCTCCTTCACCCGGTCGAGTTGTGCCTTCGCGAACCCGTCGCCCCCCATGATGGCGCCGGCGACCGTCACGATCGCCACCTTGTCGGCCGCGACCTTCGACAACGAATGGTACTTCTCGACGACCTTGGAATCACCCTGGAAATAGCTTGCGTTCGCCGCGAGGCTCGAAATGGCCACGAGCGTCGCGATGCCGGCGATCGCCCAGGCGATCCGGCCGCCCCAGCGGCTCCAACCGCCGGGCTGCTCGAGCACCACGCGGGTGATGCCTTCGCCGCGGAGAGGCTCCGGCGGCTTCGACGGATCGACGGGGCGTGTGAGCGGTTCGAACGTCATGGGAAGTTCCCTGTCGCGGATGACCCGGGATTGTAACCGATTCTGCGACCCTGAAATCGACCGGGGCAGGATTTGCACGTCGGGTGGGGATGCGGCTACCTTGACGAACGTCCGAGATCCGCCCGCGTGCGGATGGCGAGTAAAGCAAGGAGGTTCACCGAGTGTTCGTGTGCGTCAGTACGGAGTGTTTCCCCGAGTTGCCGCTGTCGGAGGCGATGGAGCGGCTGTCGGAGCTCGAGTTCACGGCCGTCGAACTCGACGTGCACGAAGAGGGGGGCCACCTCCGTCCCGGGCTCGTCGCCGCCGACCCCGATGCCGCGATCGCCCAGTGCAGCGACCTCCAGCGGCTTCGGCCGGTCGCCGTGTCGTTCTCGTCGCCCGAAACGCCCGAACTCTACGACCGTTTCGAGGCGGCCTGCCGGCTGGCGAAGGCCCTCGGCGTCGTCACGATGGTCGTCGATTCTTCCGAGCTCGGAACCCCCTTCAACGGCGAAATCGAGCGGCTTCGCCAGTTCGTGAAGATCGCCAACGGCTTCGGATCGCTCGTCGGCGTGAAGACGGCGTCGGGCAGGATGACGCAGGACGCGGAGACGACGGCGTCGCTCTGCCGCAACGTCCCGGGCCTCGGCGTCACCCTCGACCCCAGCCACTTCATCTACGGCCACAAGAAGCCCGCGTCGTGGGAGCCGATCCTCAAGTACGTCTGCCACGTCCACCTGCGGGACACGAAGCCCGACGCCTTCCAGGTCCGCATCGGGCAGGGCAACATCGAGTACGGCAAGCTCGTGACGCAGCTGCAACGGTTCAACTACGACCGCGCGCTCTGCGCCCACATGCCCCCGATCGAGGGTGCGAGCCAGCCGGGCGAACTCCGCAAGATGCGGCTGCTGCTCGAGAGCCTTCTCTGATTGCCCCCGTGGCAATGCGACGGCCTTTATAGAGGCCGCATTGCCGCCGGGGGGGCAGACGCATCGTCGCTACGGCGAGGATACGCCTGATGCTCCTCAACGTTCCCCGACCCCCCGAACACGCCCCCCGGTAGCGTTCAGCATCAAGGTGCGTGTGTGACTCATGGAGCACCACGTTTGACCGCGAGGGGCTGCCCGTGCCACGTCGCCGGCGTAGCTGACCAGCGAAGGTATGGATGCCGAGAGCGCAGTCAGCTCCGAGCGAGCGGAGGTCCGGAGGACCGAAGCGAGCGTCCGGAGACGTGGCACGGGCAGCTCCGAGCCCACACCGAGCGTCCGGCGTGGACCTACTTGATGACCGTGCCGGTGGACTCGGCGCGGCTGGCCATCTCGGCGTAGGCCTTCGACTGCTCGGCGTTGCCCTGCTCGGCATACATCGTCGAGAGGTTGCCGTAGGCGACCGCAAGCGCGCGTTCGTCGAGCTGCTTTCGTTCGACCGCATCGACCATCCGCTCGACACCGAGGCGGCTGAGCGCGACTGCTTCGGGCCGCTTTTCGACCTGCCAGTAGGAGATCGCCATGCTCACATACGACTCGCCGAGTCGTCCGAGGTCGCCCGTCCGCTCGAAGGACGGATTCTCCTTCCAGAGCGGGACGGTCTTGTCGAACCAGGTGACGGCGGTCGCATGGTCGCCGTTCTGGAGGCTGTGAAGGATGCCGATGCGGAAATAGAGGTCGCCGAGCATCCGCTGTTCCCGCGGAGTGAGCTGCCGCAGCTGGCTGCCCCCCTCGAGGTACGCGGCCGTGAGCGTCGCGTTCGCCAGCAGGTCTTCCGATTCGCCGCGGTTCTGGGCGGCCGTGAGGGCGGAGTTGAGCGTCTGGCCGACCTGCCAGTCGATCTGCCGCCGACGCCAGGGGTCGGCGACCCGGTCGCCGAGCCTGCTGCGGGCGTCCATAGCCCGCTTCACCCACGCGACCGTCTCGGCGACGTCGTTCGATTTCGCCGCGACTGCGAGCACCCCCTCGCAGAGCCGCAGTTCGACCATGTCGGTCGTGCCGACCTCGGTGCCGAGCTTCTTCGCGAATCCCTCGCTCCGCTCGATCCACTTCGGGAGCACGCGGGCCTTCTGCTGCCAGCTCCCGCTCGCGATGGCGAGCGCCGTGCCGAGGTGGCAGTCGAGCTGCAGGTCGAGCGCGGCGCGGCGGACCGCCTGCGACTTCGCGGTCGTCAGCGGCGCGGAGAGCTTGATGGCCTTGCCGAAATGGGCGACGGCCTGCTCGTGGTCGGGGGAGGAGCTTGCGAGTTCGAGCCGACCGAGGATGCGCTCCGCCTGCGCCGTGACGAGCGGTGGGTTGTTCTTTCTGGAGAGGAGCTTCTCCACGCGGTCGCGGGCATCTTCGACACGGTCGACCGCGAGCAGGATGGAGGCGAGCTTCACCTGCGTCCAGCTGTCGGACGGATCGAGCCGCGACGCGGCTTCGGCGACGTCGGCCGCCTGCCGCCATTTCCCCTGGTCGGAGAGGATGACCATCAGCAGACGGTGGGCCCGCACGTGGGTCGGGTCGATCTTCACGGCATACTGCAGGTCGGCGAGCGAGTCGCCCAAGCTCACTTCCATGTCGGCCTCGGCCCGGAGCACGAACGACTCCGCGTCGAGCGGTTCGAGCATCACCGCCACCGCGGCGTGGGTGCCGGGCGTGACGCTGAAGACAACGCCTCGCTCCGGAAAGGACTCACCGATCGACACGCCATTTTCGTCGAGCACCGTGACGGTCCGCAGGTCGGCGATCTCGAGCTGACGGGCGAGCTCCGCGACGGGCACCGGTTGGTTGAGGCGGATGAAGATGGACGAGACCGTGTCGCCATCGAGCACGACCTCGACCCGCTCGAATGGCTCGACCTTCCAGAAAAGGCCTTTCGAGCCGTCCTCGCGGGTGAACGTCTCCCCCTCGCCCCATCCCGCGATGAGCTCCTCGCGGGTGCTCTTCCCCGGCAACACGCCGCGGAAGCTCGCGGGATCGATTGCGAGCGTCGGGGTGTCTTCCGGAAGGATGCCCGCTTCCTCGGACCTTTCGCCGCGCGTGTCGGCGACGGTCGGCTCATCGGTCGAGGCCGGGCTCGGCGTCGAGCCTTGGTCGGCCGCGGCGGCATCGGCGGTCGTTTCGGCCGGTTCGGCCGAGACCGTGTTGGAAGGTCTGGGCGAAGGCTTCGGCAGGGGGGGCGACGGCGGGGCGGTGATCGGCTTCGGCGACGCTGCCGTGCGAGCCATCGGCTCGCGGCGGAGCACGCTCGCCTCCGGGCCGAGCCGGTCGCGATCAGGAGATGGCGTCGCGGCGCGGGTCGTCGCATCGTTGAGCGGTTCGGCCGCGGAGTCGCCGCCGGTCGCGGCGGCTTCATCTTCACCGGCGAGGTCGCCCCAGCCGGCGACTGGGGTGGCGTAGCCATCGACGGCGGTCGGGGCGCGGGATCGCAGGAGGGTCAGGCCCGGCCTGCCCGCCGTCGCGGCGGTCGCGTCGGTCGGGATGCCGAGTTCGGCCGACGCCTCCCGCGTGATGAGCGACGGCGACCGCCTTTCCGTGACAGTCTGCGGTTCGGGGGAGGTGCCCGGCGCGGATGTAATCGGGCGGGGAATTGTCGTCCGGAGCGTTGTCGTCCCGGGGCCCGCCGGGATCGCGGTGCCTCGCGGCTCGGAAGACTCGCCGAGCGTTTCGATCCACCGCGGCAGCCGCATGAGTGTTCTCGGCGCGGAATCCTCGGCTCCTGCGATCCGGCAGGCGGCCAGGCAGAGGGCCGTCGCAGTGCATGCAGCGATGGCGGAGCGAACGCTCCGCAGGGACCGGTGGCGTGACACGGCGTGTTCTCCTTGCTTCTCGGCAGTGGGACGCCGGGGACACTAGGCCTCGCGGTCCTCGAGGTCCAGACCATCTCTTCCGGCTTTCGGGGAGCCGGCTACACTGAAGAATGTGTCCACCGAAGACCCCTCCAGGCCTCCCAGGCCTCCCCGTCGTGTCGTCGTCGTCGGAGGTGGTTTGGCAGGGCTGGCAGCGGCGGAGTCGTTGCGGGACGGCGGCTGGGGGGTCGAACTGCTCGAACCATCGGGCCGATGCGGGGGCGTGATCGAGACCGTCTCGAGGGACGGCTGGCTCGTGGAGCGATCGGCGGACAGCTTCCTCGCGGCCCGTCCCGAAGCGGTCGAACTCGTCGAACGGCTCGGACTCTCGGGAAGCCTCGTCGGCATCCGGCCCGAGGTGAGGCGGGCCCTCGTCTGCCGCGGCGGCCGCCTTCACCCCGTGCCCGCAGGCTTTCGCCTGATGGCGCCCGGACGCCTTTGGAGCGTCCTGGCGACGCCGCTGTTGTCACTGCCAGGTCGGCTCAGGGTCGTGCTCGAGCGATTCGTGCCGCGACGGCCCGTCGAAAACGGAGGGGGCGACGAAAGTCTCCGCGACTTCGCCGTACGCCGGCTCGGTCGGGAAGCGTTCGAGCGGCTCGTGCATCCGCTCGTGTCGGGCATCTGGACGGCCGACCCCGGCCGGTTGAGCATGGCGGCCGCCTGCGAGGAGTTTCTCGTCATGGAGCGGAGTCACGGCAGCCTCTGGGCGGGCGAGGCGGCGAGGCTCCGCAGCGGGAAAGCCGCCGCGAACGGCCTTGCGGCAGGGGCGAGGTATGGGCAGTTCGTGACGCTCGCCGAGGGAATGGAAACGCTGCCCGCCCGGCTCGCCGAGAGGCTCGTCGACCGCGGGGTGGTGATCCGCCGCGTCGGCGCGGAGCGGCTGTCGCGGGGCGACGGGGGCGGCTGGTCGGTCGTCACGAGTGAGGGTGGGGTGATCGCCGCCGACGGTGTCGTGGTGGCCGCTCCCGCGGCCGTGGCGTCGCGGCTCGTGACGGCCATCGACCCGCCGCTCGCGGCCGAACTCGCGGGAATCGAGTACGCCGGCTCGGCCATCGTTTCGCTCGGGTTCGCGAGGGAGGACGTCGCCCACCCGCTCGATGCGGCGGGCTTGGTCGTGCCGCGGGCCGAGGGCCGTCGGATCATCGCCGTGAGCTTCTCGAGTTCGAAGTTCCCGGGAAGGGCGCCCGATGGCATGGTTCTCATGCGGTCGTTCGTGGGTGGGGCGCTCGATCCGGACGCTGCGCGGCTCGACGCGCGAGAACTGGAGTCGATCGTGATGGATGATCTGCGGATTCTGCTCGGCGTCCGCGGCAGCCCCCGCTTCATGCAGATCGATCGCTGGGGGGGCGCGATGCCCCAATATCATCTCGGCCATCTCGACCGGCTCGCGCGGATCGAAGCCCGGCTGCGCGGACTGCCGGGGCTCGCGGTCGCCGGCGCCGCCTATCGCGGCGTGGGCATTCCACAGGTGATCCAGTCGGGCCGAACGGCCGCGGCCCTGCTCTGAACCGCCCCTCTTACTTCTTCTTCGCCCCGGCCGCCGCGGACTTCGCTCCGGCGGCGGGAGCGGCTGCGGCCCCTTCAGCCCCCTCTTCCTTGGCCTTCTTCTTTTTCTTCATGACCATTTTCTGGACTCGGACCTTCGGCAGGCCCAGCGGGCTGCGGCCCTCTGCGAAGCGATCCTGCTCCTTGAGGCGGGCGATCCGCTCCGCACGCGTCAGGACGCCGCGCACCTGCGAGCCACCCTTGCGGACGCGAAGACTCTTGTCCATCGTCATGTTCGAATACCTCCGGTCGACGCCGGCGTCGGTTCCAGCCGGCCAATTCAGGAAGCCGGTATGGTAGGTGCGACGGTCGCCCCGTTCAAGCCTCGCGAGCGGTCCGGCCAAACCGCGGGCCGGAGGCCGCAGGGACGGGAATCAGAGCTTCACGCCGGCGATCATGCCAAGGAAGCGTTCCATCGTCGCCGGCCGCTTCTCGGGATCGGCGGCCATGCAGGCCATGACCGCGGCGGCGAGCGGCTCCGGGATGTCGGCCCACTTCGTGCGGATGTCGACGGGGGGAGAGTCGTGCGAAAGGGCCGCATGCGAGGCGTTGTTCCCCGAGGGCTTCGTCCACGGGTGGTCGAGCGTGCAGATCTCGTAGGCCGTCACGCCAAACGAGAAGACGTCGAGCCGCCGGTCGGCCTGTCGCCGCCGGACGACCTCGGGAGCCATGTAGGCGGGCGTGCCGATCCGGTTGCCGGGCTGCAGAAACACGGGCTTGTCGGGCACGGTGAGGCCGAAGTCGATGAGCACGAGCCTGCCTCCGGGCTCGAGCACGAAATTTCTCGGGCAGATGTCGCGGTGCACGAAGCCCGCCTTGTGCACCACCTCGATCGCGCGGGCAGCCTGCCGGACGAGATCGAGCCGTCGCGCCGGAGGGAGCGGCCTGCCGGCGGCGATGATCGCCTGGAGCCCCGAGCCCTCGATGAACTCGAGCACGACGTATTTTTGGCCGTCGGTCGACACGCCCCACCGCAGCGTCTTGACGATGTTGGGGCCGAGGATCTTCGAGCCGATCTCCCCCTCCGAGGGCTTGTCGAGACCCCGATATCGCGACTCCACGGGCTCGGCCTTCTTCGGATCGATGACCTTGAGGCCGACGACCTCGCCGGTATGGGAATCCTTCGCCTTGTAGAAGCTCGACATCGTTCCGGAGACGGCTTCCCGCAGCTTCTCGTAGCGGGACAAGTCGACACGGCTCGGCGTCCGGCCGCCTCCACCGATGATTCCCTTCAGCGATTCAAGCAGTCCCATGCGCGTTTTCCGAGGACGGCCCCCGGGGCGACCTCGGCTCCGGAGGGAGCCGACGGATTCAGCCCTTCTTCAGTCCGACGAGTTCGGCGTGGGCCGCGGCCAGTTCCTTTTCCAGCCTGGGCACGTCGGCCGGGTCGTCGGGCTGCTTCTTCGCGCCTGCGAGCTGCTGCTGGAGCTTTTGGATCTTCTGCTGGAGCACTTCGATCCGTTTCTTGTGCTTCTTGTCCATGGTAGGGGATGAATGAAGGGAACGAAGTCCGCGGGGGACAGGGAGTGCTACGGTGCGGAGGCCGGCTCGCGGAACACGGATCCGGCGGAATCGTCCTTGTAGCGGTCGACCGGCTTTTCCTCGGTCTTCTGCCGGATCGAAACACCCTCCGATCCGCCGAGGTTCTCGCCGGTGTGGCGCGTCCGCATCCATCCGGAGAGCAGCACGACGGCGATGGCGAGCAGGAGTGTGAACGAAAGCCACCTCGCCCGGTTGTCCCGCATCCACTGTGTGCCCCGTCCGCGGCCCACGAGTCCGCTGGCGAAGTAGAACACCACCATCGAGAGGAGAAACTTGATGCCGAAGAGAAGGTGGTAGTTTTCCCGCTTCATCCACTGCCCGCCGGCCCATTCCTCCTCCTTCACCCTACTGTTGAAGAGGAGAAAGTTGACCAGTCCGGTCGCGAGCAGCAGCGTGATCGCGATGATGACCCACGGCAGCCAACTCTTCCGGATCGACTCGTGGATTTTCGCCTGAACGTCGGCGTCGATGCCCTTGAGCCCCGGCAGCAGTCCGAACCTGGCGAAAAACAGCCCGCCGACCGCGACGATGGCCGCGAGGATGTGCGCCCACCGCAGGGCCACGAGATGGAGATCGGACGTGTCGAACGGCATGGGTGCCTCCCTGGTTCGTGGACGTGTCGAACGATCCTAGTGGAAATCGCCCGTTCATCCAACGGTTACGCTGCCGGGGGGCGGGAGCGTTAGAATCCGGCGATGGAAGACATCGACGACGGGTGGCCGCTGCCGGGAGAGCCGTTGCACGAACGCTGGATGAGGCTGGCGCTCGACGAGGCCAGGGCCGCTGCGGAGGAGGACGAGGTGCCTGTGGGGGCGGTGATCGTGGCGGCCGGCCGCGTGGTCGCAAGCGCCCACAACCAGCGGGAGCAGCTCCAGGACCCGACCGCCCACGCCGAGATGATCGCGCTGACGCAGGCGGCGAGCAACCTCGGATCGTGGAGGCTCGAGAACACCGTGCTCTACGTCACGCTCGAACCCTGCCCGATGTGCGCCGGCGCGATCGTGCAGGCCCGCGTGCCGGTCGTCGTGTGGGGAGCCGCCGACCCGAAGGCTGGCGCCGTCGAGACGCTCTACCGGCTCTTCGAGGATCCCCGGCTCAACCACCGCGTCGAGCATGTCGGCCATGTCCTCGCCGACGAGTGCGGCCGCCTCCTCACCGACTTCTTCCGCAAGCGGCGGTGAACGCCGGGGTGCGGTTGCGCTCACGGGCGGCCTGTTCTGAACCCGCTGAAGGAGGCCGCATTGCCGCCGGGGGAGAGGACGCATCGTCGCTACGGTGAGGATACACCTGATGCTCCTCAACGTTCCCCGACCCCCCGACCACGCCCCCCCGGGGGCGTTCAGCATCAAAGAGCCTGTGTGCCCCAATCAGCACCACGTTTGACGGCGAGGGGTTGCCCGTGTGCCCGAGACGGCGTAGCTGACCAGCGCAGGCAGGATGCCGAAGCGTCAGTCAGCTCCGAGTGAGCGGAGCCCAGGATGGGCGCAGCGAACGTCCGGCGAGCGGCATACGGGCAGCCCCGAGCCCGCAGCACGCCCCGAACCAGCACGTCTGACGAACGGGCAGACCCTCAGGATCGCTTCGTGATCGGCAGGAATTCGCGGAGGAGTTCGCCCGTGTAGATCTGGCGGGGGCGGCAGATCTTCTTCGTGGGCGAGTGGTGCATCTCGATCCAGTGGGCGATCCAGCCGGGGAGTCGGCCCATCGCGAAGAGCACCGTGAACATCTGCACCGGGATGCCCATCGCCCGATAAATCACGCCGGAATAGAAGTCGACGTTCGGGTAGAGTTTCCGCTCGATGAAGTATTCGTCGGCGAGGGCGACCTCCTCGAGCTCCTGGGCGATGTCGAAGATCGGATCGTGGCGGGAGATCTTCGCCAGCAGCTTGTCGCAGGTCGCCTTGATGAGCTTCGCCCGGGGGTCGTAGTTCTTGTAGACGCGATGGCCGAAGCCCATGAGGCGGAAGCCGGAGTCCTTCCGCTTGGCGAGGTCGACGTATTTCTTCACGTTGCCGCCGTCGGCCACGATCCGTTCGAGCATCTCGACGCAGGCCTGGTTGGCGCCGCCGTGGAGAGGCCCCCAGAGGGCCGAGATTCCGGCCGAGATGCTCGCGAAAAGATTCGCGTCGCTCGAGCCGACCATGCGGACGGTCGAGGTGGAGCAGTTCTGCTCGTGGTCGGCGTGGACGATGAGCAGCATGTCGAGCGCGTCGGAGAAGTCGGGGTCGACGTGGTATTCCTCGCAGGGCACCGCGAACATCATGTGGAGGAAGTTCTCGCAGTAGGCGAGGTCGTTCCGCGG
>CAZPEM010000092.1:0-3783 GCA_964585575.1 uncultured Chitinophagaceae bacterium
CGGAGGACCGTAGCGAACGTCCGGCCAGGGGCACGGGCAGCCCCGAACCCCCAGAGCCAACCTTGGTCGCGGCCGAAAAGCCAATGTATGCTTGGGCGACTCGAAGGCCCCCCAATGCTCTCCGACCCGAAATCCGCCGACCGGCAGCCCGCCCATTCCGCCTCCACGGCGGCCGTCCATGCCGGCGAGGCGAGGGAGAAGCCGGGGCACTCGATCACCGATCCGATCTTCGCCGCGAGCACCTACACGTTCGCGAACACCCAGGCGATCATCGATTTCCTCGAACAGGGAATCGACCGCGAGGAGTATGGCCGCTACGGCAACCCCGGCGAGCGGGTCGTCGAGCGGAAGCTCGCCGCGATCGAGGGGGGCGAGGAGGCGGTGCTCTTCGCCTCCGGCATGGCGGCGCTCGTCGGCCTGCTCATGGCCCACACGAGCGCCGGCGAAGAGATCGTCTTCTTCGACGAGTGCTACCACCGCAGCCGTGAGTTCTGCCGCAAGCACCTGACCCGGTTCGGCGTCGGGTTCAAGGAGGTCACCACCTGCGACTACGACGCGATGGAGCGGGCGATCGGCCCGAAGACCCGCTTCCTCGTGAGCGAGTCGCCGACGAACCCGCATATGAGCGTCGTGGACGTCGAGCGGTTCACGGCGATCGGCAGGCGGCACGGCGTCTTCACCCTCATCGACGCCACCCTCTGCACGCCGTTCAACATGCGGCCGCTCGAGGCCGGCGTCGACTTCGTGCTCCACTCGGCGACGAAGTATCTCGGCGGCCACAACGACCTGCTCGCGGGAGTCGTGATCGGCGACGAGAAGAAACTCGAGAGCGTCCGCAACCTCCGCGGCATCATGGGGGGCATCAACTCTCCTCACAACGCCTACCTGCTCGAGCGGGGCCTGAAGACGTTTCCGCTCCGCATGGAGCGACACAATGCCAACGGCCTCGCCGTCGCCCGGTTCCTCGAATCGCACCCGAAGGTGGAGCGGGTGTTCTACCCGGGGCTCGAGAGCCATCCCTACCACGACGTCGCCCGACGAACGATGCGGGGCTACGGCGGCCTCGTCACGTTCCTGCTGAAAGACGCCGACTGGAAGCGGACCGCGAGGGTCGTCGATGCCGTGAAGATTCCGCGGATCGGGCCGAGCCTCGGCGGAGTCGAGTCGCTCATCGAGCAGCCGATGGTGATGAGCTACTGGAATTACACCCCGGACGAGCGGGCCCGGTTCCGGATCGCCGACTCGATGATCCGGATCGCCTGTGGCATCGAAGACTCGGCCGATCTCGTCGCCGACCTCGCGCAGGCCCTCGAAGCCGCCTGAGTTCCCGGCCTGCCGCAGCAGCCCAGGGCGACCAGCCTTCCCGGGGGGCTGGGAAATCTGCAGAACCCGTGGCGGTCACGACGGATTCTCCGGAAGTTTCGTTCGGGAAGATGCCGATATCCGTGACGATGGCAACGCCGAACCCGATTCTGTCGGTCGTGGCGACGCCATCGGAACCGTGAAGGAGTCGGCCATGAAAACGTCTGCCGCAAGGAAAAACGTGCCCGCGATCCTCGTGCTTACGGCGGCCTGCCTGACGGCCGACGCCTTCGCCGAGGAGACGGCCACGCCGACGACCTCGTCTTCGGCCACGGCGCTCAAGTGGACTCCACACCGGCCCGTTCGAGTGGCAGACGCTTCGTCGGCCAGTGCGCCGGCCGCCGCGCCGGCCGCCGCCCCCGAGCAGCCTCTCGACACGACGTCCGTTCCCATCGCCTCGGCGACGCCGACCGCGACCGCGGCGCCGGCCACGCCGGCGCGGCCGGTCGGCGTGCGTCCCGTGCCCGGGTATGAACGCCGGCCCCCCGCGACGGTTCGGCCCGATCCTCCGGTCGCGCCGCTCACGCTGCCCACGATCCGTTTCCCCGACATGACGTCGCTCTTTGCCCGATCGCCGCAGGGCGAGGCGAGCCGGCCGATGCTCGCGTCGGGTGACTACCAGCCTCCGCGGATCCACGGCGGACGCCCGCCGGTCTCCTCGTCCGCCCCGCCCTTCGCCAGTCGGCCGACCGGGTCCGCGGGCCGGCCGCCCCGACTGGCGATGAACTCCGACGACCTGCCGTCGGTGATCGCGCGAGCCGAACCGCCGGCAGCCGCGGGCGGGCCTGTCGCCGGGCCGACCAAGGTGCCCACCCCGGCGACGGCAACGGCGAAGCAGCCGGCCGCAGCGGCGACCGCCGCGACGCCGGAGTCGATCGGCACGATCGAGTTCGGCCCCGACATGGAAGGCATGCCCGTCGAGATGGCCTCTCCCTCCGACGGCATGTGGATGGGCGGCTATCCCGGGGGCATGGGCGATGAGCCGTGCATCGACGACTGCTGTCCGGAAGACGAGTGCGGGTTCATCCCCTGCTGCCACCACACTGGACGGGTCTGCGGATGGCTGCGGAATTTGGGCCGCCCCTACTACGGCTGGCGGTGGCACCGCGACTTCACCGCGAGCGCCGGCGTCACCGGCTTCCAAACGCCCGCCGACCTCGGCATCGCCGGCAACTTCGGCACGAACGAATACGCCAACTTCGGCATGCCCTTCTGGAACGCCTTCGGCATCGGCTGGCAGCTCGGCGTCCGTGGCGTGCAGACGCACTTCCAGAACACCTCGATCGAGGGCCTCACCGACGAGCCGTTCGTGTCGGGGGCCCGCGACCAGGTGTTCATCACCACCGGCTTCTACACCAGGGCCTTCGAGGGTCGGGGGCTCCAGTTCGGCGCCGTCTGGGACTACCTCCACGACAACTGGTACGACAACGTCAACCTCGCCCAGATCCGCGGCGAGATCAGCTACGTGTGGCACGCCCACGAGATCGGCTTCTGGGGCGCCGCCAACTACGACACGACGCCATTCTCGACCCGCCGCTTCGCGGGCAACGCGAGCACGATGGATCTCTACGCCGCCTTCTACCGGCTGCAGTTCGGCGATGCCAACGAATGGAAGGTCTGGGGCGGCGGCACCGACAACGGCGACGGCCTGCTCGGCACGCTCCTGCGGGCGCCGATGACGAAGTCGCTGGCGCTCGAGGGCACCTTCACCTATCTCATCCCGAAGGACACCAAGACCTACCCGCTCGGCACCGATGCGCAGGGCAACCCGCTGTCGATCACGACGTCCGACGCGGCGTGGAACCTGTCGGTGAACGTGGTCTTTTACCCGGCCTGCCGATCCCGCCGCGGCCTGGCGAGCCCCTACCGGCCGCTCTTCGACGTCGCCGACAACGGCAGCATGATCCGGTCGCTCGAGGCGGTCGGCCCGACGGTAAGCCCGACCCCGTGAACCGGCCCGCCGGTCGTCGAAAATCGTCGGAGACCGCGGCGGCCGGGCGACGCCCTGCCATTTCGTGGTGCCTATTGATATGCTCCCGCCATACGTTTCTGGAGCGCACCCGATGCAGCACCCCGACCACGACGATCCCTGGGCCTCCCTGGCAGACTCGCTCGGCATGAGCGGATCGCCGGAACCCGAGGCTCCCCTCCCCGAATCCCGCCAGCCGCTCCCGAGCAAGGAGCCACGCAAGCCCCGCCCGTCGCGGAGCGGTTCCTCGAAGCCGCCATCGGCATGGTCGGACCTGGCAGCCAATCTCGGCCTCGAGCCCGGCGCCCCTGAGCCGCCGCCCGCGCGACCAGCCCCGCCGCCGCGGGAACGCCGCGAGGATGCTGCCAGCGACCGTCCTGCTATCGATCACGGTCGCAGCGACCGGGGTGGCAGCGAACGGTCTGTTGGCGAACGTGGTGGTCGCGAACGTG
>CAZPEM010000092.1:3883-5293 GCA_964585575.1 uncultured Chitinophagaceae bacterium
TGGTCGCGAACGTGGTGGTCGCGAACGTGGTGACCGCGACCGTGCTGCTGCTGACCGTGCTGGCAGCGAAGATCGCGTCGGCCGTCAGCCGCTCCGCAGCGAGGGCTTTGGCGAGGGCATCGCGACCGGAACCGAAGACTCGGCCGGTGAGGACCGGGCCACGGGCGAGGGCCGCGGCCGACGTCGGCGAGGCCGGCGAGGCGGTCGTCGTCGGGGCGGTCGTGGCGAGGGTGCCCCCGACAGAGAACGACGCGACGACGACCGTGCCGGACCCGCGGCCGGTGACGCCGTTGCACGCGACGATTCGCAGATGCACGACCGCAGCCCGTCGCACGACGACGACATCGACATCGTGGACGAGCGTGCCCTCGCCGGAGGCGAAGAGGGCACCGCCGGACCGGAAGGCGACACGCGTTCCTCCGATGAGTCGGGGGAGCCACGTCGCCGTCGCAGGCGACGAGGCCGGCGGGGTGGAAAGCGGCGGCGTGGGAGCGAGGAGTCAGCCGGCGAAGCGGCCGCCGGGCGTTCTCCGGACGACACGGGCGACCGGCCCGCGGGCCGCACTGGCGGTCGGGACGAGCACGATGAAGAGCCCCTGCCCTCGGGTTACGGCGTTGTCAGGCCACCGAAGCCGGCCGCGCGTCCGTCGGGAGAAGCCGCCGCGGGCGAGCGGTCGGATCGCGAAGGCGAATCGGGGGATCGCACCCGTCGCCGACGAAGGCGGGGTGGACGGCGACGTTCGGATCGCTCGGGAGAGGAGCGGCGGAGCTCGGGGAGCGGTCGCCGCAGCCGGGGCGACTTCGCCCCAGTGGCGGGCAGCTTCGACGAAGACGACGAGGGCCTCGAATTCCTCGGCCTGGAGGAGGCGGGTAAGCCCCGGCCTCGGCGGGAACCGGCCGCCGGCGAGGAGGACGTGCTCGTCGAGAGCGGCTTGAGCGAGGTGCTCGACGTGCCGAGTTGGGTCGAGGCGATCGGAATCGTGATCGCCGGCAACCTCGACGCCCGCTCGCGTCACCGCGAAGACCGCGGCCGCTAGCGGTCCGAAGCATACGGATAGTCCGGTCGGGGAAAGGTCACCGATCTATAGCGGGAAATCCCCATGGCGAGACGATCTTGGATCGCCTCGCGGGACCGAGCCTCCGTGAGTTCGCCGGTGATGACGAATCGGCGCAGCACATGTGTCACTTCCACATCGAGGAGGTGGGGTGCAGCAATGGCTTCGCCCGAATGCAGCACTCTGTCGATGAGGCCGGGAAACTCCGCGGCACGAAGCAACAGTTCCAGGGCGGCCGACGTGTCGAGGACGATCATCGCCGATCCCGTTCAGCCCTCACCGCCTTGGACGGCGCTGTCTTGAGGCGGCGCTGTCTTGAGGCGGCGCTGTCTTGAGGCGGCGCTGTCTTGAGGCGG
>CAZPEM010000092.1:5393-7269 GCA_964585575.1 uncultured Chitinophagaceae bacterium
GAGGCGGCGCTGTCTTGAGGCGGCGCTGTCTTGAGGCGGCGCTGTCTTGAGGCGGCGCTGTCTTGAGGCGGACGCTGTCTTGAGGCGGACGCTGCGGCGACGGAGAAGGCGATTCGCGAGTTCTTCCGGCGTGGAGCGTTCGGCGACCCGCCGGATTTCGGCCAGCAGGTACTCGGTAAGCGGCTGACCGGCGAGCGCCGCCCGTGACTTGAGGGTGGCATGCACCCCGTCGGGAACGTTTCGGATTTGGATCATCTTGCTCGAGCGGCAAGCGTATTCGCATGTGATGCACATGACAAGCGACGGGCCAATGGTGATAGCCGCCAAACATGGGCAACCCGCCAGGTTCCCCAGATTTGGTGGCTGGCACGAATCCCCGAATCCCGGACCTTGAAGACCGTCCGCCTCTTCACCGTGCAAGGCCGCTACGGCAACAACGCCCTCAACGGCGACGGGGAGCTCGGAATCACGAGCAACACCGGCGCCCCGCCCCAACGACAAATCGATCGCACCTGGCCGAGCGGCACGAGCGAACCGTTCGTGTTCACAGTAAAGAACAGACTCGACGCGTCCTTCTCAATCGGCAGAAGCAGCCTGCTGGCGATACGGCGGGCGAGGCCAACGAAGAGCTGCTCAAAAAGACCAAGCAGACGACCGAGCAGAGTTGTCAGACAGAGCCTAAATCGACTCCCGTCCCGGGCTTCCCCGAGCTCACTTCAGGGAGATCGTGCGGGCCAACGGCCGGAGAATCTGCTCGACGACGCAGCTGTCGACGACGTCCCGGGCAATCCGGTAGAGCCGCTCGATCGCTTCGACGAACGTCACGCCGGGGTCGATGCTGCCGTACTGCCTCGCGGTGACGTAGACGCTCAACTGCTCCTCCGCGAAGTCGCCGGTGCGGACCTGGAACGCATTCGTGCGGGCTTCCGTGCTCACCCGCACCTGCGTGCGGCAATCCTCGTCGATGGCGAGCGTGAGCGACGGCTCGTAGTTGATCACCCTCGCCCCGGGAATCTCGGCCGTGCGGTCGAGCGCCGGGCCGACGCCGAGCGCCTCGGCCAGGAGGGCGTTGTGGTTGCCGCGAAACGCGAAGTCGAAGCCGAAAAGCAGGTCGAGCGCCTCACAGTCGAGCGGGCTCACCGACAGGATCGGGGGCGCGAGGTCCAACACCAGCCTGTGCTGGTCGAGCGCCGCCTCGGGCGTGGACGGATTGACGACGCCGGAGCAGAGCCGCTTCGTCTCCACCGCGGTCCAGCGGTAGCGGCCCTGATCCTTGTCTTCCTCGAGAACGAAATCCCGCTTGTCGCGGCAGTAGAACTTCCGCATCGAAGGATACTTCTTCTGCACGCACTCGAAGAAGTGGAGGATTGTTTCCCTCTGGCTGGGGAGTTCCATCTCCGTCGCAAGGTTGACGTTTACGTAGAAGTCGTCGGCAAGGGACGCGTAGGGCGTCATCGAGCATCTCCCGGGGAAAACGAAGTATAGAAACGCCTCGGAGCAGGTGTCAAAGACGAACGTTGGCACACAGGCAGGGCGACGCGCATACTGTTTGCTCCGACGCTCCGAGTCGGACCGCCCCCATGGTCCATCCATGCCCCGCAAGGCAGCACATCGGGAACCCCTGGTAGCTCAGCACCTCGAGAACCATCTCGTCTCGCTCGAGAAGCGAGGAGATGGGGCGGTGATCGTGCGGGTTCGCAGCGTCGGGCCGGATCATCTCCCGGACGCGGTGTTCGCCTTCCGGAGCGGCGACCCACAGTACGCCTACTGGCTCCGACGGCTGCAGTCCGCAGCGGACTCGCCCAACGCCACCCCCGAGCAGTAGCACTGCGAGCGGTAGCACTGCGAGCGGTAGCACTGCGAGCAGGATTGCGGC
>CAZPEM010000092.1:7369-13644 GCA_964585575.1 uncultured Chitinophagaceae bacterium
GTAGCACTGCGAGCGGTAGCACTGCGAGCGGTAGCACTGCGAGCAGGATTGCGGCAGGCCGCGGCCCGTTCTCCTTGCGGTCGTTCTTCCGTGCAGACCTTCCGTCAGTCGTCGCGCGACCCGGCGATGAGCGCGATGAACTCGCGGTTGCTCTTGAACTTGGCGAGTTGCTTCGTGAGCTGCTCCATCGCGTCCACGTGGTGCATGCTCGAGAGCGTCCGTCGAAGCATGTTCACCGAGTGGAGCGTGTCGGGATCGAGCAGCTTCTCCTCGCGGCGGGTGCCCGACTGCGAGATGTCGATCGACGGCCAGACCCGCCGGTCGGCGAGCTTGCGGTCGAGCACCAACTCCATGTTGCCGGTGCCCTTGAATTCCTGGAAGATCAGCTCGTCCATCCGGCTGCCTGTGTCGATGAGCGCGGTCGCCACGATCGTGAGCGAGCCCCCCTCCTCGAACACGCGGGCCGTCGCGAAGAGCTTCTTCGGGATGTCGAGCGCCTTGATGTCGACGCCGCCGGACATCGTGCGGCCGGTGTTGCCGACCCACTTGTTGAAGGCACGGGCCATCCGGGTGATGGAGTCCATCAGCAGGAAGACGTCCTTGCCCGCCTCCGCCATCCGCTTGCACCGCTCGATCACCAGTTGCGACAGCCGCACGTGGCTCTCCACGTCGCAGTCGAGGCTGCTTGCGAGCACCTCTCCCTTGACGGTCCGCCGCATGTCGGTGACCTCCTCCGGCCGCTCGTCGATGAGCAGCATCACGAGCGCGAGTTCCGGATGATTGGTCGAGACGGCCTGCGAGATCTGCTGGAGCATGACGGTCTTACCCGTCCGCGGCGGCGCCACGATGAGCGCCCGCTGCCCCTTGCCGAGCGGCGTGAGCAGGTCCATCACTCGGGTCGTGATCGGCTGCTGTCCAGTCTCGAGCCGGAGCCACTGCTGGGGATTGATCGGCGTCAACTGGTCGAATGACTTGACGTTCACATAGTCGTCGGGCGGCATGCCCTCGACTTCCTGGATCTCGCGGACCCTCGGGCCCTGCTGCCGCCGCCCGGGCTGGACGAGCGCCTTGATGAAGACACCTTCGCGGAGACGGTACCGCTCGACGAGCGCACCGGGCACGAACGGGTCGGTCCGTTCCCGCTGGTAATTCGTTTCCGCACTCCTCAGGAAGCCGTAGCCATTCGGATGCATTTCCAGGACGCCGCAGCCCGGCTCGAGCGGGATCGGCTCGCCGTTCTCTCCGACCTCGGGCTCCGGTTCGGGTGGCACCATGCCGACGCCGTCGACCGCCGGTTTCGGCCCGCCGCCGCCGCCACGACGAAATCGACCGCGACGGCGACCACCGTAGCCGCCTCCGCCCTGCTGGGGCTGGTAGCCACCGCCAAACCCCGGCCCGGCTGCCTGTCCGCCGCCTTCACCGCCAAACTGGCCAGGCCCCTGCCGGCCATGCGATCGAGATCGCCTCCGCTTCGACATGGAATCAGCACTTCCTCATGAAAACACGGTTTCGGGCACGCCGCGGACCATCCGCACGATCGCCCCGACGCCGTCGGAATTCGAACAAGCGAGCAACGCAACGAGTCTGAAGGGCCGGAAATGTCTGCCAGGAAAGGCATTCACCAGGCCGGGCATCAGGGTGCTCGCGTCGGAGACGCGAACGCATCCCGCATCAGAATCCGGCTGGCTCTTGGCCCCGCTGGTCGGGAGCCCCCAAAACCGTGAACTTCAAGCCTGAGAGGTCAGGGTCAAGGACGGAGAACCGTGAACGGACGGCCTCCCCGGTGAGCCAACATTCCGAGTATTGGCCTGCCCCCTGGAATTGTCAAGCCTCCGCAATGCCCCCCGGCCGTGGCCGCCGTCCTTCTCCCGCCCAAAACCCGTGTTCAGCCCGGAAAACCTGGCAAACGCGGCAATTCCGGAATCTTCCTCAAAACTCGGGTCGTCCGTTCGGTCGATACCCCTTTGAGACCGTCGAAAAAACACTTTCAGGAACCGTTTTTATGGTTCAGCGAGTTGTCAGCGTGATCCGTCGTGCCGCCTGGACGGCCCTGGTGGCAGCCCTGATCTGCGGAGCCTCGCGGCTCGACGCGGCGGTGGTGTGGCACGAGACCCTGGCCGGCGCGAAGGCCGCCTCTCTCACCAGCCAGCGGCCGGTGCTCGTCATCTTCACGGCCGGCTGGAGCGAGGCGTCGGACCGATTCCTCCAGAAGACGCTCGTCGCGCCGGAGGCGGCCGCGATCATCTCCTCCTGCTTCGAGCCGATCCGCCTCGACGTGGACAGCAACGGCGAACTCGCAAAGCGGCTCGGCGTGTCGCACCTGCCGAGCGGATGCATCATCGACCAGAACGACGCCGTGCTCGCACGGTTCGACTGTCCGGAATCGAGCGCCGAATTCGTCACCAACGCGGCGCGCGCGATTCAGACCTCGGCGCAAGGCAGAGTCGGGACGACACCGCCCCCGGCCGTGCCGTATGCCGCGACCGCCATGGCACCCGCGGCCCCGCCCGTCACACCGCCTGCGGCCGCGGCCGCCTCACGTTTCGGTGCGGCCGAACCCGCCGTCGCTCCTCCGCTGCCCGCCACGCCGCCGACCTGGCCCGCCGAGAGTGCGTCGAGCCCGCTCAACCGATCGACCGCATCCACGGGCCGCGGGAGCGCCTTCTCGTCGGCCGCCTCCGACCCACCGCCCACGCCGCCCCCGCCGCCGACCGGCCCGCGGCAAGTGATCGAACCGCCGACCGCGACCCCGGCATGGGGATCCGCCCAGTCCCAACCGCCGACGGCCGGCGCGGCCAATCCCCAGCGCTATGCTGCGGCACCGGCCTATGCTGCAACGCCGGGCTATGCTGCGGCGCCGGGCTATCCGGCGGCTCCGGGCAATGCAACGACCGCGACGGCGCCGGCGTATCCCTCGACCCCCTCAACGCCGGCGTACCCGACGACTCCCACCGCACCGGCGTACCCGACGACGCCGGGGCCCGGCTCGACCGTAGCCGCATATCCCTCGACGACTGCCACGCTGCCGATCTACTCCGGCACGAGTTCCGTGATGCCTCCGGTGCCACCGCCGGCTGCTCCTCCCGCGACGACCGCGGAGAAGCCGAAGAGCACGAACTCCTTCGTGGCATTCTTCACCAACCCGATGTCGCTCTTCTCGTCGTCGAAGCCGGCCGACAAGGCCGAAATCGCCAAGCCATCGGCATCGGCCACGCCACAACCGGCGACTCCGCGGAACGGCTCGGTCGCCTCGACCGTGCCCGGCCTGCCACCGGCTGCCACCGCCGACGCCTACGGCAGCATGCCAGTCGGGCTCGAGGGTTATTGCCCGGTGACGCTCGTGGAAAAGAGCGTCTGGGTCGAGGGCCGCCCGCAGTGGGGCGTTCGTCATCGCGGCCGCACCTACCTCTTCGCCGGCCCGGCGGAGCAGCAGTCCTTCCTGGCCGCTCCCGATCGCTATGCTCCCGCCCTCTCCGGCGACGATCCCGTGCTCGCCTTCGACTCCGGTCGCCAGGTGCCGGGGCAGCGTCGCTACGGCGTGACCTACCAGTCGCGGATCTACCTCTTCTCGTCGCCCGAGAGCCGCTCGGCCTTCACGTCGATGCCGGAGAAGTACGCGACCCGCGTGCTCGTGGCCGAAAACCCGCAGGCAGGCCCCGGCACGTTCATCCGCTGAACGGCCGCCCGCCGCCGAAAGAATCGGCGTCTCAATCCCTCGCCCATGCCTTCGAGCGGCCGACGGCATCCCGCCAGACGGCGAGCTTCACCCTACGGGCCGCCGCGTCGATCGACGGCTCGAACGACCGCTCGATCCGCCGCGCGGAGGCGGCCGCATCGGGCGAATCGAAGAGGCCGCAGGCCCGGCCGGCGAGCATCGCGGCGCCGAGCGCCGTCGTCTCGAGCACGGCAGGCCGGTCGACCCGCACGCCGAGCAGATCGGCCTGGAGTTGGAGCAAAAGGTCGCAGCCGCTGGCGCCGCCGTCCACCCGCAGGTGGGTGAGGCTCCTGCCGGCGTCGGCCTCCATCGCGGCGACCACGTCGGCGACGCTCGCAGCGATCCCCTCGAGGGCGGCGCGGGCGATGTGGCCGCGGCCTGTTCCCCGGGTCAGGCCGATCATGAGGCCGCGGGCCCGCGGATCCCAGTCGGGCGTGCCGAGGCCGGCCAGGGCGGGCACGAGCACGACCCCGCCCGCATCGGGCACGCTCGCCGCGAGCGGACCGATGTCGCCCGCGCGGTCGATGATGCCGAGGCCGTCGCGGAGCCACTGCACGACCGCCCCCGCCACGAACACGGAGCCCTCGAGCATGAACCCGCGTCCCGTGCCGTCGTCGCAGGCGGGCGTGGCGAGGAGTCCGTGGCGGCTTGCCACCGTCTCGCTCCCGGTCGCAAACAAGAGGAAGGCGCCCGTGCCGTAGGTGTTCTTGGCGTCGCCCGGCTCCACGCAGCCGTGCGCGTAGGCTGCGGCCTGCTGGTCTCCCGCGCAGCCGAGGATCGGCAGCCCGAAACCGAGCACCGCGGCATCGGTCTCGCCGAACGAGCCGCTCGACGGGCGGATCTCCGGCAGCATCCTCCGCGGCACACCGAAGAGGCCGCAGAGTTCATCGCTCCAGCCACCCTCGGCGAGGTCGTAGAGGAGCGTGCGGCTGGCGTTCGTGCGGTCGGTCGCATGCACGCGGCCGCCGGTAAGACGCCAGATCAGGAACGCGTCGACCGTGCCGAAGAGCACCTCGCCGCGACGGCAACGCTCGGCGAGCCCCGGCCGCGACTCGAAGAGGTGCATGATTTTCGTCGCCGAAAAGTACGGGTCGAGCAGCAGGCCCGTCCGGCTGCGGACGGTCGCCTCCAGCCCCTCGGCCTTCAGCCGCTCGCAGATCGGGGCCGACACGCGGCTCTGCCAGACGATCGCCGGCGCGACGGGCCTGCCCGTGTCGCGGTCCCAGAGCAGCACGGTCTCCCGCTGGTTCGTGATGCCGACGGCCACGACCGCGTCACCAGGACCGAGCCCGGCAAGCACGTCCCTCGCGCAGTCCACCTGGGACGACCAGATGTCCTCGGGGTCGTGCTCGACCACGCCGGGCGAGGGAGTGTGCTGCGGAAACTCCCGCTGCGCCGTGGCCACGGGCCGCCCGCCATCGTCGAAGAGAATCGCCCGGCTCGAGGTCGTTCCCTGGTCGAGCGCGAGCACGAGTCGCCGCGTCATGGGGGCAGTGTAACGCCCCGCCGGATATCCTTGGAGCATGATCGTTTCCGCCAGATCGACGACGATCCTCCTCGCGATGGCGGTCGCCGCCCGGACGTCCGCGGCCTCCGACGCGGCTGTCCATGCCACGTGGCGGACGACCCCCGTCGCATCGATCGCGGAACGGATCGGTGCGATCACGGGCGTGCCCGTCGTCATCGACCGCCGGATCGACCCGACGAGGAGGATCGATCTCGACGGCGGCGGCCGCCCTCTCGAAATCGTTCTCGGCGAATTCGCGGAGGCCGCGGGCGGCGAGGTCGCTTCGCTCAGCCGTTCGTTTCGGATCGTGCCGAAGGGGCTGGCCCGCAGGGTGACCGACGCGGACGCCGCGCGACCATCCCGGCTGGCGCCGCTGCCGTCGGCGGCTCGGAACTCGCTCGACACGGAATCAACCTGCCGGTGGGAGGCGGGCACACCCCCCCGGGAACTCGTCGAACGCCTCGCCAAAGAGGCGTCGATCCCGATCGGCCCGCTCGACACCATCCCGCTCGACCACCTGCCGGCCGGCTCGCTGCCGCCGTTGCCGCTCGCCGACCGGCTCGATCTTGTGCTCGCGCACTACGACCTAAGGATCGAGGCGGGGCCGCGGGCTCGGCGGAGCCTCGCGATCGTGCCGCTCGGCGAGGTCGCGGGCGAACGCCACCTTGAACGCCCCGCCAAACAACCGGCCGGCAAGCCGAAGCCGGTGTTGATCGACCGCTACACGCTCCGCGCGGAAGCCCCGCTCGAGGAACTCCTCCAGGCCCTCGCGAAGAAGTTCGGCCTCGTGATCAAGCTCGACTCGCAGTCGCTCGCCGTGAAGGGAGTCGCCGCGGGCGAAATCGTGCGGATCAACCTCGAAGACGCCCCGAGAAACCAGGTTCTCGACGCGATCACGAAGCCACTTGGGCTCTCCTGGAAAATCGACGGCACGACGCTCGAAGTCCGCTGAGAGCCAGCCCCGTACGACGCCGCCTTGCCGCCGGGCGCCCACGTTTGACCGTGAGGGGCTGCCCGTGTGCCCGAGACGGCGTAGCTGACCAGCGAAGGCAG
>CAZPEM010000093.1:0-13453 GCA_964585575.1 uncultured Chitinophagaceae bacterium
CTAGCGATCCGCAGCCGGGGACGTGGATGAGGGGATCCCCGCGACCGCTGCCAGTTCACGGTCGATGGCCTCCGCCATGAGCAACAACGCTCGCGAGGACCATCGCTTCTGACCCGTCGGTTCCGTGTTCGAGCCGAAGCATGCCACGATCGTCCCGTGCCCGGGATGCACCCACAGCATCTGCCCCGAGTGGCCCTGGTGAACGATTGCGCCATCCTTGGAATACGAATGGTTTCGGTAGCGGTAGTCACGCATGATGAGCAGGCCCTTGCCGGAGGTATTTTCCTGGAGCCATGCTTCGGCGAAGACCCGCGTGCCGTCGGCCGCCACGCCGCGGTTGGCCCAGATCGTGCCGTAGCGGGCCAGGTCGCGGAGCGTCGAGCACAGTCCTCCGCCGGCGAAGGCCACGCCGTGGCGATCGACGCTGACCGCGGCGTCGGCCACGGCGCCGATGTGCCGCCAGATGCTCTCCTCGAAGTATTGCGGCAGCGGCCGGCCGCTCTGCTTTTCGATGATCCATGCCAGCGCCTGGCTGTTGGACGACGTGTACCGCACCTTCTGCGCCGCCTCGTCGGTGGGCCGCGGCCGCCGCTCGATGGCGAGCATCAGCTGCTTCACGCCGCCCGGCCACTGGCCGTCGTCGGTGAACCAGCCGATCGCCCGTCCCCACTTCCAGAACGGCGCCCCCGGGGCGGTGTAGTTGGCCTCGTTCATGTCCACGTCGGCGTCCATGTCGGCCACCTCCTGCACGGTGAAGCTCCCGTAGCCCTTGCCCGTCAGTTCCGGCACGTAGTCCTCCACCTTCCGGGTGAGGTCGAGTTTGCCCTCCATCACGAGCTTGCCCATCAGCATGTTCAGTGCCGACTTTGAGATGCTCATCCAGTGGTGCCGCTGGGCGGGGTCCATGCCGGGGTAGTCCTCGAAGACGATCTTGCCGTGCCGGACGACGATGATGCCCTGGCCGTTGCAGAGATCGAACACCTGCCGGGCCGCCAGCGGCACGTCGCGGTGCGGAAAGGTCTCGTCGGGGATCGTGACCTGCGTCCGCTCGAGCAGGTCCGGCCGGCGGTCACTGCCGAACATCCACACCGGACCGGCGCCGCGTCCGATCCCCGTGCACTCCACCACGCGGTCGAGGTGCAGCAGCGCGTAGATTCGCATCCAACCGTCGTGAAACCAGGTATCGAGCGTCAGGCCGGCCGGCCTCTGCAGCATGCCGGCGGCATACCCGCCGGCGAACAGGCCTTCGCGTGGGGCCGTGCCGGGTTCGATTGCGTCCCACCGCAACGGCGGCGGAGACTCCTGGGCCGATGCTGGCGCATCCGCGGCGGCGGCGACGGAAACCGCGAGCAGCAAAAGGCAGAGCGTCATCATGGAGACCTCCGGAATCGTGATGTATGCCGGGCGACGCGGGCTGCTCGTGGCCCAACGCCGTCAGGCGAGCGATTGTGCCATGGCCGCGACGCGGCTGCGATGGGGGGGGGCGGGGACGGTTTCGCCGGCAATCTCTCCGGGCTGGAATCCACTGAACAATCGGACGCGGCGACCTACGGCACCATCAAGCTGCTCACCGATGGCGACGGCGATGGCCGCATGGACAAGGCGACCGTGTTCGGCGACCGGCGGGTGAGCCGGGTTGGCAGGACGGCGTCCGCCTCGACGCACTGGACTGTCTTCGTGATGATGGAGCGGGAACCGCCGGCTCCGATGGTCTTCGGTTCGACGAACGCGGTCTCGCCGGCAGCCGCACACGCCGGTTCCCCGGGGTCAATCCTGTTCCTAAACCCGCATATCACCTGGCACAGGAAATCCAACCCGATCAGTCACCCCCGCCAGGTTTCCGACCGTCGTGATCTGACAGGCGTCGTCGCGTTCCATTTTGGGGACGAATTCCCTTCAACCCCGCCGTCAGCCGTCCGTCGAGAGCGCGCGAACGTGGCTCGCGGCCGCCGAGGCCAGGCCGTCGAGGGCGTAGCCTCCCTCGAGCGACGAAACGAGCCGGCCGTCGGCATGTCTCTCGGCGATCTCCATCACGATCGACGTCAGTTCCGCAAAATCGTCGTCGGTGAGCCTGAATCCGCCGAGCGGGTCACCCTCCCGCGAATCGAAGCCGGCTGACACGAGCACGAGATCGGGGCGGAAGGCGTCGGCTGCCGGCATCAGCTTCTCCCGGAAGGCGGCGACGATCTCCTTTCGGCCGGCGCCGGCGGGAAACGGGCAGTTGATCGTGAAGCCCTCTCCCTCGCCGCGGCCGGTCTCGGTCGCGGGGCCGGTTCCCGGGTAGAGCGGATGCTGGTGCGTGTCGAAGAAGAGCACCGATGGATCCTCGTAGAAGATCTCCTGCGTGCCGTTGCCATGGTGGACATCCCAGTCGGCGACGAGCACCCGCTTCGCGCCGTGCACAACCTGCGCATGCCTCGCCGCGATCGCCACGTTGCCGAATACACAGAAGCCCATGCCCTTTCGCGGCGTGGCATGGTGGCCGGGGGGCCGCACGACGGCGAAGGCGTTCCGCACCTGCCCGGCGAAGACGGCATCCACCGCGGCCATCACGCCCCCGGCGGCGAGCCTCGCCACCGAAAGCGACTTCGGGGAGAGCGGCGTGTCACCGGTCGAAAGCCGACGCTCTCCGTCGGCGACATCCTCCGCCACGATTCGCAGGTAGTCGGCAGCGTGGCAACGGAGGATCGCCTCGTCTGGCGCGGCCGCGGGCTCGATCGTCTTCAACTTCGCCATCAGGCCGTCGGCCTCGAGCCGCCGCCGGATCGCCGCAACCCGCGCCGGCCGTTCGGGATGCCCCTCGCCGGTGAGGTGGTCGGCGTAGGCGTCGGCCACGACGATGCCGGTTGGCTTCACGACCGCTCCTTCTGGAAACGAACGAAGACGTCGCGGGGCCGAACGCGGTTGCGCTACCAGTGCCGCCCTCCGCTACCAAGTTTGAACGTAGGCCGGCAGCATGGCGAGCGGACGGCCGGAGGAGAGAATCATCAAGGCGTCGGCATGCGGCAGGATCGCCTCCACGACGGCGGGATCGAGCCGCAGCATCGCCGCGAGCGGCTCCGCCGTGCGGGTCATGCCGAAGAGATCCTCGAAGATTCCCTTCGGCTCGGGCAGAAGCATTCGGTCGAACGCCTCGTCCTTGCCGATGCCGGCGAGGTCCCTCGCCTCGTCGATTGCATCTTCGAGCGTGCCGAGTCGGTCCACGAGCCCCGCCTCGCGGGCCATGCGGCCGGTGTAGACCCGTCCTTCGGCCAGCTCCGGCATCTTCGCCGGATCGATCCGGCGGCCCTCGGCCACCTTCGTCGTGAAGAGCCGGTAGACGTCCTTCATCGTGCCGAGGAACGCCTGCCGCTCATGCTCGGCGAACGGCTTTTGCATCGACTTCCAGCCGGCGTTCCGCCCCCGGCTCACGACGTCGCTGCGGATGCCGAGCCGCTCGAGTGCGCCGCCCACGGCCACTTTTCCGCCGACGACGCCGATCGAGCCGGTGAGAGTGCCCGGGGCCGCGACGATCCGATCGGCGGCCACGGCGGCGTAGTAGCCTCCGCTGGCGGCCGTGTCGGAGAGGCTCGCGACGACCGGTTTCGCGGTCCGCTTCGCCTCGTGCCAGATCAGGTCGCTCACGAGCGCCGAGCCGCCGGGGGAATCGATCCTGAGCACGATCGCCTTCACCTTCTCGTCCTTGTCGGCGTTCCGCAGCGCCTCGATCACCCGGTCGGACCCGCCGGCAGGCACGAGCTCGCCGCCACCCTGCTCGCGGATCATCCCGTTCAGATGGATGACGGCGATCTTCTTCGAGGCTGAGCCTGAGCGGCCCTGCTTCGAACCCGCGAAGAGGTCCATGAGCTTCACGAGCCCGCCGAGGCCCGAGAAGTCGTCGTCGATCGACTGCTTGCCATAATCGCGGATCACCTTCGGCGACGGCGTCTCGCCCGCCTCGTCTTTCCGCGCGAGCTTCGCCCGCTTCGCAAGGGCGACGATCGCCTCGTCCTCGTAGGCCACCGCATCGACAAGACCAGCCTCCTTCGCGGCGTCGGCCGTGAAGACGCCCTGATCGATGAGCTCGCGGACCCGCGGACCGGGAAGCCTGCGATCCTCGGCGATCCGCTCGACGAGCTGCTCGAAGAGGTCGCCGACGAAGGCCTCGTACTGCTTCCGCAGCTGCGGGCTCATGCCGGACCGCGTGAGCGGCTCGCCGGCCCCCTTGAACTCGCCCACCTGCAGGATCTCCGCCTCGACGCCGAGCTTGTCGAGCATCTCCTTGAAGAAGGTCACCTCCGTCCGCACGCCCGTCAGCTCGAGCGTGGCCGCCGGCGACATCGTGATCGCGTCGGCCGCCGAGGCCAAGGAGTAGCGGACCGGATTCGCGTCGAGCAGGCACACCCCGACCGGCTTTCCCGCCGCCTTCACCCGGCCGATCGCGGCCCGGATCTCATCGACCCGCGCCCGGCCGAGCGAGGGTGCCTTCACGGACAGGAGCACCGCGGCCACCCGCTTGTCGCCCGCCGCCCTGTCGATTCGCTCCACGAGCCGATGGAGCCTCGGGGAAACGTCCGCGAGCACCCCCGCTTGCCCGACCCCTTCCGGAAGTGGTCCGTCGATCGCGATCACGGCCACCGCCGCCGGCGGCGATTTCTGGGCCTGGGGTTCTTCCGCAGTCACGGCCGTGAAACCGGCCAGAACCACCGGAAAACCGAGCACCATACCGAGACTTCCACGTCGCATGCCAGCGAGCCTCCGGAGAAGCGACCCCGACCAAAAATCGTTCGGGGCCTCTTGACTATGAACGACTGTATACTAAGATACCGTCGTTCAGGAAAACATCCCGTTCGACCATCACGCTCAAATAACCGTCCGCAGGAAGCACAGAAAGAAACATCATCATGGCGACCAAATCCCCCCGTGCCAAGAGAACCCCCCAGCCGCGTGCCAAGAATGCCACCCCTTCCAAAGCCGCATCGGGAAGGGCCGGAACACTTCCAAAGGCAACGTCTCCCAAGAATGCTGCGTCCGCAAATTCCAAGAGTGCCGGTGGCAGCCTGAGTGAACTGCTCAGCGGCAAACCGCTGTCGCGAAACGGCGAGGAAGGGGAAGACGCCGGCCCGACCGAACGGCAGCTTGCGATCTACGAATTCATTCGCGACAAGATCCAGACCCGGGGCTACGGGCCGACGGTCCGGGAAATCGGAGCAGCCTTCAAAATCCGCTCCCCCAACGGCGTCGTCTGTCACCTCAAGGCCCTCGAGCGGAAGAACTACATCACCCGCGGCAAGAACATGTCGCGAGCGATCGAACTGGTCTCGGAGCCGGCCCATGTCAGGGGGCTGCCGATGGCCGGCTGGGTGGCAGCCGGCACCCTGCGAACCGCGGAAGAGCAGAAGGAACGGATCGACTTCGAGGATCTCTTCAACCGCGACAATCATTTCGTGCTGAAGGTGATGGGCGATTCGATGATCGACGCCCAGATCTCCGACGGCGACTGGGTGGTTATCCGGAAGGCGCGATCGGCCCACTCCGGCGACATCGTGGTCGCCCAAACGGAGGATGGCGAAGCGACGCTCAAGCAGTGGTTTCCGGAGCGGGATCGCATCCGGCTGCAGCCGGCGAACGCATCGATGAAGCCGATTTACGTCAAGAACGCCCGGGTGCTCGGCGTGCTCGCCGGGGTCGTCCGAAAGACGTAGACCCGCGAAGACGCGGCTTCACGACAACCGGTCATGCGGCACCGGCAGTAATCCAAAATCCGGCAGTAATGCAAAATCCGGATATCAGGCCGACCGGTCGAGGGTGCCCGCCTGCACCTGATGAAGCTTGTTGTAGAGCGTCTTCAGGCTGATGCCGAGCTCCTCTGCGGTCTTCACCTTGTTTCCGCCGTTCCGCTTGAGCCGCTCGACGATCTCCTTCAGCTCGATCTCCCGAAGCGTCGGCGGACGATCCGCTGCTTCGGACGCCTGACTTTCCGCAGCGGGAGCGGCGGGAGTCGACGGACTCACGGCGTGGGCGGTCGGGTTTGCAGCCGCTGGCGGCCGCTGGCCCGGGCCGGGCCTTCCGAGACGCGCCGGCAGGTGCTCGACGCCGACGGGGAGCTCGTCGCACAGCACGACCGCGTGCTCGAGCACGTTCGCGAGTTCCCGCACGTTGCCAGGCCAGTGGTGCGCGGCGAGCACCTCCATCACGCCCGGCCCGACGACCGGCATCGCGGGAGGCGTGTGGGGTCGTGCGCGGCGGATGAAGTGATCCACGAGGGCCGGCAGGTCGTCCACCCGCTCCCGGAGCGGCGGCACGACCACCTCGAAGGTGTTGATCCTGAACAAGAGATCTTCGCGAAAGTCGCCGACTGACGCCATCTCCTCGAGCTTGCGATGGGTCGCGCAGATCACCCGGCAATCGACGCGGACGGGGGTGTTCTCGCCGACCCGGCGGATCTCGCCGGCCTCGAGGGCGCGGAGCAGCTTCGGCTGGAGGGATCGCGGCAGCTCGCCGATCTCGTCGAGAAAGAGCGTCCCGCCATCGGCCACCTCGAACAGGCCCGTGCGGTGCTCTTCCGCCCCCGTGAAGGCGCCCTTCCGATGGCCGAAGAGCTCGCTCTCGACGAGGTGCTCCGGCAGCGCACCGCAGTTCACCGCGACGAGCGGCCCGCCGGCCCGGCTGCTCGCCTCGTGGATCGCCCGAGCCACGAGCTCCTTGCCGGTCCCGGTTTCGCCGCGGATGAGCACGGTCGAGTCGGTGCGGGCAACCCTCGCGATGAGCTGCCGCACCCGCATGAGCGAGGCCGATCCCCCTACGAGGTTCGTCTCCCCCTCGGCCCGCCTCACTCTCCCTTCGAGGGCACGGAGCCGGGCGGTGAGCTCCCGCTTCCGCCGCACCCGCTCGAGCACGGCCTGGATGTCGGCGAGCTTGCACGGCTTCGTGAGGTAGTCGCACACGCCCTGCCGGACGGCATCGACGGCCGTCTCGAGCGACGACTTGCCGGTGATGATGACCGATTCGGTGTCGGGGGAAACTTCCCGCAGCCGCCGGATGACGTCCAGCCCGCCGACGCCCGGCATGTCGAGATCCACGATCACGCAGTCGTACACCGTTCGCTCCAGAGCCGCCAGCGCCGTGCGGCCGTCGGGGCAGACCGTCGCCTCGTGCCCCATGCGGGGAAGTTCGATCCGCATCAGTTCCTGGATGGACGTCTCGTCGTCCGCAAAGAGCACGCGAAGCGACCTAGGCTGCCTGGTTGCGATGATCCACCTCCCGTGAAACCGGCTGGACGAGGGCCGCGGCCGAGACGTCGGCGAGCGGAAGCGTGACGCGGAAGACCGACCCCCGGCCCGGGCCGGCGCTCGATGCCTCGATCCGTCCACCGTGATCGCTCACGATCCGCTGCACGATCGACAGGCCGAGGCCGGTGCCCTGGCCGTTCTTGCGACGTGTGAAGAAAGGTTCGAAGAGGTGCTCGAGCACCTCCGGCGTCATCCCGCAGCCGTCGTCGGTGACCTCGAGCACGGCATCGCGGCCGCTGCGCGCGAGCGCGACGGTGACCCGACCGTCGGGCTCGATCGAGTCGAGGGCGTTCACGAGCAGGTTGAGCACGACCTGCTTGATCTCCTGCGGGTTCACCATGACGAGCTGGTCCTGGCCGTCGGCGATCTCGATGGAGCGGCCGGAGAACCGCCCGACGTGCCGCAGCATCTCGGCAACGTCGCTCGCGATGGCGAGCAGCGCGGTCGGCTGCCTGCGCACTTCGCCGAGCCGGGAGAAATCGAGCAGCTTCTCGGTGATCTCCTTGCAGCGGAAGGCCTCCGACTGGATCAGTTCGAGGTAGCGGAGAGCCAGCTTCGCCTCCTCCTCCGACGGCGACGGCGCCGCCAGGCGGCTCTCGAGCGATTCGGCGCACATCGCGATCGAGGCGAGCGGATTGTTGATCTCGTGGGCCACTCCGGCCGCGAGAAAGCCGACGCTCGCGAGCTGCTCGCTGCGAATCACCTCCCGCGTCCGGAGCTGCACCTGGTTGTCGAGATCGTCGCGGATCGCCTGGAAGCGTTCGGTCATGCCGTTGAGCGCCGCCGCCAGTTCCGCCATCTCGTCGTGGGTGTCGAGCGAGAGACGGTAGTCGAAGTCGCCGGCGGCGACCCGTCGCGATCCGTGCGCGAGCAGCTTGAGCGGCCGGAACACCCACCGATAGGTGAGCACCGCCAGGGTCGAGAGCAGCACCGCGGCGGCGATCGCCGAGGTCCAGGCGGTGACGATGAGCGATCGGTATCCGGTGCGGACCTCGCCGGCGAGGAGGTGGAGCTTCTGCTGAAGGAACGAGGGGAGCTTCGAGGTCCGCTCCACCAGTTCGTCGAGGTGATGCTCGATCAGCGCGAGCCGGGCCTCGCGGGCCGTTTCCTGCTCCGGCTGCCCGGCCGACAGCGCGGCCCGCAGCGATTCGAGCTCCCCGCGGATCGCCGCGGCCGTTTCCTGCTCGTGGCTGCGGTCGGCGAAGGGCACGTCGTCGAGCTCCCCGGCAGCGAGATCCTCGAGGTACTTCGTGAGGGCCGCCGACGCGTCGGCCAACTGCGACTGGAAGCGGTCGCCGTCGCAGTCGCCGGGATCACGGGCGTGCGACAGGCGGATCGCCTGGATCGTGTCCTCGAGCCGGCTCGCGCTCGGCAGCTCCGCCGCCCGGCAGGAGACCGCACGCACGAGACGACGATAGGAGTAGAGTCCGAGGAAGCTGCTCGCCGACAGCACGGCCACGACGAAGCCGACCACCACGGCGCCGAGCAGGAGCTTGTTGCGAATCGGTCTACGGTTGGCCATCGTGGCCGCCTCCGGGGCAAGGGAGGCTAGCAGCGCAAGCCCGGCCGACCTACACCAATCCGAACCGCTTTCGCAGGGCCCATTCCACGCAGAGAAGCCCGGCGAGCAGCAGGAAGACGGGCCATGAGTCCCACGGTGTCATCGACCACTGCGTGGTGGTCTCGTAGGCGGCGGGGGTCGCCGCGATCTCCTCGAAGATCCGCGGCAACTCCTCGGGCGAACGCGGCCCGCCCGGGGAGTTCGCCACCTGCGACATGATCGCCAGGTTCGCGACCGGGTTGGCGAGTTCCAGATCCTGCCTGACGACGGTGAACCTCGCCTTTCGCGAGATCGCCGGCGGCCCGCCGGCACGACGCAGCTCGATCGTCCAGTCGCCCGGCTCCGAGCAGCCGCCGACCGTTCCCGCGAAGCCCTCGCCCCGACGATCCACCCGGACGGGCCGCTCGACTCCCGACGGCGATATCGCCACCGCGTCGATCGAGACGTCGGTCGCGGCGGTGCCGTCGGGACGCATCACGCCCGCGTCGAACGAGAGGGCCGTGCCCGGAGAAAGCCGCCGCTGCGCCAGCTTCAGCCACAGCGAGTCGGCCTCGGCCCCGTCGCGGCGGGCGAGCCAGAGCACGAGCTGCCTCCAGAACCTGCGGTGCTCGCGGGCGGCCCCCTTCATCGCCCACCGCCAGGTCGAATCGACCGCGAGGGCCGCGACGCGGCCGATGCCGTAATCGCGGGCGACGAGGAGCGGCCTGCCGTCCTCGGTCGCGGCGAGCGGCTTCGCCTGCGGCGCGAGCTGCCCGAGCGCATTCGCCCCGTCGAGCGGAGGAAGCTCCCGCCACTTCGCGCGGAGCTGCTCGCCGGCGAGCCCCTCGCCAAGACTGAAGATCGAAGCCGCGGCGAAACGTGGATCGGGCACCATCCGCAAGGGACCCTCGAGGTGGAGGCTCCGGCGGATTTCTCCGCCGCGGTCCTGGCGTGCGAGCCGGTCCGGCTTCCACGGCACGAGCGGCCCGAGCGGCGTGAACCCCCAGCCGCCGGCGTCGAAAGCGTGAAACCCGCCCAGGAATCCGATCCCAGCGCCGGCCTCGACCCGCCCGCGGATCGTCTCGAGATCCTGCGGCCGGAACGCGGCCGAATCGACGTCGCCGACGAGGAACACGTCGTACCGTTCCGCAAGCCGCCCCGAAAGGTCGACGGGCCACCGCTCCGGCCGCGACGCGTTGACCCACTGGTAGTCGACCTGGATGTCGGGGCTCGCCGAGAGCACCCGCCGCAGGAACCGTTGCTCGACCCTGACGGCCCCCTCGACGTAGAGCAGCCGCAGGCCGCCCTCCACCACCTCCACGAACGTGGAGAGTTCGTTGTTGGTGGCCACCGTCTCGCCGTCGATCGGATCGACCACGATCGCGATCTTCTGCTCGCCGACGCGGTCGGGCGTCCAGGCGAGCCGCACGGCCTGTTCGCCACCGGTCAGACCGCCGCGAACGGTCGCGCGGGCCGCCTCGACCAGTTTCCCCGAGCCATCCTCCGTCAGGAGCCGGATGGTCGCGTCGCGGTCGGCGAGGCCGTCGAGTCGAACGCGGCCGGCGACCTCGATCGTGTTGCCCAGGAACGCCGTCTCCGATGCGGTGAGGCTCACGACCGCGGCGTCCCTCGCCTGAGCGGCGGCCCGCCGCTCGCCGTAGGTCACCGTCCAGATCGGCGCGGCAGTCTCGCGGACCTTGCGGGCGGCCGCCTGGGGCGGGAGATCCCGCGGCGGGTACGCGTGCTGTGCGCCGTCGCCGAGCACGACGAGGCCGACGATGTTGCGTCCGGCCGAGGCCCGCAGGCTGTCGTCGATCGCCGCCCCGATCGCCGTCTCACCCGAGGATTCCCGCCGCTCCCAGCGGCGGCTCGGCAGCGGATCATCGGGCTTGGTCGCCACCGCATGGGTAAGGCGGTCGTAGTCGAACAGGAGGAACTCGAACCCGCCCTCGGCGGCCATCCGCCGCACCGTCGGTGCCGCCGCGGCGAGCGACTCCTGCATCTCGTCCCATCGCTTCCGGCCTCCCCGGCCGTCGGGAACCGTCATGCTCTCCGAAGCGTCGGCGAGCACGATTACGGTGCCTGTCCGCCGGGCCTTCGAAGAAGAGACGAGCGTCGGACGGATCATGCACGCCACGAGCAGCATGAAGGCCGCGATCCGCAGCGCCATGAGCGTCGCGAAACGTCCCGGGGTGAGCCGCGAACGGTCGGGGCCGAGGAAGACGAGCACCGCGACGAGCGCCATCGCCAGGACAGCCACGAACGCCCACGATCCCACCGGATCGAACTGGATGGCGAGTTCGCCCACGGCCGGATCCGTCGTCATGTCGAGGCCTCGGCGGCCGGCGGGTAGAAGCGGTTGGCAAGCGCCCAGTCGAACGCCATGAACGCGGCGACGGCCACGATGATCCAGCCATAGAGCTCCGCACCGACCCGCTCGAGATTGACCTCGCGAACGAGTTCGTCGTCCGTGCGGGCGACCCGGGCCGCCGGCCCGAAGAGCCGTCGTGCGGCGGCGGCCTCGAGCCGCCGCACGTTCGTCGCCGACGCCGCGAGATTGGCGCTGAAGCCCCTCACGGGGGAATCGGCCTCGCCGCCGGAACGGACACGGTAGTTGCCTGGCAATCGCGTCTCCGTCACGGTCACCGTGCCGCGTTCCTGGTCCACCGCCACCGGAAACGACTCTCCGACCGGGTTCTCGACGAACGTCGCCTGGCCGTGCCGACGCGGCAGCCGCACGATCGCGGGCTCGCCGGCGATCACGTTGGTGGCCTCACGGCTTCGGATGGCATGCATGAGCGTCTCGTTGGCGAGGATCACGAACGGCCATGCATCGAAGCCGGTGGCGAGCACGTTCCAGGCGTTTGGATCGTCGGCCGACTGCGAGACGGGCGTCGTCACCACGACGACGGCCCCCTCGCCGAGTCGGCGGTCCAGGATCGCCGGGAGGCCGTCACGATACCGCATGACGACCGTCGCCGGCTCGGGGCCGGCGAGCCCGGGCTCCGGCGCCGGACCGGGCTCGAAATCCCAATGCCGCTCCACGGGAAAATCCTGCCAGGGCACGGCGTCGGCCACGCGGCGGAACGGCGCGAGGATCGGATTGTCGAGCGACGACGGAGCGAGGCAGTTGGCCCCGCTGCGATCGCTCCAGACACGGTCGATCCGGCCGCCGAGCACGCGGGCCGAAGCGTCGCTGTTGAATGCCTCGCCGCTCACGGCGGCAGGACCGAGCCAGACGACGAGACCCCGGCCACCCGCCACCCAGGCCTCGAGCAGCCCCCACGTTCTCGGTGCGAGTGGCGGAGGATCGAGGAGCACCATCCCCGCGAGATCGTCCCAATTGGCCTTCTCGAAAGCCCCGAAATCGAGCACGCGACAGCCGAACCTCGCCTTCCCGGCCGTCTCGAGCGTATCCGGCGCGACCGCCTGCTTCACGAGCAGCGTCGAACGATCCGTCGGCGTCGGACCGACGAGGAGCACCGGCGGCGGCGGCGCGACCTCCACCGTGAAGCTCCGATGGTCGTCGGCCTCGAGATCGTCGGCACCCGTCACGACGACGCGTCCCTGGTGCGTGCCCTCGCCGAGCCCCGTCAGCTCGAACGACATCGGCTCACACCCCTTCTCGCTCCACTCCGCCGGCTTCTCCGCACGGCGGACGTACGATCCGTCCTGCGAAACGAGATCAACGGCGACCGTCCGGGAGGCGTCCGGCCCGAGCCGGCTCCGCTCGACGCCGAGCACGAGCGACGCTCCGGCCGCGATGCGTTCGGCCGGCAGCGCCACCGAATCGATCGAGAAATCGCGTGGCCGCTCGACTCCCACGTCGACCACGATCACGGTCAGTTCCGGATGCTTCGCGAAGAGCTCCGCGGGAGGTTCTCCGTCGCTCCACCCCCCGACGGAGAGGTCGGTGAAGATGGCGAGTTCCCGACGGGGGAGTTGGCTCGAATCGAGCAGCCGGACGGCGTCGGCGATCGTGTCGGAAAGCGTGACCGTGGGCGTCGCGGCGGAAAGCCTCCGCACCGACGCGGCGGCGGCCTCCATCGACGGCGCGAAGGCACGCGGTCCCCCCGCCGTGTCGAGCACGGCGACCCGGCTCTCCTTCGGCAGCTTTCCGGCGAGCGTCGAGGCCATCTCCGCCGCCCGCTCGATCCGCGTCCGGTTTCCCTCGCGAACGAGCATTCGCGGCGACGTGTCGAAGACGAACGCCGCGGCCACCGGCGACTCGCGATCGCCCAGCCACCCGGCTCCCCGGAGCGTCGGCCTCGCGAGCGCCACGGCGAGGAAGGCGATCGACGCGGCCCGCAGCAGGAGCAGCAGCAGGTTATTGACCCGCAGCTTCCGCCGGTTCGCCCGCAGCGACTGCTTCAGGAAGATCGTCGCCGGAAACTCCCGCTTCACCGGCTTTCGCCGCATGATGAGGTGCAGCAGGAGCGGCACCGCGACGAGCGCCGCCCCGGCGAGCAGCGCGGGAGTGAGGAATGTGAGGCCCATGAACGCATCGTAGCGTGCCAGGTCGCCGCGGCGCAAGGTTCCATGCAGCCGAACGTGCCGTAAACCCTCGAAATACGGAAGGCAAACGCTGCAGCACAAGAAAACCGTTCGGGGCTGCCCGTGTGCCCGAGACGGCGTAGCTGAC
>CAZPEM010000094.1:0-3393 GCA_964585575.1 uncultured Chitinophagaceae bacterium
CGCTCGCTTTTTTGGGCGGAGGTACGGCGAAGGTCGTCGGCCGCGGACTTCCGTGGTTTGTCACATTCGGCCTGCAGGGAGAAGACCGTGAGGGGCTGCCCGTGCCATGTCGCCGGCGTAGCTGACCAGCGCAGGCATGGATGCCGGAGCGCCAGTCAGCTCCGAGTGAGTGGAGGCCCGGAGGGCCGTAGCAAGCAAACGTCCGGAGACGTGGCGCGGGCAGCCCCGAACCCGGCAGCGTTGACCCGCAAGCGGTTACAATGCCCGCATGAACCACTGGCTGATCAAGAGCGAGCCCGACGTCTTCTCGATCCACGATCTCGCGAAGGCGAAGAACAAGACGACGCACTGGGAGGGGGTGCGCAATTATCAGGCACGCAACTTCCTGCGTGCCATGAAAAGAGGCGACCACTGCCTCTTCTATCATTCGAACGCCGAGCCGTCGGCCGTGGCGGGTGTCGTCGAGGTGGTTCGTGAGGCCTATGCCGATCCGACCGCGTGGAATCCAAAGAGCGACTACCACGATCCGAAGGCGTCGCCCGAGAATCCCGTCTGGTCGATGGTCGACGTGAGGCTCGTCGAGATCTTTCCGCGGGAGATTCCGCTCGAGGAACTGCGGGGCGTGAAGGCCCTTGCCGGGATGGAACTCCTGCGGCGCGGCAGCCGGCTCTCGGTGCATCCGGTGACGGCAACGGAGTTTCGTGCCATCCGCAAGCTTGCCGGGTGCCCGGCCTGATCGCATGCCCTGCCGACTTCCTCCTCCGGTCGAAAGGTCCGCGGCGTCGCCGCTGCCGGAGCGGCTTGCCTGGATCGATGCCGACATGGAATCGATGCGGGCGGCCGGGCTCGAGAGGCCCCACCGCGTCCGGTCGGGTCGACAGGGGGCGATGGTCGAACTCGATGGGCGAACGCTCCTGAACTTCGGAAGCAACGACTACCTCGGCTACGCGGGGGATGTCCGGCTCACGAAAGCCGCGTCAAGAGGGGCCTGCGCCGAGGGCTTCGGGGCGGGAGCCAGCCCGCTCGTGAGCGGCCACAGCCTCGCCCACGAGCGGCTCGAGCGGGCGATCGCCGATCTCCTCGCCGTCGAGAGCGCGCTCGTCTTTCCGAGCGGCTTCGCGGCCAACACGGCCACGATCGCGGCGGTCGCCGGCCCCGGCGATTTTGTCGCGAGCGACGAGCGAAACCACGCGAGCATCATCGACGGCTGCCGTCTCTCCCGGGCCGAGGTGGGAATCTACGCCCATCGCGACCTCGCCTCGCTCGATCGGCTCCTCCGGTCGGCGAAGGGTGCCCGCCGCCGGCTCGTCGTCACCGACACGCTCTTCTCGATGGATGGCACGATCGCGCCGCTCGCCGGCCTCTGCGAGGTCGCGGAGCGGCACGGGGCGATCGTGATGGTGGACGAGGCGCACGCCACGGGCGTCTTCGGCGACCGCGGCAGCGGCCTCGTCGAGGCGGCAGACTGCGCCGACGGGGTGCATGTCCGGGTGGGCACCTTGTCGAAGGCGGTCGGCGCCGCGGGCGGGTTCGTCGCCGGCCATGCGAAACTCATCGAGTGGCTGCGACACAAGGCGAGGGCCTGGATCTTCTCCACCGCGCATCCGCCGGCCGTGGCCGCCGCGGCAGAGCGGGCCATCGGGCTCATCGTCGAGGAGCCCCACCGCAGGCGTGAACTGCTCGAGAAAGCTGCTTCCTTTCGGGAATCGCTCGTCGCCGACGGCATCGTCCTCGGGGACGCGGCCGCGCAGATCGTGCCCGTCGTGGCGGGGTCGGCCGAAGCCGCATGCGGAGTCCAGGAGACGCTCGCGTCCGAAGGGTTCTTCGTGCCGGCCATCCGCCCACCGAGCGTGCCGCAGGGGCGAAGCCTCGTGCGGGCGAGCCTCTCCTGGCATCATTCCGCCGACGATCTTTCGAGGCTGGCGGCCGCGATCGGTCGCGCCGTGGGCCGCCGACGGGCTCGAGGGGATTCCGCAGGATGAACGAACTCGAATCACCCCAATCGCCCGTCGGAAAGTGGTGCGTCATCGGCGCCGGTCCTTCGGGACTGACCGCCCTGAAGAACCTGCTGTCCCTCGGAATCGACGCCGAGTGCCTCGAGCGGGAGGATCGAGTCGGCGGCAACTGGTGCTTCGGATCCGCCGCGTCGGCCGTGCTCGAATCGACGCGGCTCATCAGTTCCGCGCGGCTCACGGAGTATGCCGACTTCCGGATGCCGCGCGACTGGCCGGCCCATCCGACCCACTCGCAGTGCCTCGAATATCTCCGCGACTACGCCCGGCATTTCGGCCTCGTGCCCTTCATCCGCACCGACAGCGAGGTCGTTCGGGTCGAGCGGGCAGGCGACGGCCGCCCAGGGTGGATCGTCGATGTGGCCGGCCGGGGCGGCTCGTGGTACGAGGGGGTCGTCATCGCCACCGGCCACAACCGCGAGCCGAGGTTTCCCGCGATCGCGGGAGGCTTCGCAGGCGTTCGGCTCCATGCCTGCGACTACAAGTCGCCGACCAATCCGGTCCCGATCGCCGGCAAGCGGGTGCTCGTGATCGGCGGCGGCAACTCGGGGTGTGACATCGCCGTCGAGTGCTCCCGGCATGCCGTCGCGACGTGGCATTCCACGCGGCGGGGCTACCACGTCGTGCCGCGGCTCCTCATGGGGAGGCCCGCCGACCTCCGCAACGAGCGGCTCCTGCGGATGGGGGCGCCGCTCTGGCTGCGTCGCATTCTGTCGCTCGGCGCGATCGATCGCGCGATCGGACTGCCCCATCGCCACGGACTGCCGCGTCCCGACCATCGTCTCTGGGAAACCCACCCGGTCATCAACGACGCGATCTACGATCGGATCGACGCGGGGGCAATCCGACCGGTCGGCGACGTCGTCGGCTTCGAAGGCGACACGGCGACCTTCGCGGACGGAAGCCGGGAACGGTTCGAAGTGGTGATCTTCGCGACGGGCTACCGCGCCGCGATGCCCTTCATCGATCTGGAGAGCCTCGGCGGCGCGATCCCCGGCAGCGACGGCGTGCCCGATCTCTTCATGCATCTGCTCCACCCCGTGCGGGACGACATCGCGGTGGCCGGCCTCATCCAGCCCGACAGCGGCCAATGGGGCATCACCGACGTGCAGGCGCAGCTCGTCGCGCGGATGGCGCTCGCCCGCCGTCGGGGTCGGCATGCCCTCGCCTGGCTCCATCGCCGCCGGGCCGCGGGCTGGCGGCGCGGGCCGATTCGATACGTCGATTCGCCGCGGCATCTGCTCGAGGTCGAGCACCACTCCTACCGCCGGGCGCTCTCCCGGCTCGTCGCCGGGATGGACCGCAGGCTGCGGGCTACTTCGCGCCTGCCGGCGGCTGCAGGTTGCCTGCCGGCGGCTGCAGGTTGCCTGCCGGCGGCTGC
>CAZPEM010000094.1:3493-7930 GCA_964585575.1 uncultured Chitinophagaceae bacterium
TGCCGGCGGCTGCAGGTTGCCTGCCGGCGGCTGCAGGTTGCCTGCCGGCGGCTGCAGGTTGCCTGCCGGCGGCTGCGGGTTGCCTGCCGGCGGCTGCGGGTTGCCGAAGAGGGCCTCGAGGCCGCGGTTGAGTCCGTCGCCGATGACCGCCTGCGCGGTGTTCTCCACGATGCGGGCGACGATCTGGTCGATCGCCGTGGCATCGAACTGCGGTCGGTTGACCGTTCCGCGAAGCGGGATCACGACGGGAGTCCGCATGAGCGCGGCGACGACGGGCGTCTGGCCGACGATGTCGCCCCGGAACGCCACTTCCGCGGTCATCGCGAGCGTGCCGTCGGCGCCGACGCTTCCCTTGGTCTTGACCACCAACTGCCCGGCGTCCATGACGAATCCGTCGTGCCAGATTCGACGCTGCGAGAGCATGACGCGAACCGGATCGGGCCTCACGCGCATGAGCACGACCTTGTCGCCGATCGCGAACCGCGGGTCGAGCAGCCCCTGGAGCCGACCGATGAGCGCGACGAGGGCCTGTGCCGGCGGGCCCGGCGTCACCTCGAGCCGGTCGAAGTGCACCTGCCCAGCGAACTCGCCGCCGAGCGGGTCGGCAAGCGGCATTCGCGCCCCGGCGGCGTCGATGCTGACGCGACCGCTCGCCTGGGTCGATTGGGCGATGAGCGGGGCGATCCAGCGGATCCAGCGGTCGCAAAACTGGTTCGACAGGTCGACCCTGTCGACGATGCGACCCGGTGGAACGACGAGCTCCATGGGACCGGGAACGAGCCGCAGCCACGGCCCGCCGCGGAGCCTTCCGCCCGCCGCGCCGATGTCGAATGGTCCGAAGGCGAGCTGGCCGTCGAGGAGCCTCAGCGGCATCTCTCCGCCGTCGATCGGCACGCCGCCGACCTGCGCGGCCTCCCAGGCGAGGCTCGTGTCGAACGAGACGGCCCGCATCCAGCGGGCCGGATCGTCCGGCGTCCGCTGTGGCAACGACGCCGGAATCGCGATCCTGCCGGAGGCCGCGGGGTCGGTGGCGGCATCGACGCCGCGGGCGGCCTTGAGCCAGTCGTCGGGCAGGACGATGCTTCGGGCGGGGTCGCTCGGCGGCGGCTCGATCGCGAGCCGCGACGGATCGCGGAGTGGTCCGCGAATCGCGAAGGACCGCGAGCCGGATCCCGCGAGCATCACGTTGCCGCCCGTCCACGGCATGAGGAGACGGGAGAGCGAGTTCCAGTCGTAGGCGAAGCTGCCCGCCAGATCGACGACCGACCGCGACGACAACGCATCGACCGCGCCGGCCGACGTGAACGCCGCCGTCGTGGAATCGAGCGAGAGCCGGTTCACGACGACACGGTCGAGATGCGGGGCGTGGGTCACCTCGGCGATGAGCTTCGCCCTGGGTTCCTTCCAGATCTCCTGCGGCGTCGCGGTGCCACCGATGCCGAGGGCGGACGACGCCGGGACGCTCGCGAGCGACAGGGAGTCTCCCGTCACCTCGACCCTCACGTTCGTTCCCGCGGGCGTGTCGAGGACCTCGATCGATCCCCAGGCCCGCCCGGCGACGGGCCACGCGGCCGCGAACAGGGGCGATGCGAACCAACGCTCGAACCGTGCGAGGTCGGCCTGCCACTGCGCTTTCCCGCGCACGCGGCCGAGGGTGGTCGAGGCGGGGTTCGCGCCTCCGGCCGCCGCCGCGGGCAGGATCGAGAGTCCGCCGGTCCGCAGGGAAACCGTCGACGTGAGCACCTCGGCGGACGAGAGGTCGATTCTCCCGCTCGAGGGATGGAAAACACCGGCGCCGCTTGCCACCAGTCTCGGCTCCTCGATCGATCGGCCCCCCAGCCGCACCGACGGCTTCTCGATCTCGGCCGCGGCCTTCGTCACCTGCCAGATGTCGCCCTGCGAGGAGAGCGTGGCCGATGCGCGGAGCGTGCCGCCGCAGGCGGTTCGTTCGGGGTCGACCACGTCGACGAAGACCGCGAGCCTGCGATGCCACTGCTCGACGTCGCCTTCGACCGAGAGGTCGGCCGCGATGCCGGTCGAGGAGGGGGCGGCATGAATCAGGAGCCCGCGGCCCGAGCCGCCCGAGAGGATTGCGGCGTAGTCGACGAGGGCCCCGCCGGTGAGCGTGGCCTCGAGCGAGTCCTCCGCCGACGCGATGCGGGCATGGGCGTCGTCGACGAGCACCGCAGACCCCGCCACGCTCCCGGCGCCCGTCGCCTCGAGCGACAGCTTCGGCTCCCGGAGCCGCGGCCGACCGGGGAGATTCAGGGTGAGGTTCTCGACGCTCGACGAGAGCGTCGCGGCGTAGGCTTGGCCCGTCCTCCGCCGGACGACGTCGAGACGCCCGCGAGACGTGCCGGCGATCTCGACGGCCCGGAGGTCGAGCAGTTCCGACGCCTCTTCCACGATCCGGTCGAGGTCGACGGTCCACTCGAGATTGCCCCCTTCGGCGGATCCACTCGCCGTCAGTTCGACGGCCGCCGAGGCGACTCTCGCTTCCTCGATCCGAAGCCGCTCCCCGGCCCCGGCGGCCCGCCTGCCCCGAAGCCAGGCGGTGAAGGGTTCGTTCCAGCGGAGCTGCCGGGTTCCTTGCACGGCCGCGAGGTCGCGGGAGCTTGCCCGCATCTCGAGAACCCGCTCGCCGCCGTCGGCGTAGGCCGCCGCCGCCAGTTGCATCTGCCCCGCGGTCACCCGAACATCGGGCCGCACCTCGAGTCCTCCCGGCAGCGCCTTGGCGGCCGCCGCGAGGTCGACGTCGGCCGAGAAGGCGAAGTCGCTCCTCGCGAGCTGTTCGAGCCAGTCCCACGAGCTTTCGCCGGGCATCACGATCCTTCCCGAGGCCTCGGCCTTGAACAGCGGGCTTCTCGCCTCGAGTTTCCGAACGTTCACGATCCGACCATCGATCGACACGTCGAACGGCGCGTCGAGCTGCTCGATCGCGACCCGCTCGCGGAGGGTCGTAGCGTCGCAGACCGCAAGACGGCTTCCCGAGACCGTTCCCGCCATCGCCCAGGGCCGCGATGGCGCGGCGCCGCCCGGTCCGGCAACCGTCCTTGGAACGTGCAGGTCCATCCGCAGGTCGGCGAGGCCATCGAGTACGGTCGCACCGTCGAAACGGGTCGCGAGCACCCGCGTGATGCCGAGGGGCAGGCGGGTCGTCGCCACGGCAAAACTCGTGTCGGCGACCGGATCGACCGTCGCCGTTACCGACCAGCCGCCGTTCCTCGCCAGCGCCGCGGTGGCGGCCGCGGCGATCGGTCGGCGGTCGAATGGAACGCCGGTGACGGCGTCCCTGGGGCGATCGACGATCGCCGCCGCGGCGGATGCATGCACGAGGCGGCCCGAAACGGCCCAACCGTCGAGCGATGCCTCGGGGCCGACCGGCCCGGAGGCGACGACCTCGCCGAGCCGCCATTCGTCGCGGCGGGCCGTGTCGATGATCCGCACGCCGGCATCGACGACCTCGATCGAGAGCCGTGGGATCGGCACGGTAGCCGTCGCCGCGAGCCACGGGGCGAGAAGGTCCTCGAGGTTCGATCCTCCCCGGCGGATCTCGAGCAGGGCCTCCACGCCCGCGATGCGGATCGTGCCCAGGTCGTCGCGGTTCGTCAGGAGTCCGAGGATGCCGCGATCGATGGCGAGCCGATCGACGGCGACGATGCCCCGGCCCTCACGATCGCGGACGACCAGGTCGCGATATTCGATCGATCCGAGCCACCGCCACACAGCCGCCCGGCTGCCGATCGATCCGTCGATCCCGGCGAAGATCGCCCCGAGGGGCCGGTCGCGAAGCGGGGTGAGCACGGCGACATCGGGCGCGAACCACGCGCCGGCTGCGATGACGAGCAGGAACGCAAGCCACAGGATTCGCCGACGGCCACTCCTCGGCCGCTGCCAGTCGGGGAAATCGTCGTCCTCGACTTCCTCCCACGTGCGCCTGCGCCTGGCCATCCCTGCCGTGCTCCTTCCTGGGTGGGGCGAGTATACCGGCCCTCGCCCCTCCACTCCGCGATCGTCACAGCGACGATCGCGGCCTCACTACACTATCGGTCGAAACCGTCGGGCGGATTGTGCCTTGGAAGGCAGCCGCTGCCGACTCCTGGAGCAGGTTTTCGAAATGAGCCGGCGATTCGGACCCGTCATCGATCCGCTCGTGAGCGGCCGGACTCCCGATCTCGGGGCCGGGAGACGCGTGGAAGCGGCGAAGCGGTCGCTGGCCACGCTCTCGCCGGAGGCGGTCTTCCCAGGTCGGAGGATCGTGGATCACGACGCCGCCAGGGCCTGTCTTGCGGGCCTCTGGCTCTGGAACGATTGCCTGGAGGAGTCGCACGGCATCAGCCAGGGCATCGAGACCCCCGAAGGCAGCTGGTGGCATGCGATCATGCACCGCCGCGAGGGAGACTTCTCCAACGCGAAATACTGGTTCCGGCGGGTGGG
>CAZPEM010000094.1:8030-11361 GCA_964585575.1 uncultured Chitinophagaceae bacterium
GAGCCGCCCGCGGTCGGGATCATCCTCGCGGGCGGCTCGGGATCGAGGCTCGGAGGTGTCGAGAAGGCGATGCTGCGGTTCGAGGGGCAAACCTACCTCGCGAGGGCGATCGCAGCGTTGTCACCGTGGGTCGGCGAGATCGTGGTTGTGGTGGCGGCCGGCCAGGCGATCGACCCGGGGTCGTTCGCCACGTCGATTCCGCTTCGGGTGGTCCGCGACACGACGGCCGGGGCCGGTCCGCTTGCGGCGCTGGCCGACGGGCTGCGAGAGGCGACGCTCCACGGCGCCGCGATCGCCGTCATCGCGTCGTGCGACGTGCCGAGGCTCTCGCCCGACGTCGTGCGGTTGCTCGTCGGGTCGCTCGTGAACGCCGGCGAGGCCTGCGACTGGGTCGTCCCCGAGGTCGGCGGCCACCCGCAGGTGCTCCTCTCGGCGATCCGCACGACGGCGCTGGCGGCGATCGAGTCGCACCTCGCCTCCGGCCGGCGGGACGTGCGGGGCATGCTCTCGAAGCTGCGAACGCGGTCGATCGACGAGGAACAGCTCCGCCGCGTCGACCCCGCGCTCGCGTCGTTTCACGACATCGACACCGCCGAAGACCTGCACTCGCTCGGCGGTTGACCCCACGCGCCCCGGAAGCCCGAGGCGAACGTCCGGAAACGTGACACGGGCGGCCCCGAACCCAGCACGCCGGACGTGCTCGCTCAGCCGCGGATGAACCGCTCGATCCGCGAGAGGCCGTCTTCGAGCTTCGCTTCTGACGCGGCGAACGACATCCGGACGTGCCCTTCCGCTCCGAAGGCGCTGCCCGGTACGAGGGCGACGTGCTCCTTCTCGAGCAATTGCTCGCACCACTGCATGCTCGTGCGGGGGCCCGGGATCGCGAAGAACGCGTAAAATGCGCCGCCGATCTGCGGGAGCCGCACGCCCGGCATCGCGGCGAGCCGTGCCGCGACGAGGTCTCGACGCTTCTGGAAGGCCCTGCACATCTCGGCCACGCAATCCTGCGGACCATTGATCGCGGCGACCGCCGCGTGCTGGCTCACGCTCGACGGGTTGCTCGTTTCCTGGCTCTGGAGGTTCGCGATCGCCTTGGAGAGCGGCTCGGGCGCGATCGTCCAGCCGATCCGCCAGCCGGTCATCGAGTAGGTCTTGCTCACGCCGGCGACCACGATCGTCCGGTCGGCGAGGCCGGGCCGCAGCGTCGGGAACGACACCGCCTTCCGTCCGTCGTAGACGAGTTGGTCGTAGATCTCGTCGGAGACGACCGACAGGTCGGCGGCGATCGCGACGTCGGCGAGGGCCCCGAGCTCTTCCGGGGTATAGACGACGCCGGTGGGGTTGCTCGGCGAGCAGAGCAGCAGCATCCGGGTGGCCGGGGTGATCGCGGCCCGAAGCTGCTCAGGCCGCAGCTTGAAGTCGTCCTCGAGCCGTGTCGGCAGGAGCACGGGACGGCCCCCGGCGAGCTTGATGAGCTCGGCGTAGCTCACCCAGTAGGGGGTCGGAACGATCACCTCGTCCCCCTCGTCGATCACGGCCGTGAAAACATTGTGAAGGGCATGCTTGGCCCCGTTGGAGACGACGACCTGCTGGGGCGTGACCGGAATCCCGGTTCGCTTCGTGTAGTCGGCCGCCACGGCCTTGCGGAGGTCGGGAATGCCGGCCGCGGGCGTGTATTTCGTCTTGCCAGCCCGGATCGCCGTCTCGGCGGCGCGGCAGACGTGGTTGGGCGTGGGGAAGTCGGGTTCGCCGACCGAGAGATCGACGACGTCGACGCCGTCGGCGGCCATCGCCTGGGCCCGAGCGGCCATGGCCAGGGTGGCGGAAGGCTCGAGCGCTTCCATGCGGCGAGCCAGCTTGACGCGTGTTTGCATGCGTTCAATGATAGCACGCAGTTTCACCGTGCAAGCGGCGAGTTCGAGGCTGCCGCCAGAGGATTTCCCACCCCCATGCCCCAAGACCGCGTTGGCGTCTGGCTCGTCGGAGCCAAGGGGGGCGTTGCCACCACCATGATGACGGGGCTCGCTGCGCTCGCTCGCGGCGCGATCGACCCGGTCGGGCTGGTGACGGCCCTCGATCCGTTCCCTTCCCTGGGGCTCGTCGGCTTCGGCGACCTTGTCGTCGGTGGACACGACATACGGTCCGGCAGCCTGCTCGACGAGGCCCGGTCGATGTGGACCACGAGTCGAGCGATCCGGCCCGACCTGATCGAGGACGCAGCCGATTACTTCGCGGCCGTCGAGGCCCGGCTGCGGCCCGGCACCGTCGTCGCCAGCGGCGACAAGATCCGTGAGCTCGCCGACGAGGCGGTCGCCGCCCACGTCGAGTCGCCTCGGGCGGCCATCGACCGCATCCGGGACGATATCGTCGCGTTCGCCGCCGCGGAGCGGCTCTCGCGGGTCGTCGTGGTGAACGTCGCCTCGACGGAGCCGCCCCCCTCGAGGCCGATTCCGAGGGAATACGCCGAGCTCGCGCCGCTGCTGGACGACGACGCGGCCTGCCCGCTGCCGTCGAGCAGCCTGTACGCGCTGGCCGCCTTCGAGGCGGGAGCGTCGTTCGTCAACTTCACTCCCTCTGCCGGTTCCACGCCCCAGGCTCTTCAGGAGGCGGCGGAGCGGCATGGCGTGCCCCACGCGGGCTGCGACGGCAAGACCGGTGAAACGTTGCTCAAGAGCGTGCTTGCACCGATGTTCGCAGCCCGGAACCTCGAGGTCATGAGCTGGGTCGGCCACAACATCTTCGGCAACATGGACGGGAAGGTGCTCGATGATCCACGGAACAAGGCCGCGAAGGTGAAGAGCAAGGACCACCTGCTCTCTCAGATCCTGGGCTACCCGCCGCAGACCCATGTCTCGATCGAATACATCCGCAGCCTCGGCGACTGGAAGACCGCCTGGGACCACGTCCATTTTCGCGGGTTCCTCGGAACGCCCATGACGTTTCAGTTCACCTGGCAGGGTTGTGATTCGATCCTCGCCGCGCCGCTCGTGATCGATCTGGTGCGGTTGGTGGAACGGGCGCATCGCTCCGGTGACCGCGGCGTGCTCGAATGGCTCGCGTGTTTCTTCAAGAGCCCCATCAACGTGAACGAGCAAAACTTCGCGAAGCAGGTCTCGATGCTCGACGAGTGGGCGAGGTCGTCGAGCGATTCTTTCCGAAATGTCCCTTGACAATTCGGCACCGCATACGCCACAGTGCGAACCATGTTGATTCGAAGCGCCGCTCGTCGATGATGCTTCGATGGTTCTCGTGATGCATCTCGACGAGCGCATCTGGACGATTCCAGGTGCCACAGGCGCGGGCAACGGATGCTGCGAACGTGTCACGGTTA
>CAZPEM010000094.1:11461-13373 GCA_964585575.1 uncultured Chitinophagaceae bacterium
ACGATTCCAGGTGCCACAGGCGCGGGCAACGGATGCTGCGAACGTGTCACGGTTAATGACGGTGCCACGGTCAGAGAATGACGGGGGTGGTGTCGCGGTCGCTCCATTTGGGGGCAGTTCTCTGCAGCAACACTTCATGCGGCGGTCGCCAGGGATGTGCCGCTCTTTTTCGCAGGCAGAGGGGGAAGAAAGCCATTTTTTCGCGGCGAATCCGCTTTTTTCAGCGTTGATTCATCCGCATCCGTTCATCTCGAGATTCAGTGATTCGTGGCCGGCCCGGTCGGGGCGAGCACGGATCGTTTCGCCATCGTCGTCCGATCCCTCTCGAAGAGCGCCCGGGGGATCGGATGTGTGTTGTGAGTTCGGGCGCTCGTGGCAAGGAGCCATTACCATGGCGAAGAAGAAGAAGAAGGCTGCCAAGAAGGTCGCCAAGAAGAAGAAGGCCCGCAAGTAGTCCTTCTCCCGGCCACTCGTGGCCGGGGCACCTGGCGTGACCGCCTTCGGGCACACCCAGGGTTCTCTCACGCGTTCAGACGAGAAAGGCCGGCCCGGGCCCTTGGGCGCCCGGGCCGGCCTAATTTTTTGAACGGGGTACTTCTTTGGGGCGGGGCTATTCCAGGGTACCCTCTTCTGCGCATCCCCCTTATCTTTCCAGGCGGTCCGGTGGACGGCGGGAGACACCCGGTGACGACCCATCCAAAGACTCCCGCGCCGCCCAGACGCGGCGACCACCTTCTCGTGGCGGTGAAGCCGGGCGCCGAGGCGGCGCTGTTGGAGCGTCAACAGGTGATCCTGCCCGAACTCGCGAGGGCGGCCTGGCGAAAGGGGATCGTGACCTTCCGTTTGCCGCCGGGATTCGACCCACCCGACGACTTCTTCCCCGAGCTCTTCATGGCCCAGGCCGTCATCCGCTCGTTGGGCCAGGCCGTGGGAGCATCCATCGACGCGCTGGCCGACGCCGCCGTGGCGATCGCCGGCAGGGGGCCGTGGGATGCCGTTCACGTCTGGTGCCGCGAGCCCTTCGTCGCGGATCGATCCGCCGACGCCGGGGCCGGCGACACTGAGAAGGAAGCGGCGGAGGCGATTCGACGCCGCATCGAACGGACATCCCGGGACCTCGCCACGGCGGACGACACGCTGCCCGGCGACCTCGTCTTCGACTGCGTCATCGATTCGCCGAATCGATGGTGGATCGGATGGCACCGCGGCCTGACGCCGGTGAGTTGCAGGCCCGGCGGCATGCATCCGCTTCGCGAGGCGGCCGGGAAGGTCTCGCGGGCATGGCTGAAGCTCGACGAGGCGATCGTCACCTCGGGCGTCCGTCTTGCCGCCGGCGAACGGGCCTGCGAAATCGGCGCCTCGCCCGGCGGTGCCTGCCAGCGTCTGCTCGAGGCCGGGCTTCGCGTGGTCGGGATCGACCCCGCGCTCGTGGATCCGAGGGTCGCGGAGCATCCGCGATTCGAGCAGTGGCGTATGCGTGCCCGCGACGTGAAGCTCAAGGCCTTCCGCGGCTTCGACTGGTTCGTCGCCGACATGAACATCGACCCGACGAGCACGATGGAATCGCTCGGAAGGATCCTCACGGCGCAGGGCGTCCGGCCGAAGGGCGTCATCGCCACGCTCAAGCTGCCCGACTGGTCGCGTGCAGCCGAGATCCCCGGCTGGCTCGATCGCTTCCGGGAGTGGGGGCAGACGCCGGTCATGGCCCGCCAACTCTCGACCGGCGGCCGGGAAGTCTGCGTCGTGACGCAGCGACATCCTGGAAGCCCGAGCCGCAAGCCGTAAGCCCGCTCGTGCGAAGCAACCTCGCGGGGCTCCGGGCTTCTCGTAGGCACTTTGATGCTGAACGCCGGGGGGGCGGACGCGGAGGAGCCTCAGGCGTATCCTCGCCGAAGCGACGGAGTGTCTGCTC
>CAZPEM010000095.1:0-13123 GCA_964585575.1 uncultured Chitinophagaceae bacterium
CGACTGCCCCGGCGCCTACGTGCAGGTCTCGCACGGGCTCGACTACGTGCGGTCGCACTGGTCGCGGTACTTCGAGATCGTCGATTGGATCGACGGGTTCGCCGACCTGCAGACGCTCGTCGTCGTGCGGAAGTGATCGCCGACTTGTGCTGCACGTCTTGCGTGCTGGTTCGGGGCCGCCCGTATGCCCTCGCCGGACGCTCGCTGCGCGCATCCTGTGCTTCGCTCGCTCGGAGCTGCCTGCGCTCCGGCATCCTGCCTCCGCTGGTCAGCTACGCCGTCTCGGGCACACGGGCAGCCCCTCACGGTCTTCGCTTGGGATATGCCCGTCCGCCACGCGCCTGATTCGTCCCAGTTTGCGCCCGATTCGTCCCAGAAGTTTGCAATCGCGCCCGATTCGTCCCAGTTCAATCCGGATTCGTCACTTTTCGTCCGGCCCGCGCTTGTCAGGCGTCCGCTGATTTTTATCCTGCGGTCTCGAGTTCCAGAAATCCTGGCAACAGGAACACGGATTGCTCAATCGTTGAAACGTTCAATCATTGAAACACCAAATTGAATTGAATTGGGGATCCGTCATGATGGTCTTCGCTAAGCCGTGCGCTGAAGCGACTGCCCGAGCGACTACGCGTCTTGCCGTCGCAGTCGCCTGGAGTCTCCTCGTGGCCACTCATGCCTTGCCTGCCCATGCGCAGGTCGTCAACAGCTGGGTGACATGGACGGGCGCGCCGAGCAGTTATCCCCTCACGACTGGCCCGGGCGGCAGCGTCGAGTACGCGACGGCGGCCAGCGGGTCCCTCTTCGACCCCACCACGAGCCAGACGCTCTCCGTGTCGTTGAACGGCGAGATTGCCTCTTGGTCGGAGTTCAACAATCCCACTGGCACCAACATGTGGAACTTTCCGGCCACATACCTGAGTGACTCGGTCACGACGTTGCCGCCGCGAGGCAACTTCATCACCTACACGGGCTACAGCGGAAGGACGAATACGCTGACGTTTTCGTCACCGGTGACGAACCTACTCATGTCCATTGCCTCGCTCGGCGGCGGGAATCCCGGAAGCTACAAGTTCAGCCGGCCCGCGGTCGTCGTTTCGAGCGGGCCCGGCAACTTCGGCAACGGCCCGTTCTACATGGAGTCGGTCAACACGATCTACGGCTGGGAAGGCAATGGCATGATCCAGTTTCCCGGCACGTTCCAACGGCTGTCGTGGACGGCTCCAAGCCCCGAGATCTACTCGATTTATAACGTCGGCATCACGAACACGGGCGTGGGCGGAGCTGGGAATACTTCATATTGGTCGGTGTCTTCAGGCCTCGGCGGCACGCAGACCTGGAGTACCTCGCCGTCGGACACGTTCTGGGCGCCCAACAGCGACGGCAGCGGCACCAAGGACACCTGGGACAACGGCGCGGCCAACGCCGTCGCCAACTTCGGCGGCACCCCCGGCACGGTCACGGTGAGCGGCTCGGTGAACGTCGGCGAGACCCTGTTCACCTCGAGCGGCTACACCATCACGGGCGGCTCGAGCGCCAGGGTCAACTTCAACGGCCTGATCTCCGCGGCCACGCTCGGCAGCCAAGTCTCCGCGACGATCAACGCCGTGGTCTCCGGCAGCGGTGGACTCTACGTTTCGACCAATGGCGGTCGCGGCACGCTCGCCCTCGGTGGGGCCAACTCCTACACCGGTGGCACGCTCGTCGCCAACACGCGGCTCGCAGTCAACGGCACCGTCCTCCAGGATGTCACGGTCGACTCCGATGCCGAGGTCGGTGGGGCCGGCACGATCACGGGCGCGATCCGCGGCCAGGGACTCGTCGGTCCGGGCAACAGTCCTGGCATCCTCACGGCCCAGTCGGTGGATCCTTCGACGGGCCTCGACTTCGCGTTCGAGTTCAGCGGCACCGCACCGAATTACGCGAGCGCGAACGCGAGTGTCAACGACGTGCTGCGGCTCACGGGCGGCACGCCTTTCCTCTCGTCGCTCACGGGCGTCAACTCAAAGACTCTGTTCCTCAACATGACGAAGGAGGAATTGGCCCTCGGAGTCGTGCTCCAGGGTGGTTTTTTCACCGACGCCGACGGTGACTTCCTTTCGCTGATCAACAGTTACCCATGGGACAACGGCGGCTTCTCCGTCTACGTGAAGGGCGACGGCAACGGCACCGACAACCGGTACAACGGCCAGGGCTACTACAACTGGCGGAACCCTGCGATGTTCGGCTGGACGCAGAGCCTGTTTGCAACCACGGAGATCGCGACGGGAAACTTCTCGGGCGGCTCCCCGGAGACCGGCCGCGTGCTGACGCTCACGGTCGCCGTGCCGGAGCCATCGACGATCGTCATGCTCGGCATCGCGGGCGTCGGCTACGTCTGGCACCGCCGCCGCCGGATGGTGCGACGGGCGATTTAGCCCGCTCCGAGGCCGAGACGTTCCTGGCGGTAGCCGCCGCTCTGCACCCGCTCGATCCACGGTGAGTTGTCGAGGTACCAGCGGACCGTCCGCTCGATGCCGGTGTCGAACGTCTCACGCGGGCTCCAGCCGAGTTCGCGGTGGATCTTCGAGAAGTCGATCGCGTAGCGGCGGTCGTGGCCGGGACGGTCCTTCACGAACGTGACGAGCGACTCGCAGGGGGAGTGCGCGAGTCCGGGCCGCAGCGCATCGACCGTGCGGCAGATCGTCCGCACGACGTCGAGGTTCTTCCGCTCGCAGCCGCCGCCGATGTTGTAGACCTCGCCCAGGCGGCCGCGGGCGAGCACCTCGCGGATCGCCCGGCAGTGGTCGGCGACGAAGAGCCAGTCGCGGACCTGCCCGCCGTCGCCGTAGACCGGCAGCGGTTTCCCGGCGAGGCAGTTCAGGATCATGAGCGGGATGAGCTTCTCGGGAAACTGGAACGGACCGTAGTTGTTGGAGCAATTGGTCGTGAGCGTCGGCAGGCCATACGTGTGCCGGTAGGCACGGACGAAGTGGTCGCTCGAGGCCTTCGACGCCGAGTAGGGGCTGTTGGGGGCGTAGGGGGTCGACTCGGTGAAGACACCCTCGGGGCCGAGCGAGCCGTAGACCTCGTCGGTGGAGACGTGGAGGAACCGGAAGCCTTGCCGCTCCTCTTCGGGGAGCGCCGCCCAGTAGTGCCTCGTGGCGTCGAGCAGGCGGAAGGTGCCGACGACGTTCGTCTCGACGAACGCTCCCGGCCCGTCGATCGACCGGTCGACATGGCTCTCGGCGGCGAAGTTGACGATTGCGCGGGGACGGTGCGCTTCGAGGAGCGACCGAACGAGCCCCGAGTCGCCGATATCCCCCTGCACGAAGAGGTGCCTCGGGTCGGAGGCGATTCCGGCGAGCGAGTCGAGGTTGCCCGCGTAGGTGAGCTTGTCGAGGTTGACGACCGCCGAGCCCTCCTCGGCGATCCACTGCCGGACGAACTCACCTCCGATGAAGCCGGCGCCGCCGGTGACGAGAATCGGTCGCATTCGTTCCATGATGCACGAGGTTGTCGGCAGTCGCCACCGTCGGTGCAAGGGCCATCGGCGTGAGGGGCCGTAAGGCCGCCTTCCCAATGGGTTCGGGCCCGGGGCCTCCAGCGACTCCGCGGCCTTAAAAAACACCGGATTTGCGGTCGCCGACTGCGGTTGCGGCGAGGTTTCTCAGGTTGCTACAACCCGCCTCCCAAAATCGGCAGGGCGAAAGGACTTCCATGCAGCGATCCATCCTCGTCACGGGCTCCTCGGGACTCATCGGCAGCGAGGTGGCCCGCCACTTCGACTCGCTCGGCTGGCGGGTGCACGGCGTCGACAACAACCAGCGGGCGGCCTTCTTCGGCCCCGCGGGCGACACGCGGTGGAACCAGGAGCGGCTCGTCTCGTCGCTGCGATCGTTCACCCACCACGAGCTCGACATCCGCGATCGCAAGGGGGTTCTCGGGCTGCTCGCCGCGGTCAAGCCCACGGCGATCGTGCACGCCGCCGCGCAGCCCTCCCACGACCGTGCCGCGGCGATTCCGTTCGAAGACTTCGACACGAACGCCGTCGGCACCCACAACCTGCTCGAGGCGGCGAGGCGTGCCGTGCCCGAGTCGCCGTTCGTGCACATGAGCACCAACAAGGTCTACGGCGACGCGCCCAACGAGATTGCGCGGGCCGAGCTCGCCACCCGCTGGGACTACGCCGATCCTGACTACGCCCACGGCATCCCCGAGACCTTCCGGATCGACGCGAGCAAGCACTCGCTCTTCGGCGCCTCGAAGGTGGCGGCCGACGTCATGGTGCAGGAGTACGGCCGCTACTTCGGCATGCCCACCTGCTGCCTGCGGGGCGGCTGCCTCACCGGACCGGCCCACTCGGGCGTGGAACTGCACGGATTCCTGAGCTACCTCGTGCGGTGCAATCTCGAGGGACGCGAGTACTGCGTCTACGGCTACAAGTGCAAGCAGGTCCGCGACAACATCCACGCCCGTGACGTGGCCGCCTTCATCGCCCGATTCATCGACGAGCCGAGGCCGGCGGCCGTCTACAACATCGGCGGCGGTAAGGCGAACAGCTGCTCGATTCTCGAGGCCTTCTCGATGGTCGAGGCCCGCACCGGCCGCCCGATGCGGTGGAGCTACGAGGAGAAGGCCCGCGAGGGGGACCACGTCTGCTACTACAGCGACCTGCGTCGCATGGAGCGGGACTACCCCGGCTGGAAGCCGACGATCTCGCTCGACGAGACGTTCGACCAGATCGTCGATGCCTGGATGCGGCGAAGCCCGGCGACGGTGGTTCCCAGGCTCAAGAAGGTGGCCTGATGCGGTGCGTCGTCACCGGCGGCCTGGGGTTCGTCGGCAGCGAGATCTGCCGCGGACTCGTCGACCGCCTCGACGGCGTCGAGGTCGTGGCCTTCGACAATCTTCGCCGGAGCGGCTCGGAGGGCAACCGCGATTGGCTGCGTCGGCTCGGCGTGGCCGTCGTCCACGGCGACGTCCGGTTGCAGTCCGACGTCGATTCGCTCGGCAAGTTCGACTGGCTCGTCGATGCGGCGGCCGAGCCGAGCGTGCTCGCGGGCACGGCCGCGGCCGCGGCCCGGGGCGTTTCTTCCCGCCAGTTGGTCGAGCACAATCTGCTCGGCACGGTCAACCTGCTCGAGGCGGCCTCGAGGTGCGGTGCGGGTTTCGTCATGATCAGCACGAGCCGCGTCTACTCGATCGCGGGCCTCTCGGCGGTCCCGCTCGACGCCTCGGGCGACGCCTTCCGGCTCGACCCCTCCATGGCATGTCCGGCCGGGGTCGGGCCGGGAGGCATCGGCGAGACCTTTTCGACTGCCGGGCCCGTGTCGCTCTACGGGGCGACGAAGCTCGCCTCGGAAGCCCTCGCGATCGACTACGCCGCGCGGTCCGGCACGCCGCTTGCGATCGATCGCTGCGGCGTGATGGCGGGCGCGGGGCAGTTTGGCCGGGCCGACCAGGGGATCTTCTCGTGGTGGATCCACTCCTGGGCCGCCCGACGGCCGCTCTCCTACATCGGGTTCGGCGGCCGGGGGCTCCAGGTCCGCGACTGCCTCCATCCCTCCGATCTCGCCCGGCTGGTCGTCTCACAGATCCGTTCGCCTTCCCGCGGTCCGGCCGTGCTGAACGTCTCCGGCGGCCGGTCGTCGGCGACGTCGCTCCTGCAGCTCTCGAGCTGGTGCCAGGACCGCTTCGGTCCCCACGCGATCGCCGCCTCCGCGGAGACGCGACCCTACGACGTGCCCTGGCTCGTGCTCGACCATGCCGCGGCCTCAGCCAGCCACGACTGGCGGCCGGAGCGGACCGCGGACAGCATCTTCGAGGAGATCGCAGACCATGCCGAAACCCACCCGGACTGGCTCGACAGAGTCGCGGCCTGACGACGCCCCGAAGCTCGTCTCCCCACCGGCCCGCCGGCTGCGGAAGCTCGCCGTCGTGATACCGGCCCGCGACGAGGCCGGCTGCATCGCCTCGACGGTGGAGCATCTCCACCTGGAGCTGCGGCTCCACGGAATCGACCACGAGATCATCGTCGTCGACGACGGCAGCCGGGACGAGACGCCCGACATCCTGCGGGAGGTCGCGTCGCGGATCCCGAACCTCGTGCCCCTGCGGAACGACGGGCCCCACGGCTTCGGCCGGGCCATCCAGTTCGGGCTGAACGCCATGACGGCCGATGCCGTCGTCGTCATGATGGCCGACGAGAGCGACGACTGCCGCGACGTCGTGCGGTACTGGCGGCTTCTGCAGGAAGGGCACGACTGCGTCTTCGGCAGCCGGTTCATCCGCGGCGGCGGCGTGATCGACTACCCGCGGATCAAGTACCTGCTCAACCGGATGGCGAACCTCTTCATCCGGATCGTGTTCGGCATCGGCCTCAACGACACGACCAACGCCTTCAAGGCCTACCGTCGGGAGGTGATCGAGGGCTGCCGGCCGTTCCTCTCGCCCCACTTCAACCTCACGGTCGAGCTGCCGCTGAAGGCGATCGTGCGTGGATACTCCTGGACCACGATGCCGATCACCTGGCGAAACCGGAAGACCGGCATCGCGAAGCTGAAGATCGGCGAGATGGGGAGCCGCTACTTTTTCATCGTCGCCTACGTCTGGCTCGAGAAGTACTTCAGCCGCGGCGACTACCGCCGCCAGGCCGAGCCGGCCGGAGGCGAGGGATCGACCGCGAAGGCCGCGTAATCATCACGGCCGAACTGTCTCACGCGGCCGCGGCGAGCGAATCGATCCTGCGGTTGAGCTGGAGGAGCCTCTGCTCGATCGCCTTCGACTCCTGGCGATCCGCCAGGAGCGCGAGCATCTCCGGTAGCACGGTGAGCGTCGTGTGGGCGTCTGCGATACGCTCTTTCCGGAGCTGGCGGATGGCCGTGCGGATCATCGAGCCAAGGTGCCAGCGGGCGCTCTTCCGCATGATTGCCGGACGTTCGGCCTCGGCAAAACGCTCCGCGTTGAGCCGGATCGCCCGCACGATGTCGGGCCAGACGGCCCCCTTCGTGAAGAGCCGGCTCGACTCGTTCCCGGCATGTCGTCGGTAGGAGGCGAGGGCCCTTGGCTCGTGCCACACCGGAAACCGCGTCCCGATCCTCACCCACATCTCCCAGTCGAGCGTGTGGCAGAGGTCGGTGCGGTAGGGGCCGACCGCCTCGTAGGTCTTGCGGGCGACGACGGCCGATGGCGTCTGCACCCGCTGCCGCTCGGCGATGATCTCCGGCCAGCGCGCGACGACACCCGGCAGCCATCGCAGCCGCGACGATGTTTTCAGCCGGCGTCCTTCGCCATCGACGATCCTGCTGCGGCAGAACGCCATGCCGATCCCGTCCGCACGGCGAAAGGCCTCGGCCATTCGGGCATAGAAGCCGGGCAGCACGAAGTCGTCCTGGTGCAGCAGGTGGATGAGCCGGCCGGAAGCGGCATCGACCGCCCGGTTCCAGTTGCCGGCAAGCCCGAGGCGGTTCGCATGCCGCACGAGGCGGACCCTCTCCCCAGCGTCGGCCGATCGGATGATCGCCGCCACGTCCGACTCCCGGGAGCTGTCGTCCACGACGACGATCTCCATCTGCTCGGGCCCGGGATCCTGCGCGAGCACCGAGCGGATCGCCTGCGCCAGCCGCATGTCCGGCTCGTAGGTCGGCAGCATCACCGAGAACAACGCGCTGCTTCGATCGCCCAAGGGGAGGCTCCGGATCCGAACGGCCATGCCCGCCGGCGAACGGGCTCGAGGGTGGTACCGATTCAGCCGCGGCCGCGAAAGGCTGCCCGAGGAGGTATCGGCCCCGAACGCCGCGGGATGGCGTGAAGGGCTCGGTTTTCCGGCTGCGTCGGTTGTTCCGTGGACCGCGCATTCGACGCATCTTGCCGAATCTTCCGATCGGTGGGATGGCGCCGGGCGAGCGAAGTACGTTGGGTGCCGTTGTCACGCGAACCGCCACGGGGCTATCTCACTCGTGCATGAGACTGTTTCCACGTCGTGACCATCCTTCCCGTCGCCTGCTCCGGGCCCTCGCGCGGAGTGTGTTCGGCGGACGGCCCTGGCGATCGATGGGCGATCGTGGGCGGCGCCGGGTCGTGTTCGTCTCGGGCGAGCCGAAGACCGCGGGCCACGTCTACCGCGTCGAGCGGATGGCGAGGTCGGCAACGGAGGCCGGGTATGCGGCCGACATCGTGGCCGCGGACGACCTCGATCCCGTTCTCTGGCGGCGGGGCGAGATCCCGCCGGCGATCGTCGTCTTCTGGCGGGTGAGGCATCGCCCCATCGTCGAGCGGGCGATCGCCGAGTGGCGGGCCGCAGGCGCGAGGATCCTGTTCGACGTCGACGATCTCATGGTCGATCCGGCGATCGCCCGCGCCGACGTGATCGACGCGATCCGCTCGATGGGGCTGAAGACGGCCGACGTGGCCGGGCTCTACGAGGCGATCCGCCGGACGATGCTGCTGTCCGATGCGTGCCTCGCGCCGACGGTGCCGCTCGCGGCCGCGCTCGCCGCGGCCGGCAGGCCGTCGATGGTCGTCGAGAACGGATTCGACGAACAGGCCTACCGGGCGAGTCGCGAGGCCGTGCTCCGTCGCCGTCAAGAGCCGCACGACGGTCTCGTCCGTATCGGCTACGCGGCCGGGTCGCGGACGCACCAGCGGGACTTCGCCGTGGCGGCACCGGCGATCGCGGCGGTGTTGCGGGAGCACCCGCAGGCCCGGCTCGTGCTCTTTCGCGAAGCCGGACGCGGCGGAGATCTCGTGGATATCACCGAGTTTCCCGAGTTGGCGGGGCTCGCCGGGCGGGTCGAGTGGCGGCGGGCGGTGCCGCTTGCGAGGCTGCCGGACGAACTCGCCCGGTTCGACGTCAACATCGCGCCGCTCGAGGTGGGCAACCCCTTCTGCGAGGCCAAGAGCGAGCTGAAGTACTTCGAGGCGGCGGTCGTCGGCGTGCCGACGGTCGCCTCGCCGACGGAGCCCTTCCGAACGGCGATCCGCCACGGCGAGACCGGGTTTCTCGCCGCCGATGGCGCGGCGTGGCGGGAAGCGGTCGGCCGGCTCGTCGCCGACCCCGTGCTTCGCGATCGAATCGGCCGGTCGGCGCTCCACGACGTGCTTTACCGTTACGGCCCCGAGGGGAGGCGGGAGAAGCTCGCGGCGGTGTTCGGTCAGGTGCGCGGTGAGAAGCCGCCGCAGCAGGTCGAGTCGCTTCCGCAGCCGGCGATCGGAGGCCGCTCCGTATCGCTGCCGGTCGTGCCGGAGCACGACGTGATCCTTCGGACCGGCGGCGGCCGTGTCGCCGACCTCTCGGTCGTCGTGCCGCTCTACAACTATTCGGGCGTCGTGGCCGAGGCGCTCGACAGCGTCGTTGCGCAGTCGCTCGGCAGCCTCGAGCTCGTCGTCGTCGACGACCGCTCCACCGACGGGTCGCTCGAGGTCGCGAAGGCGTGGATGTCGCGGCATGCCTCGCGATTCGTCGCCGCGACGCTCGCCCGCAATCGCGTCAACGCGGGGGTCGCCCTCACCCGCAATGCCGCGATCGCGATCGCCGACGCACCGCTCGTCTTCCCGCTCGACGCCGACAACACGATCGAGCCCGACTGCCTGCGACTGCTCGCGGAGCGGCTTGCGTCTTCGACAGCCTCCGCCGCGCACCCCACGCTCCACCACTTCGGCGACCGCGTGAGGCGACGGCCCGCGAAAGACTGGTCGCCGGAGCGGCTCGCACGCGGCAACTACATCGACGCGATGGCGGTCGTGCGAAAGAGCGCGTGGGCGGCCGTCGGCGGCTACCGCAAGGGCGGGTTCACCGGCTGGGAGGATTACGAACTGTGGTGCCGGTTCGTGGAGCGGGGCCTCTGGAGCGAGGCGGTGCCCGAGGCGGTGGCCCGCTACCGGGTCCATGCCGGCTCGATGCTCAAGCGGGACACGGCGGCCGCCATGGAGCGGGTCGTGGCCGCCATCCGTGCCGAGCACCCCTGGCTCACGGTGCGGGCCGCCTGATTTCGCAGCCCCTTGGAAAGCGGTACGACGCGTGCGATATTCCCGGCCGTCGGAGCCCACCCCGGAGCCCTCCCGCCGATGAAGATCCACGAGTACCAGGCCAAGGACCTCCTGCGTGCCGAGGGCGTGCCGGTGCTCGCCGGCCGCGTCGCAAGGAGCCCCGACGAGGCTGCCGCCGCCTACGAGGCGCTCGGCACGCCGATCTGCGCGGTGAAGGCTCAGATCCACGCCGGCGGCCGTGGCAAGGGGAAGGTGAAGGGCTCCGAGCAGCGTGGAGTCGAGCTTGCGAAATCGTCCGCCGATGCCCGCCGCATCGCCGAAGGGCTGCTCGGCAAGACGCTCGTCACGATCCAGACCGGCCCCGAGGGGCAGGTCGTCCGGCAGGTGTTCGTCGAGAGCGGCTGCGCGATCGCCCGGGAGCTCTACTGCGCCGTGCTGGTCGATCGCCGCGTCGGCTGCCCCGTGCTCATCGCGAGCACGGCCGGCGGCATGGACATCGAGGAGGTCGCCGCGAAGACGCCCGAGCTCATCCTCACGGAGCCGTTCGACGCCGATCGCGGTCTGGCCGGCTGGCAGACGAGGCTGCTTTCGGCGAAGCTCGGCATTCCGACGGCCCACTGGCGGGCGGCCGAGCAATTCTTCAAGGCGCTCACGCAGGCGTTCGTGAAGCTCGACGCGTCGCTGCTCGAGATCAACCCGCTCGTCTTCACGAAGGATGGCACGTTCGTCGCCCTCGACGCGAAGATGACGTTCGACGACAACTCGCTCTTCCGCCACAAGGACGTCTTGGGCCTGCGGGACGAGGCCGAGGAGGAACCGGCGGAGATCCGCGCGGCGGCCGCCGGCCTCTCCTACGTGAAGCTCGACGGCACGATCGGCTGCCTCGTGAACGGGGCCGGCCTCGCGATGAGCACGATGGATCTCGTGAAGCTCCACGGCGGCGAGCCGGCGAACTTCCTCGACGTCGGGGGCGGGGCCGACGTCAAGGCGGTGACGGAGGCCTTCCGAATCATCCTCTCCGACAAGAACGTCAAGGCGATCCTCGTCAACATCTTCGGCGGCATCATGCGGTGCACGACGATCGCCACGGCCCTCGTCGAGGCGTCGAAGACGGTCGGCTTCAACGTGCCCCTCGTCGTGCGGCTCGAGGGGACGGAGGTCGAGGAAGGGAAGAGGATCCTGGCCACGAGCGGCACCGCGATCATCGCCGCCGAGGGCCTCACCGACGCCGCCAAGAAAGTCGTCGCCGCCTCGAAGGCCCAGGTTTCAGCATGAGCATCCTCGTCGACCGCAACACCCGCGTCATCTGCCAGGGCATCACCGGCAAATCGGGCGAGTTCCACACCCGCGGCTGCCTCGACTACGGCACGAAGATGGTCGGCGGCGTGACGCCCGGCAAGGGGGGCGAGACGGTCGCCGGCCTGCCGGTGTTCGACACGGTCGCCGAGGCGGTCGAGAAGACCGGCGCAAACGCCACGATGATCTTCGTGCCGCCGCCCTTCGCTGCCGACGCGATCCTCGAGGCGGTCGGAGCCGGCATCGACGTCGTGGTGGCGATCACCGAGGGGATCCCGGTGCTCGACATGGCCCGCGTGCTGCCGGTCGTGAAGGCCTCGAAGAGCGTGCTCATCGGCCCCAACTGCCCCGGCGTGATCACGCCGGCGCAGTGCAAGATCGGCATCATGCCCGGCTACATCCATGCCCCCGGCCACGTCGGCCTCATGAGCCGCTCCGGCACGCTCACCTACGAGGCGGTCTGGCAGCTCACGCAGCTCGGCCACGGCCAGAGCACCTGCGTCGGCCTCGGCGGCGACCCGCTCGTCGGCTCGAGCTTCATCGACATCCTGCGGCGGTTCGAGGCCGACCCCGACACCCACGCGATCATGATGATCGGCGAGATCGGCGGCTCGGCCGAGGAAGAGGCGGCCGCCTTCGTGAAGGAGCACGTCTCGAAGCCGGTGGCCGCCTTCATCGCCGGCCGCACGGCCCCTCCTGGAAAGCGGATGGGGCATGCCGGCGCGATCATCTCCGGCGGCAAGGGAACGGCCGAGGCGAAGCTCGAAGCGCTTCGTGATGCCGGGATCGAGATCGCCGAGAGCCCAGCCGACATGGGGCAGGCGATGGCCCGCGCGATCGTCCGCGGGGCGAAGCGGCGGTAGACCCGCCGGTTCGAAGCCGCCCGAGGCTACAATCCGGGGCATGCTCGTCAGCCTCTTCATTCCCTGCTTCGTCGACCAGATGACGCCGCAGGTCGGCATGGCGGTGGCGAAGGTGCTCGAGCGGCTCGGCCACGCGGTCGAGTTTCGCGCAGCGCAGACCTGCTGCGGCCAGCCGAGCTTCAACGCCGGCTACTGGGACGAGGCCCGTGAGGTCGCGATCCGGGCGATCGGCGTCTTCGAAGGAGCCGAGGCCGTCGTGGGCCCGAGCGGTTCGTGCGTGGCGATGATGCGGGTCTTCTACCCGCAACTGCTCGCAGGCACGCCCCACGAGGAGGCCGCGATCGACCTCGCGGCCCGCACGTTCGAATTCGGGGAGTTCCTCGTCGAGAGGCTCGGGGTCACCGACGTCGGCGCCCGCTTCCCCCACCGCGTCAGCTACCACGACGGCTGTCACGGCCTCCGCGAGCTGCGGATCAAGGAGGCCCCGCGGAAGCTGCTCGGCGCGGTGCGGGATCTCGAACTCGTCGAGTGCGACGAGCCGGAAAGCTGCTGCGGCTTCGGCGGCCTCTTCAGCGTGAAGTTCCCGATGATCTCGACGGCGATGGCGGAAGTGAAAGGGGGATCGCTTGCCCGCACGGGCTGCGACTACATCGTGTCGAGCGACCCATCCTGCCAGCTCCAACTCGACGGCTGGCTCTCGCGCAACCGCGAGAAGCCCCGCACGATCCACCTCGCCGAAGTCCTCGCGACGACGTGAGTGCCCCCGACTGATCTTTGATGCACGTCAAACGTGCTGGTTCGGGGCTGCCCGTGCCCATCGCCGGACGCTCGCTACGGACATCCTGTCCTTCGCTCGCTCGGATGCAGACATCGCTCCGCAATCCTTGCTTCGCTTGTCTGCATACGCCGGCTCCCGGGCACGGGCAGCCCCTCACGGTCAAGCGTGGCGCTCAATGAGTCACACAGGCACTCTGATGCTGAACGCCGGGGGAGCGGACGCG
>CAZPEM010000096.1:0-1954 GCA_964585575.1 uncultured Chitinophagaceae bacterium
AGCAGCTCCGCGAATCGCCCACGATAGGTCCGCGTCGCCGTCCATGGTGAGGATGAGCCGGTGTGCGACAGCCCTGTATTCGTGGAGAACGAACGTCCGTGGAGTCTTGATGCAGACGCCATATGCAAGCCACGACAGATGTGGGTACCGCGGTAGTCCGCTCCCGTGCATCGCCACCTCGCTGTGGGGTTGACCAGTCGCTGGGCATGCGTCGACACAAGTCCCTTGTGCATTCTGCACTATGTCATGAGCAACTGCATCCTCTTGCCCGAAGTAACGGCTCGCCGTGCGCGTACGGTGACAAAACAGCACATTCGCATTGCATCGTGCGCGTGCCGTGAGAGATTCCTTAACGTGGAACTGCCACACTCCATACCACGGAGCCGAGCAGGATCGCTTGGCCGGTCATCATCACGGAGGTGTTCAATGCGACCCACTTATGACCAATCAGCCCCGGCGACCGCCATCCTGACGCTCGCGGAGATCAAGGCCGCCACGGAGGCCTTTGACCGAGGCGATACCAACGTCTTCGGCACTTTGGACACAATCCTCGTGGCCGTCGAGGCATACCAGAAAGCAATGTCCTCGCGTCGAGATGCCGCATAGCGAGGCCCGGCCGGAGTCAAGGTCTCCACCGACACGCATTGCATGAGCGGATAACGGTTTCCGGGAGCCGCCCGTGGGTCCTGATCACCCATCCGAACAGCGAATAGCGTCAGGCCGATGCCGAAACCGGCACATAGCCGTTCTTCAGAACGCCGTGGGACCTCGGCATTTCCCCCGCTGGCTCCGGCAACAACTTGCCCATCGCGTCAGACAGTTTGGCAAGAGCCTGCTGTGTGAAACGCACATGCCTCGCGAACATTACCACGGGGCCAATGAGGGTCCCCGGGGGTCGTAATCGCAGCAGCCGTTCAGGAACCGGACGGGGGCTTGGGGGGGCCGAGAGGCGATGGCTGACGCGGCAGACCCGCACACTTCACGGACGATGAACGCCTGCCGCTTGGGCTAATGGGCCACGGCCTCACAGGCATCGTGGCACTTCTTGCAGGCCGCCGCGCACGCCTTGCAGCAGGGCATGTCACCGCACTTCTCGCACTCGTCCCGGCATTCCTCGCACGCCTCTTCGCAGACCTCGCACATCTCTTCGGCAAGCGGCGAGTCGTACTCCAAGAGCGCGACACACGTACGGCAAGTCTCGATGCACGTGAGGCAGTGCTTTTCGCATGTTGGACAGTCGCAGCCCACAAGGCATTCCCGACAAGCCCGCATGCACTCGTTGCACGCCTTGATGCAGTTCTCTTTGGCAGCAGCGTCGGGCTTTGTCACGGCAGCATTCGCGACTGACGGGGCAAACACCGCTGACGTAACAAGCACTCCACACATCAGCGACACAACGGCTCTGATCATTGCAAAGACTCCTCGATCGCAAAAGGAAGCAGATGGACACACATGCGGTCCACCTAGTTTGGACTCACAGAGGATGCGTAGCTTTCAAAACGGCTGGAAAGGGCAAAAAACGTCGGCGCCCAAAGCCCCACAAAGATTCCAAACCGCTCTCCATGAGCCGGATCCTCCCCCTTGAACAAGAACCAGATGGCAATCGAGGCGGCTATCGAAACGAAGCCAGCCCAGAAGCAGCCTGCGCTCAAGTATTTGCATGTGCCCCACATATGAAGACCTCTCTGGTCAAGGTGCGTGAATGAACTCGGAACTGGCGCGAGATGCAGCCACGCAATCATTCACGTGAGCCACATACGCGAGAGCACGGCTCCGCCGACTACAGATACTAGCGAAGAAGGGAAACCCCGCCGTGAGGTGGCGGCCGTCGCAAACAGGCAACCAGCCGTTATTGACTGCACATCAGGTGCCGTCTCCACATGGACACTTTCATACAGCGGCCCTTTTGCTCATGTGCGGTCAGCCGCCGTGGTCGCTGCACTCTCGCGGGGTG
>CAZPEM010000096.1:2054-13122 GCA_964585575.1 uncultured Chitinophagaceae bacterium
CTCCAGGTCGCCACTGGACGCAGCGAGGTGGAGGAGCGTGGTTCGCTCTTGCGGCGGGCCAAAGCCACGGGCCGGACGGGCATTGGCCTTGCGTTCAAGGATCGCCCGCACGAGTTCTGGTCGGCCGCGCGACACGGCGATGCCGAGCGGGGTGAACCCGTCGTCGCGGCAGTCGACGGTGGCTCCTAGTTCGAGGAGCGCGAGTACGGCCTCATCCTGATCGGCCTTCGCGGCCCGGATGAGGAGCGGGGGAACGTGCCAGCCGATTCGCGCGCCTTTGCGGACCAGATAACGAATCATCTCGACGTGCCCACGCTCGACGACCGCCCCGAGCGGCGTACCGCCCAGAACGGACTCGCCATTGACGTCGGCACCTTGGGCGATGAGCCGATCGACCTCGGCGACGTTGCCGTCGACGGCAGCCAGAGCCAGGCCGGTGTTGAGGCGACGTTGCTCATCACTCACCAAGCCGCCGCAGCCGTGGGTTGTGACGGCGGCAAGGAACAGAAGACTGACGGCGATCCGACGCATAGACACGCAACCGCAGAGGAACACGACGGCGGCGAGTGTACCGCCTTCGCAGACGGGCGACTCGTTGCCGGGAGCATCAAATCGTCCGTCGGGCCCGGCGTCTCAAACCCAACAAGGCCGCACCGCAGCCGATGCCGCCGAGCACGAGGCCGCTCGGTTCGGGGACCGCCGCGACATCAACACGCAAGTATCGCACGTCCCACCGGGAATTTGGTTTTGATTTCGCGGCGAAATCGGCCCCAATCAGCCGGAACTGGATCGTCTTGAAGGAAATGCCGCTGTCGCCAAAGTCGAGGATGGCCTCCGTCGGAACGTAAGCGCCGTTGAGGTAGCCGAGCGACCGCCCTGTGAAGAGCCCGCCTCCCGGCAGCAGCGCCGGCGACCCCGACGCCGTTTTCCTCGGTGGCACGAAGCCCGCCTTCGGGTTCACCACCCCCCGAAGCGTCGCAAAGGGTGACGCCAAGCCGTTGAAATCTGCGTTCATAATCGAATTGCCCACGGCGTACGCGCTGGTTGATATCGGGACAAAACTCCCCCCATCGAGGCTGTAGGCAATCTGCCCGGCGGCCAAAGGCGTCCCGTTCGAAAGGCGATCGAAGTCGAACCGCTGAGCGAGGCTGATCCGAAAGGAGTCGGCGTTCGTTCCCAGGAGGGACTTCACGTCGATCACGGGGCTCGTGAGATAGTTGCCCCTGTCCACCTGACGTTTGCTGCCCGAGGGGGCCTGGGTCCATCTCCCGTTGTTCCGGCTGGACGAACCCACCCACCTCCACCGCTCGGTGGCTGGACCGCCGCCTGAGTGACTCGCCGTCCACGCGCCGCCCGCGGAGCGGCCATTGCCGATCCGAAAGTCGAACTGTTCGGTCGCGACGATGGGCCCGGCATCGGCGATACGGTGCCCGGCGATCAACGCGGCGAAACTGGCGGCCAACAAAAACCCCGGAAACGTACGGACCGAAGCAGTGCAACCACAACCCTCATGGCTTGACATGGAACACCTCGACCATTGAAGTCGTACGGTGGCGTCCCAGCCCTCAGACCGCGCCGAGGTGAATCTCGACGCACGGAAAGGCAATGCGGATCAAAGGGTCGCAAAACCCTTCGCCCGCGCCGGCCTACGCTGCGCCCGACTTCGCAACTGGGCGAAGCCGAGCAACTCGTCGTCCGAGGGTGATTGCCGGGTCTCTGGTGCGAGCATGCATCTCTCACATCGGCCCCGGCACGACTGAATTCATCGCAGCGGCTCGACGGAAAGCAATGCCCATGAAGAACCGTCCCGAACCGCTGATTTACTGCGATTTTCCGATGCAGGACACGCTGGAAGTTTCGCCTTGCACCGACGCTCGGCGGCGAGCGACTCGAGCACCGGCCCGTGCGGGCGGTCGTGATGAAGCGAATCGTCTTCGCCGGATGGCCCAGTGACGGCTCCTTCACGAACAGAACTGGAGTTGCAGCCCGATCGGGGTGTCCATTGGGCCTGGCCGTTGAAGCGGCCACTTTTGGGGGCTGCGGCGTTCGCCGTTGCCGTACCGGCGGCCCGCGAACGAAGGATTGCTCCGCCAGAGCGATCACGGCGGCTGCGGGTCGGCGGAAAGCTCTGACACTCATCTCGGCGGACGAGTTGCCGGGCCTTCGGCTCTTTCCGAAGCCCCGACGAAGCGTAGGTCGATGCGGTCGTTCATCGGACAACCGACGAACGCCCCGATCCGACGCCGCACCGGCAGACGAGCCGGTGCCCTCCCGAGGCACGGCCGCCGTCGTTCCATGGCCGCGTCTCAAACAGGGTGCCCACGTGAATTCTGGCCTGCATTGGTGTCGTCGTACCGTCCTGACGGTGACCGCGTGCATCGCGGTCGCGGAGAGTGCCTTCGGAAGCATCGTGTTTCCGGTATCCGGAACGTCCGCCGCGGGAAATCCCGTGTCGTTCGCCGCGACCTTCACCACGTCGGGCAACACGCTCACCGTGCAGCTCGACAACACGTCGCCCGGAAATTCCACCGACGCCGCCGACGTGCTGACAAGCTTTTACTTCGACATCGTGAGTGGGACGAGTCGCCCAACGCTCACCTACTCTTCCGCCAGCGGCCTCCTCTATCTCGTGCGGAAGGGCGCCACCGACCTTCCCTACTACTACACGCCGCAAACCTTTACCTCGGGAAGCGGCACCGCAAGCAACATCCGGGCCGTGAACAACGGCGACGATTCGTGGCAGTTCCGCACGCTGTCGGTCGCGTCGCAGCCCAACCTTGGATTCGGCATCGGCACGGTGGGCAACAGCGGCTTCAGCCCCAACGGTTTCACGCCGCAGGTCGTGGGCCAGGGCAACACCATGATCAACTTCGGTATCTATCGAGGAGGCGACATCGAACCGAATGGCGTGCTGAACGACAAGTATGTGGTGAGGAACACGGCCACGTTCACGTTCACAGGCGTCGGCGGTTACACCGAGGCGCACATCGTCGACAAGGTCGTGTTCGGCCTGGGCACGGGCCCGGATTCGACGCTCGCCGTCTCGTTGCCCGAGCCGGGAGGATGCGGGCTGCTGGCGGCAGCCGCCGCAGTGCTGGCGGCTCATGGCGGCCGGCGGCGGATCATGGCCGCGATCGACGCAGACATGCTCGAGCAGTAGCCAACGAAGAGGGGCCGGACGCTTTCGCGTCCGGCCCCGTTCGCAAGCACTCGGTCATCGGGCCCGGGCCCGACGCGGCCGGTCCTCAGTTGCAGCTGCCGCAGCTGTTCACAACACCGGCCGAGCCGGCCTGGCCACAACCGCCACAGCTGCCCGCAACCGGCACCTCGACGGCGACGGTCACGCACTTCTGCACGGGCACTTCCTTCGTGACCGTGTGCGGGACGCGGACCGTGTAGGTCTCCGTCTTCGTCTCGGGCACGGAGTCGTACACCGTCACGGTGTACGACTCTTCCTTCTGCTGGGGCACCATGACCGTGTAGGTCTCTTCCTTCGTGACGGTCTCCGGCACGCTCTTCGTCACGGTGTACTCCCGAGTCTTCGTCTCGGTGCGGTGCTTTGTGACGCTGACCGTGCGGGTCTTCTGCTCCGGCACGCTCTTGGTGACCGTGTAGGTGCGGGTCCGCTCCTCCGGCACCATGGTGGTGACGGTGTAGGTGCGGGTCCTCTCCTCGTCGCGGTGCTTGGTGACGTTGACCGTGCGGGTCCGCTGCTCCTCACGGTGCTTGGTGACCGTGTGGGTGTAGGGGACTTCCTCGGTCACGCACTCGTAGGTCGTGCAGGGCACTTCCTTCGTCTCGCAGGTCGGCACCCAAACCTTCTTGCAGCAGGTCTTCGGGGGGCACGGGCAGCCGCAGGCGTCGACGCCGCCGTCAACGGTGACCGACTGGTTTTCCCAGTGGCCTCCCTTGACCTGCACCGTCTTGTAGGTCGTGACCGGAACCCGCTTCGTGACCGTGCGGGAGCCACTCACTTCCTCGGCGTAGGGAACGCTCACCGTGTAGGCCTGCTCGACCTGTTCGGTGTAGGGAACCTTCACCGTGTAGGTGCTCGTCTTCTCCTCCTGCTTCGGGACCATGACGGTGTAGGTCGAGGTCTTCTCCTCGGTCACCGGCACCATCACCGTGTAGGTCTGCTCGACCGACTCGGTGTAGGGGACCTGGACCGTGTACTCGGCCGTCTTGGTCTCGGTCACGTTCTTGTGAACCGTGTGGTTCACGGTCCGGGTCCGGGTTTCCGGAACCTGCACGGTCACCGTGCGAGTCCTGGTCTCGGTCCGCGGGACGCGGTTGTGGACCGTGTATGTCCGCTCGCGAGTCTCGGTGGTGTACTCGGTCGACGTGACCGTCTTCATCTCGGTCACGTACTCCCGCTGATACACCGTCTTGGTGCCGCCGCAGGCCGAGCCTGCACTGCCACCACCACACGCATCGCCGCCGACGACCGCTCCTTCGCAGCCGCCCGCACCGCCACCGCTGCAACCGCCACAATCACCGGCCCACGCGGTCGTGCACAGGGCGACGACGGCGAACACCGGCAGGAAACAGATCAACATCTTCCGCATCGTGCGAGTCTCCTCTTGAAACCTTGTCACTCTCGATCGACAGCGGTCAATCCGAACCACCGACGCTCCTCGAGCACGTCGATGCACGGACTTCCCCACCGCCTCACACGGCCAAACGTTTCGACCGCGATCCTGCGAAACATAGTTCTGCGAGCGGTTCGTGCAATGATTCGTCATGACCCGACCGGCGCGAAGGGCCGGCTCCGCGGCCGATTCGCGGACAGCACCAGCCGTCTCGTTGCGGAAATCCGGGGCAGTTGCCCTGTTGTGAGCACACCGTGAGCCGCACCAGCGACCCGCTCGCCGCCGGAAGTCGTCTCACCGGAACCCGGTACTCCCCTCATGGGTGGCCGATGCACCGCTCAGCGGGCTCTGCCGCGGGGCAGCGACGTCTGGTTGTGGATCGTGGCCAACCGCACCAACTCCGCGCCACTGGCCTTGAGCTTGGATGCGATGTTCTTGCGGTGCGTCTCGACCGTGTTCTGGGAGATGCCGAGCCGCATGCCGATCTCGTTCGTCTTGAGCCCCTGGCCGATCAACTCGAAGACCTCGAACTCTCTCGGCCGCAGGATCTCGCGTGGGTCGCCCGAGCTTGAATGGTGTCGCGTCGTCGGCAAGCCATGATCTCGGACCACCTCGTGGATCGCCGCGGACAGCCGCTCGTAGGTCTGCGTTTTGTCGACGATCGCCCGGATGTGCTTCAGAAGCGATTGCGGGCAGGAGAACTCGGCTGCCGCGCTCGAAAGCACTATGCATTCCACGCCAGAATGCCACGAAGCGACGCGTCGGAGGACTTCGAGGCCATCCCCATCGGGCAGCCTGAGGTCGAGGATGAGCAGATCGACGGGGTGGGATTGGCAGGCCTGGATCGCCTCACGCACCCCTTGGGCGACGGCTGCCAGCCGGATTCCCGGAACCGTCCGCAGCATCCCCACGAGCAACTGGAGGAACATCGTCTGGTCCTCCACGACCACGCAACAGAGCGGCCCACGCGCGGCACGACCGCGATGCGGACGTGCGTCGGATGGCTTCGGCGGATGGACGTCCTGTCGAATCGGAGTCATGGAACTGGAGATCGAGTCTATCGGTCTCCGCAGGCGGACTCCGTACCGACTTTCAGTGACTCCCCGCACAGGCGGCATTCCGTGGGCCGGCCGGGCAATCTGGGTCAGCCGTCGCCGTCGTCCGACGGCCGCTCTTCGTCGTGGCTCGGCTTCCCCCGCCGCTGCGGCTTCGCATCGTCGTGGCGGCGAAACACCGCCACCACGTCCTCGATCGGCACGACGTAGAGCAGGTTGTCCTGCTCGAAATCGACCGGGATCGAGTTCTTGGGATGGAAGAGCACCTTGTCGTACTTCGCGATCGGGAAGTCGGCGTCCCGCTCGACTTGCAGGCTCACCTCGACGACCCGGCCCGTGATGGTAGGGATCTCCGCCTGGTCCGGAAGCACGATGCCGCCCCGCGTCCTGTGGCGGCTCTCGTCCTTGCGGATCAACACCCGCATGCCAAGCGGTTCGACGGACTCATCCACGTGCGTTTCCTCCGGCTGTGATTCTTACGACCGCGGCGTCGCGCTCGTCAATTCTGCCATGCAAAGAGCCGCAGCCGATTCCCGTCGGGATCGGCCACGACGATCTCGCGAAAGCCCTCCGGGTTTCGCCCCGGCACGTCGATCGCCGCGGCCGAGGCGGCCAGCCTCGCCCGCACGGCCTCGAGATCCCCCACCTCGAATCCCAGGCTCCACCGCGGGCTTGCGTCTCCCGGCGACTGGCGGCCGAGGATCGCGAGCCTCGTGTCGCCCGCCTCGATGAGCGCATACTCGTCGTCGATCACCCGCAGGAGCACCCGCAGTCCCAAGACGGCCCGGTACCACTCGACCATCTCCGCCCACCGCGAGGTTCGCAGCTCGACGCTGAAGAGGGAGGGTCGGGGCGGGTGCATCGCGTGCCGGGCGTGCCCGGGCCTCGAGGTCGCGGCCGCTCGGTCCGCATCGAACCGGGTTGTAGCCTTCCCGTCGGAAAAGCGACAATTCCCGTTCTCCATCTCCCACCCCTTCCCTCCGCTTCCGCACCCCGCATGACGACGCCCTCCGAACCACGACCTCCCGCCGCCGGAAGTGCCCCCGGCACCTCGCTCGAGGCGGCCCGCCGCGACAAGCTCGAAAAGCTCCGGGCGATGGGCATCGATCCCTGGGGGCACCGCTACGACGGCGTCATGCCGATCGCCGAGGTCCGCGACCGGGGCGACCGGCTCGACAAGGCCGACGAGAACGGGCCGACCGTGCGGGTCGCCGGCCGGATCCTGCTTCTGCGGAGCGCGGGCAGCCTCGTCTTCATCACGCTCGCCGACCGCACCGGCCGCATCCAAATCATGCTCGGCAAGAAGCAGGTCGGCCCCGACGCCTGGAACGTCGTCGGCTGCCTCGACCTCGGCGACCTCATCGGCGTGGACGGCCGGCTCGGCTACTCGAAGACCGGCGAGATGACCGTCTTCGCATCCGGCGTCGAGTTCCTCACGAAGTCGATCGAGACGCCGCCCGACAAGTTCCACGGGCTCGTCGATCCCGACCTGCGGCAGCGGATGCGGTACCTCGACCTCGTCCACGGCGAGGGGGTGCTCGAGCGGTTCGTCGCCCGGAGCCGGATCGTCGAGTCGATCCGACGCACGCTCACCGACCGCGGCTACCTCGAGGTGGAGGGCCCCACGCTCCACACGATCGCCGGCGGCGCCGCGGCCCGCCCGTTCAAGACCCACCACAACGCGCTCGACATGCCGATCGTGCTGCGGATCGCGCTCGAACTGCATCTCAAGCGGCTCCTCGTCGGCGGGATGGAGCGGGTTTTCGAGCTCGGACGCGTCTACCGCAACGAGGGCGTGAGCCCGCGGCACAATCCCGAGTTCACGATGCTCGAGGCCTACGAGGCCTACGGCGATTACGGCACGATGATGGACCTCGCCGAGGCGATCGTCGTCGACGCGGCGAAGGCTGCCGGCACGCCCGACCGCTTCGAGTGGATGGGCCGCACGATCTCGCTCGCCCCACCGTTTCGCCGGGCCCGCTACGACGAACTGCTCGCGGAGGTGGTCGGCTGCGACCCGACCGATCCGGCGAGCGTGAAGGCGGCCGCCGAGGCCGCGGGCATCGAGACGAAGGGCCGCCATGCCGACGTCATCAAGAGTGACCTCTTCGAGGCCAGGGTAGAGGAGACGCTCGACGGACCGATCTTCGTGCTCGACTATCCGGCCGCGGTCTGCCCGCTCACGAAGCGGAAGGCGGGCCACCCCGAGATCGCCGAACGCTTCGAGCTCTACGTCGCCGGCATGGAACTGGCCAACGCCTACACCGAGCTCAACGACCCCGACCTCCAGGAACAGCTCTTCCGCACGCAGCTGGCAGGGCTGGCGGACGAGGAGTCGATGGCCCGCATGGACCACGACTTTATCAAGGCGCTCCGCCACGGCATGCCTCCGGCGGGCGGCCTCGGCATCGGGATCGACCGGCTCGTGATGCTCCTCACCGGCGCCGCGTCGATCCGCGATATCATCCTCTTCCCGATCCAGCGTCCGCACGCGTAGCGGCTCGGGCCGACCGCGACACACACGATTTGGGAGATCACGGTGAATGAACCACGGGCCCGGGGCCGATCGTGGCCACCGACGCTCTCGGAGGTGAGCATCGCGTTGGCGATGCTCGTCGGTGGTGCCATGCGTGAGCCGGCCGCGGCCGACGGCCCGCCCCCCAACGTCGTCCTCGTGATTGCCGACGACCTGGGGCTGAACGATCTCGGCTGTTACGGTCGCGCGGAGCACCGCACGCCGAACCTCGACCGGCTGGCGAGCGATGGGATACGGTTCACGTCGGCCTCCGCGGCGCAGCCGATCTCTTCCCCTTCCCGCGCGGCCCTCCTGACCGGCAAGTGCCCCGCGCGGCTGAACCTGACCGACGATCCGCCCGGTCGGCCCGACACCCCGGCGCAGAAGCTCCTGCAGCCGCGTATCGAGAGCTTCCTTGCGCTCGAGGAGGTGACGCTGGCAGAGCTCTTCAAGCAGGCCGGCTACGCCACCGGCCTCTTCGGGAAGTGGCACCTGGGCGGGGCGGAGCACTCGCCGGAGCGACAGGGGTTCGACGTCGTCGAGTCGCCGCCTGCGAACACGCTTTCCTCGGAGAAGTTCATCGAGGCCAACCGCGACCGGCCCTTCTTCTGCTACGTGCCCTACGACGACCAGCCCATTCCACTGTCGGCCTCGCCCAACGTCGTGGAAAAAAACCGCGATGGCCTCAACCCGACCAACGCCGCGACGATTGAAACGCTCGATCGGGCCGTCGGCAGGCTGCTCTCCAAGATCGAGTCGCTCGGCCTCGCCGATCGCACGATCGTCGTCTTCACAAGCGCCAATGGCGGCCCCCACGTCCCGGAATCATCAGGAACTCCTGCGACCCACAACGCTCCCTTCCGCACAGGCAAGGGCTTTCTCCATGAGGGCGGACTGCGGGTGCCGCTTCTCGTCCGCTGGCCGGGCGTCGTGGGGTCCGGAAGGGTGTGCGACACACCGGTCGTGATCACCGACCTCGCCCCCACGCTCCTCGAAGCGGCCCGCATCGACCCGGCGAAGGCGGTCGGGCCGCTCGATGGGGCGAGCCTCTCGGGGCTCTTTCGCGGCGAAGAACCGCCCGACCGCCGCCTCTGCTGGCACGTTCCGCATTCCACGAACCAGGGGGGCCGGCCCGCCGGCGCGATCCGCGACGGACACTGGAAGCTCATCGAGCAGTTCGAGGACGGATCGCTCGAACTCTACGACCTCGCGGCCGACGTGGGCGAAACGAGGAACCTCGCCGCCGCGCAACCAGCGAGAGCGGAGTCGATGCTCGCCCAACTGAAGGGCTGGCGGGCACGCGTGGGTGCGCGGATGCCGACCCCCAATCCCGACTACGATGCCGCATGGCGACGACGGCAGAACGTCGAGCAGGCCCCGTCGCGGCTCATGCCCGCGGCGACGGGCGACATCCGGCTGCACGCGAAGGACGCCCGCGTGCACGGCGAGAAGCTGCGGTACGAGCCCGAGCCGCACAAGAACGTGCTCGGCTACTGGACCAGGCAGACCGACTGGGCCGAGTGGGAGTTCGACGTGCCGAAGCCGGGCCGCTACGAGCTCGAGATCCAGCAGGGCTGCGGCACGGGCAGCGGCGGCGCCGAAGTGGCGATCGAGGTGCGGGGAGAGAACGGCGGCGAGACGCTCACGTTCACGGTCCAGGAGACGGGCCACTTCCAGCACCAGATCCTCCGCGTGATCGGCGAAGTGAACCTCGCAGCGGGCCGCCACACGCTCGCCGTGAAGCCCCGCACGAAACCGGGCATCGCCGTCATGGACCTGCGACGCATCGTCCTGCGACCGTGAGGGGCACGAACAGCCCCGAACGCAGCACGTCTGACCGCTCGGGGCTGCCCGTGCCATGTCGCCGGGCTATGGGAGCGAGCGAAGGCAGGATACCGCGAGGCCGGGATGGCCGAGGCGAACGTCCGGAGACGTGGCACGGGCAGCCCCGAGCCCGCGCGTGTGACGTGCACAACAAGCTTCCCGGCGACTCCGAACACCTCTTTTTTGCCGTTGGAGCCCCCGGGAGCATCTGGTACCGTCCCCGCCCCAGCCTTCCCGGATTCCCCGCATGTACAAGCTCCTGCTCTGTTGGCGGTATCTCCGCACCCGGTGGATCGCGCTTGCGAGCGTGATCAGCGTGACGCTCGGCGTGGCGACGATGATCGTCGTGAACGCCGTGATGGAGGGCTTCTCTCACGAGATGCAGACGCGGATCCACGGGATCCTCTCCGACATCGTCTTCGAGAGCCATTCGCTCTCGGGATTCCAGGATCCGAAGTGGCACATGGAGGAGATCAAGCGGGCGGGGGGCGACGCGATCGCCGGCATGACGCCGACGGTGGCCGTGCCCGCGATGCTGTCGTTTCAGGTCCGCGACCAGTGGGTGACACGGCAGGTGATGTTCATCGGCATCGACCAGGAGACCCACGCAAGCGTGAGCGACTTCGGCCGCTACCTCCAGCATCCCGGCAACCGCGAGAAGCTGTCGTTCGACCTGCGGGAGGCGGGCTACGACACGGTGGACAGCCAGTCGAACGACACCCGCCCGACGCGTCCGGCGCTCGAGAACGCCGGCTGGCCGCACCGCCGCGACCGGGTGGCCCGAGAGCGGATTTGGCGGGAGAAGCTCGATGCAGCCGGCGCGAATGCCGGCAACGGGTCGGGGAAGGCGGTCCGGCCGATCGACCGGCAGGTCGACGCGGTGCTCGCCGCGACGGCTGGCTCCGGCGACGCCGAAGCAGGGCCGCCAAATACGAGCAAGGATGCGGCCGGCGAGGCGGGCAGTGCGGCAGCTGGCAGTGCGACCGACGCCGCGCCGCCTCGCGAGAACCCCTTCGCGGCCGCCCGGCCGGAGGAAGGCCGCACGATGGACCCGGCGAAGGAGCAGTTCACCGGCATCGTGCCGG
>CAZPEM010000097.1:0-12979 GCA_964585575.1 uncultured Chitinophagaceae bacterium
CCCAGGCCGACATCCTGCGGCTGGATCGCGAGACGCTTCCGGAACTCACGACGATCCACATGCAGTCACGGGTCGTCGATCCCCGCGGGCTCGCCGCACGGACCGCATCGATCCTGAACGCCGGGCCGTCGTCGTGCCGGCAGTTCGGCGACGATCCCCGATCGCTGGCCGTGAAGGATCTGGTCGCCTCGTGGGTCGTCGGCCTTCCGCCGGGCTGGCCGCAGATCGAACGCGTCGTCGAGCGGATTCGCGCCGACAACCAGCTCGATCCAGAAGCCCGTGCCTCCCCCGACACGCCCCATGCCATCGCGGAGTTTCTGCTCGAGACCCGCCGCGGCCCCGACTATCTCTTCGCCTCGGCCACCGTCTGGGCCCTGCGGTCGCTCGGCTATTCCGCCCGTCTCGTCAGCGGCTTCCACGTCGCCGCCGACGCCTACGACCCGCGGAGCGGCCATGCCGAGGTGCATGCCGACGACGTCCATTTCTGGGCGGAATTGGCGGTCGGTCCATCGACCTGGGCCAGCCTCGAGCCGACGCCCGGCTACTCGCTGCTCGGCCCGCCGCCGACGCTCTTCGAGGGGCTGGCGACCGCCATCCATGCGGTCGTGGCGTGGACCGCGAACCATCCCTTCACGCTGGCGGGCATCATCGCGGCCGCGGCGTTCGTCATCCGCCTGCGTCTGCTTCTTGCTGATCGCATCGACCGGCTCCTCGTGGCGGCGTGGTCCTGGGCCGATCCGACCACGGCGACGCTCCGCATGCTCGGGCTGCTCGACCGTCGCTGCCGCCGGGCGGGCCTGCCGCGGCCCCTCCACCGCACCCCCACCGCCTGGCTCGGCCTGCTCGCCCGCGAGTTCAAGGCGACGGCGGGAGCCGCGGCCGCCGACGCCGAGGCGTTTCTCGACCTGGCCACCCGAGGCCTCTACCAGCCGCGGCCCGCCGCCGCGGTGGATCCTGAAACACTCGGTCACCTGCTGCGGGCGGCCGAAAGAACCTGGTCGTGGGACGTCCTCCGCGGCCTCGCCTCCGAGGGAACCCGATCATGACGATCGAAACCATCGCCGCACCGCACGTCGGCTCCGACCGGGCCGCGATCGAAGCCATCCGCCGGCGACTCGAAGCCACGCTCAAGGGGAAGCAGCAGGCGATCGGCCACGTGCTCGAGTGCCTGCTCGCCCGCGGCCACCTGCTGCTCGAAGATCGGCCCGGCCTCGGCAAGACCACGCTCGCCAAGGCGGTCGCCGAAGCGATCGGCGGCCGCTTCGCCCGCGTGCAGTGCACGCCCGACCTGCTGCCGAGCGACATCACCGGCTTCAACATCTTCAACCAGAAGACGCAGGAATTCGACTTCCGCGCCGGGCCGGTCTTCGCCGACGTGCTGCTCGCCGACGAGATCAACCGGGCGACGCCGCGAACGCAGAGCGCGCTGTTGGAAGCGATGGCCGAACGGCAGGTGACCGTCGACACCGAGCGGTTTCCGCTCGGGGAATCCTTCTTCGTGATCGCCACGCAAAACCCGCACGAGCAGCATGGCACCTACCCGCTGCCGGAAGCCCAGCTCGACCGGTTCGCGATGAAGCTCGAGATCGGCTATCCGGCGGCGGAGGACGAGCGGGCGATGCTCGCCGCGGCGGTCGGCCCGGAGGCGGAGAAGCCGAACGCGACGGAGGCCCTGCTCGACCCCGAAAGGCTCGCGAGAATCCAGACCGAGGTGGCCGCCGTGGCCGTGGCCGACGTGGTGCAGGACTATCTCGTGCGGCTCGGGGAAAAGTCCCGCAGCCACAGCGACATCGCGGTCGGGGCGAGCCCTCGCGGCCTGCTCACCTGGCAGCGGACCGCGCAGGCTCGGGCCTGGATCGACGGCCGCGATTTCGTGACGCCCGACGACGTCCAGCAGGTTGCCGAGCCGGTGCTCTCGGTGCGGCTGGGGATCGACCGGGCCGACCCGCGGGACGTGATCGACGATCTCATGCGGGGTGTCGCCGTGCCGGCCGGCCCCGCCGCCATTCTCGAGAGAGGAGCTTCCCGATGACTCCCGAATCCCTCCCAAACTCCTCGCTCGTGCTGCTCGTCGGCGCGGCTGGGCGGATCGTCGCCGCGGCGGCCCACGCGGCGCCGACCGTCGTCTGCGGCCTCGTGGTCGCGGCGGTCATCCGGCAGCTCTTCGGGCCGAAGCTCACGCGGCAGCTGCTGGCGGCCGGCTCCGCCAATTCGCTCATGCGAGCCTGGCTGCTCGGCATGCTCCTGCCGGTGTGCTCGATCGGAGCGATCCCCGTGGCCCGCGAGCTTCGTCGCGCGGGCCTCGCCGGCGGCACGGTGCTCGCCTTCGCGGTGTCGGCGCCCCTCTTCAATCCGATCTCGCTGCTCTACGGACTCACGCTCTCGCATCCGCTCGTCATCATCGGCTTCGCGCTGGCGTCGATGATCGTCGTCACGTTCGTCGGCACCGCCTGGGATCGGCTGCTCGGCGGATCCACGCCCGCCGTCGAGCCGGCGCCGGAGCCGGCCGTGCCCCCGGGCTGGCGTCGGGTGGCGGCGATGACGACCGGCATGGCCCGCGAGGCGGCAGGCCCGTCGCTCGGCTATGCCGCTTTGGCGCTGCTCGGAGTCGGCCTGCTCTCCTGCCTGCTCCCCTTCGGATCGCTGCAGCGATCGATGAAGGCGTTCGATCCCTGGGCGCCGTCGTTGATGGCGGCGGTCGGCCTGCCCGCCTTCCTCACTCCGACCGACGCGATGATGCAGGTCGGGTCGATGTTCGATCACGGCAATTCCGTCGGGGCGGCGTATGTGCTGCTCTCGGTCGGGGCGGGGCTCAACCTCGGCCTCGTGGCCTGGGCCTGGCGGACCTGGGGCCTCCGCGCCGCGGCGGGCTGGCTTGCGATCTTCTTCGCGACGGTGCTCGCGATCGCGGCGGCGATCGAGCGGCCGCTCTCGTTTCGGGACGCGCCGCCGGAAGACCATACGCACGCCTTCGACGTCTTCTGCATGCCGTTTCCGCCCACCGAATCGGCCCCCGGAAGCCGCGTCGCCGCCCTGCTCGCCGACCGGGTGCCGCGGCATGAATGGATGGCGCTCGGGCTGCTTGGCGTGATCATCGCCGCGGGCACGGCGATCCGCTGGCTCGACCCGGCCGAGGCTTTCGAGGCCCGGCTCGTGCAGGGCTCGACCTCGGCCGGATTGTCGGCCGGTGCGCCAGGCGGCCCCGCCCGCTTCGATGTGGCCCTGCCGGCGCCGGTGCTCGGCGGCGTGCTCGTCTCCGGACTCGTGGCGGCGAGCGTGGCCGCCGCGTATCTCTACTATCCCGACCTTCCCACCTGCCTCAAGGACTTGAGCTTCGTCGAGGCGGAGACCCACGCCGCGGCGATCGACGGCGACAAGCGGCGGACGCAGGTCTGGATCGCGGCCTGGGAAGACCTCGTGCGTCGGACTGAGGTGGGCCTCTGGATCCGACGCGGCACCGTCACCCGCGAGATGACAGAGGCCGCGGAGGAGTTGCGGGAGCGGATCGAGGCGCTCGAGCACGCGGTGCTCGATCCCGAGACGATCGATCGAGAGGCGGTGGCCGCCGAGCTGAAGCGGGTGCTCGCCGCCGGGAGAGCGCATCGCGACGCACTCCGAGGGCAGCCCGCGGGCGATGCCGCTCGCTGAGAACCCAGTCGATTGGGCCGTCAGTCGATCACCGTATCCTCGATGTCCCTTGCTGCGGCGTCGCTGCCTCCGGCATCGTCACCGACTTCGACGTCTTCCTCCCCCTCGACGGCGAACCGCCAGGCGGGAAACGGATCCTCGAAGCCGAGCCAGCCATCGGGCCCGAGATCCATCTCCTCGTCGGTGAGGCAGCAGGCGTGCAGCCCGGCTAGCAGCCGGCCGGAGAGCTTCGCCCCGATCACGACGAGCTCCTGCCGACGGTCGCCCCAGGGCTCCTCCCAGACGGCCTCGACATCCTCGTGATCGAGATCCTCGGGCCACTCCTCCTCGGGCGAACTCGCCAGCCAGGTGCCGCCCGGCTGGAGGCTCGAGACGACACCGGCGGTGGACCAGACGCCGGCCCAGTCGTGCCGCGTGGCGAGCCAGACGAATCCCTTCGAGCGGATCACCCCCTTGAAGCCCTTCCCAGTCACAAAATCCCAGAACCGCTGCGGATGAAACGGGCGGCGGCTCTGGAACACGCGGCTGGTGATGCCATATTCCTCGGTTTCCGGCACGTGGGTGCCAGGGGCTTCCGCGAGCCATCCGGGATGCCCGGCCGCCTCCTCCATGTCGAAGAGGCCGGTGTCGAGCACCTCCGACAGGGCGACCCGTCCGCGGTCGGCCCGGATGATCCTCGCCTTCGGGTTGAGCTTCCGCAGGATCGCCTCGAGATAGGCGACGTCGTCCTCCGCCACGAGGTCGGTCTTGTTGACGACGATCACGTTCGCGAATTCCACCTGGTCCACGAGCAGCTGCACGAGGTCGCGGGAATCGTTCTCGTCGAGCCCGACGCCCCGGTCGCGAAGCTCGTCCCGGGAGCAGTAGTCGTCGAGGAAGTTTTTCGCATCGACCACGGTCACGAGCGTGTCGAGCCGGGCGAGTCGCGACAGGCTCTCCCCCTGCTCGTCGGCGAACGTGAAGGTCTCGGCGACCGGCAGCGGCTCGGAGATGCCGGTGCTCTCCACGAGCAGGTAGTCGAACCGCTTCTCGCGGGCGAGCCTCGCGACCTCCTCGAGCAGGTCCTCCCGCAGGGTGCAGCAGATGCAGCCGTTGGAGAACTCGACGAGCTTCTCCTCGGTGCGGCTGAGCCTTGCGGCAGTGCGGCTGAGCCCGGCGGCGGCGGCCTCGCCCGGCTCGTACGGTCCGCCGACGAGCTGGGCGTCGATGTTCACCTCGCTCATGTCGTTGACGATCACGGCCACCCGGAGGCCCTCGCGGTTGGCGAGCACGTGGTTGAGCAACGTCGTCTTCCCGGCTCCCAGGAAGCCGGAAAGCACGGTGACGGGCAGGCGATCGGCAGCAGCGTCGGAGGGCGCGGGCATGGTTGGTCTCCTCGGGCCAGCGGGGCGATGATTTCACCACCCTACAGCACATGCAATGCAGTTGCAACTCAGTCGGCTTTCGTGGCCAGGCTGCAATCGCACGCACGTGTCCGGCCTGCTCGAGGGGCGTAAAGGGGTGCTTTTTGACCGTCTCCATGGCCGAGGCGTATGGTTCCGACGTCGGGGGCATCTGGAACCATTCCCATGACGTCATGGCACCATGGCCGGCGGCATCAGGTCCGCCTGGCCGCCCGTCGATCGGCCACGCCGGTTCTGGTGCTCGAATCCCTCGAACCGCGGTTCGCCCTGAGCGGCGACGGGGCGACAACGACGCCGGGAGCCTTCGCCTCCTCCGACGGCCCCCTCCCCCGGTTCGACATCGGCTCGCCACAACTCGTCGATCTCTGGGTCGATCCCACCCGCGGCAACGATGCCGTCGCGGGACGCTCGCGGGCCGAGCCGCTCCGTACGCTCTCCGAGGCCTGGCGGCGGGTGCCGGTCGGCATGCCGCTTGCGATCGGCTACCGCATCAATCTCCTCCCGGGCACCTATCCGGAATCGGCGGTGCCCAACTACTGGGAGCGTCGCTACGGCACGGCGACGAGCCCGGTCATTCTCGCGGCCGCCGACGGCGCCGGCACCGTGCGGCTGCCGAGCCTCAATATCTTCGATTGCCGAAGCCTCTATCTGGTCGGCCTCTGGATCGAGGCGGGGGGCGGCGACGTGCTCCATTTCGAGCGGTGCGAGAACGTCCTGCTCCGCGATACGACCGTCCGCGGCACGGGAAACATCGCCAATTACGCCTCGCCGCAAGAGGCGCTCAAGGCCAACCAGAGCCGCCACATCTACATCGAGAACTGCGACATCTCCGGAGGCTGGGACAACGCGATCGACTTCGTGGCGGTGCAGCACGGCCACGTCGTGGGCAGCAGGATTCATCGCGCCGGCGACTGGGCGATGTATGCCAAGGGGGGCTCGGCCCACCTCACGATCGCGGGCAACGAGATCTTCGACGCCGGCACCGGCGGCTTCACTGCCGGCCAGGGGACCGGTTTCGAGTTCATGGTTGCCCCCTATCTCACGTTCGAGGCGAGCGACATCCGCTTTGTCCACAACGTGGTCCACGACACGCAGGGAGCGGGCTTCGGCGTCAATGGCGGTTCGAACGTCCTCATGGCTCACAACACGCTCTACCGCGTCGGCGCACGCAGCCACGTGATCGAGGTCGTTCATGGTTCGCGGTCATGCGACGGCGACGTGGCCACGTGCTCCCGTTACCTGGCCGCCGGCGGCTGGGGCACGAACGTTGCCGGCGGCGACGAACCGATCCCCAACGAGAACATCTTCATCTTCAACAACGTCGTCCTGAACCCCGACGGCTACGTGAGCCAGTGGCAGCACTTCACGGTCGCCACTCCGAGGACGCCTTCGATCGGCTCCAACATCCCCTCCCCGGCTCGCGCCGACACGAACCTGCAGATCCGCGGCAACGTGATCTGGAACGGAACGGCCGGCCACTCGCTCGGCATCGACGCCGGCCCGCTCGCCGCCGACATCCTCGCCAACAACGCGATCAACACGCTTCGGCCCGTGCTCGTCGATCCCGCAGGCGGCGACTACCGGTTCGCGCCATCGTTCTCCCTGCCGAATCCCGTCCCGCTGCCGACGCTGCCCGGCGGCAACCCGCCGCCGGTGACGCCGCCACCCGCCTCGGTGCCGCCCGGGATCGCAACGTTCATCGTCCCCGCCGGCCGGAACTACCGGCCGGGGGAGCCGCTCGTGTTCACGGCGGTGATGACCGAGCCCGTCGTCGTCACGGGCATGCCGAGCATCCGAATCGTCATCGGCTCAACCACGCGGCTCGCGAGGTTTTCCGGTGGCTCGGGCACGGGCACGCTCACGTTCACCTACACGGTCACCCGGAAGGACCGCGACGCCGACGGCATCGCCGTGCTCGATTCCATCCGCCTGCCGGCCGGAGCCCGGATCCTCACGCTCCGCGGGGCCGTGGTGGCGACCGCCTTCTCCGCGGGCGACACGAGTGGCATCCGCGTCGAGCCGCCGCCGCGAATCAGGGCCGGGCGGCGGTGACGAATCGTCGGAGTGTCCGGAAAAACCCGGGCCCATGCCCGTGCCCGGTTGCGTCGCCCGGAGCGCGCCCGTATCAATCGTGCTCGGGAAAATTCGCTTTCAAGGCCTTCTGGAGAACTTCTTCATGAACATCGTGGATCTCATCACAAGCCAGTTGAGCGGCGACGTGCTCGGCAAGCTCGGCGGCCTCGTCGGCGCGAGCGAATCGCAGACGAAGTCGGCGACGACCGCCGCCGTGCCGGCGATACTCGCCTCGCTCGGGAAACTCGCCGCCTCGAGCGGCGGGGCCGACAAGCTCGCCTCCGCGATGGGCGGCCTCGACCTCGGCATGCTCGGCAACCTCGTGGGAGCGCTCTCGGGCGGCGGTGCCTCCAACATCGGCCGCAGCGGCGGCGACCTGCTCGGGTCGCTCCTCGGGTCGGGCGGCCTGTCGCTGCTCGTGAAGGTGCTCGGCACGTTCGTGAAGATGAACCCCGAGATGACGCGGAAGCTCGTCGGCTACCTGGCCCCGATCGTGCTCGGCATGGTCGCCAAGCAGTTCACCGGCCGACCCGACGCCGCGGGCGTCTCGCGGCTCTTCTCGGAGCAGCAGTCGAACATCTCGCGGGCGATTCCCGCCGGCTTGTCGCTGGCCGACCTCGGCGAGCAGAAGGCCGGAATGCCGGCGTGGCTGCCGCTGGCGGCGGTCGTCGCGCTGGCGGCCGCGGCCTGGTACCTGTTCGACCAGAGGAAGGCGAACCAGAACGAGGAGATCGACGTGATCGAGGAGGTCGTCGTCACGCAACGGACGGAGAAGCCGGCCGACGAGACCCGGCTCCCGGCGGACGCGACCGACCCGCTGAAGGTCGCGACCGGGGCCGTGAGGGTCGGGAAGGACCTCACCTCGCTCCTCGGGGGTCTCACGGACGTGCTCGGCGGCGTCACGAACGTCGACACGGCGAAGGCGGCCCTGCCGAAGCTCCAGGACTTTGCCCCGACGCTCGAAGCTATCGAAAAGGGATCCGCGGCGCTGCCGGAGGCGGAGAAGGCGACGATCGCCGACCTCGTCGCCGAGAAGCTCGGGCCTCTCCAGAAGCTGATCGATACCGTGATGGCGATTCCCGGCGTGAAGGAGATCCTCGGCAAGGTCGTCACGCCGATGGTCGAGTCGCTCGCGAAGCTCGGCCGGTAGCGGCTCTTCCCGATTCAACCCGATCCGTCCGGTGCGGCCCCTGCCGCACCGGACGGCGGGCCGACTGTTTCGAGGATCGGTCGGACGTTGACGCTGTTTTGCCTCTGCATGCCCTGCTTTTCGCCGACGAGACGTCTGAAGATCGACTCAGTTCAGTTCGTCAGTCGCAAGCAAGCGGGCTGCGTGACGAACCGCCACGATGAACACCGTATCGTCGGTGGCCCGGTAGATGATGCGATAAGATCCCTGAAGCAGTTCGCGATAGCGATGACTTTCGTCTTCGATGATCCAGCCGCCGATCGCAGGGTGGGAAGCAAGTGACTCCACTCTCCGCAGCACCCGCGCTGCGAACCGGCGAGCTTCCACGGGCGAACCTGCGGCGATGAATTCAACGATCGCTTCGAGTTGGCTGACCGCCGTCATCGGCAAATTCGCTCGATCCGCTCACAGACGACGTCGTGTTGCACAACGTCGCCGGCAGCAATCTGCCGTTCCCCCCGCTCGATGTCGTCGAGCACCGCGAGCCTTTCGAGAAACACATCGACGTTCACGTCGCCGCCGAACGAATCGAGAACCGCCTGGACCTTCTGTTTTTCCATCGTCAGCACCTCCAGGAGTCGCCGGGGCATGTCGGCTGATGCCCTCTTCGTGATCATACCCTGCCAAGCTGAAAACCCGGATTTCTGCGAGAATTAGACGCCGCACGCCCCGAGTGAGCCTACCGGCCACCCCACCAATGTCCGACCCCGCCCCTGCGCCGAACCCATCCTCCCCGCCGCAGATCTTTCGCCTCACGGCCGTGACCTCCCGGATCCGCGACCTCCTGCTCGAGGTGACGGTCCGGCGGTTCTGGCTTCGCGCGCAGCTCGTGGCCCGCGGCCCCGCGAGGTCGGGCCACTTCTACGGGGAACTGCTCGACATCGACGACGACGGCCAGACCGTCGCGAAGATGAACGCGATCATCTGGAAGTCGACGCTCCTCACGATCCGACGCAAGCTCGATCTCGCCGGCTGCCCGGAGCTGCTCGCGGGCAACCGCGACATCTGCGCCCTCTGCTCGGTCGCATACCACGAGGTGCACGGGCTGTCGCTGCAGATCCACGACATCGATCCGTCGTTCGGCGAGGCCCACATCGACCGCAACCGACGGCTGATCCTCGAGCGGCTGCTCGCCGAGGGGCTGCTGCGAAAGAACGCCGCCCTTCCGCTGCCGGCGGCGCCGCTTCGCATCGGCCTCGTCACCGCCGCCGACTCGGCTGCCTTCAACGATTTTATCCGGACGCTCGCCGACTCCCCCTACGCCTTCCGGATCGTGCTCGCGACGGCGACCGTGCAGGGGCCGGCCCTGGAATCGGAGGTGACGGCCGCGATTCACGCCCTCGCGAAGGCCGACGTCGACCTCGTCGCGATCGTCCGCGGAGGCGGGTCGCCCGTCGACCTCGCCTGGTTCGACAACGAGAAGGTGGCCAGGACGATCGCCGACATGCCGGTGCCGGTCTGGGTCGGAATCGGCCACGAGATCGACGTCGGCGTCTGCGACCACGTCGCCCACACGGCCTTCAAGACGCCAACGGCCGTCGCCGAGGCGATCCTCCATCGCATCCGGGGGCTCGACGACCGGCTCGCCACGGCGGCCGAGCGGCTCGCCGACCTCGTCCGCCGGCCGCTCGACCTCGCCGCCCGCTCGCTCGATCTCCACGCCCGCCGGCTCGGGGAGGCGCGGGGGCTCGACCGGAGGATCGTGCGGCTCGAGGGGCTCCGCGGCAGATTTCGCGAGTCCCGCTACCGCCGAGCCCTCGACGAGGCGATGGCACGGCTCGAGGCCGTCCGCGGGCGGCTCGAGTCGCTCCGGCCGGAACGGGTGCTTCGCCGCGGCTACAGTATCAGCCGCGACGAGACCGGCCGGGTCGTGACGACGGTCGCATCGCTCTCGCCCGGCGGCACGCTCTTCACGCAGTTCGCCGACGGCACGGCCACGAGCACGGTCCAGGAGATCAAGCAGGATACCACCCACGATGGCGAAGCGACCAAAGTCTGAAGCGGCCGAAGCGACGCCGGGGTCCGGCGACCTTTCGAAGCTGCCCTACGAGGCGAAGGAGGCGAGGCTCGAGGAGATCCTCGTGCGGCTCGACAACTCGGAGACGCCGATGGACGAGCTGGCGAGCGAGGCGAGGGAGGCGGCCGCCCTCATCCTCTCGATGCACGAGACGCTCCGGGCCACGCGGCAGGAGATCACGACCGTCTTCGAGGAGCTCGAGCGGCGCAAGGAATCGATCGAAGGCGGCTGAGGAGGCCCCATGCGAAACCTCGTGATCGTGCTCGGCGACCAGCTCGACCGGCAAGGCGGCGGCTTCGACGGGTTCGACCCGCGGCAGGACGCCGTCTGGATGGCGGAGGTCGCCGAGGAATCGACCCATGTCTGGACCCACAAGGCGAGGATCGCGGTCTTCCTCGCCGCGATGCGGCACTTCCGCGACCGCCTCCGCCGCGAGAAGCTCGATATCGACTACACGGAGCTCGCCGCATCGCCGCCGAAGAAGCCGGCACGCGAGCCGGGCACACTCGCCGAGGCCCTGCGGGCGAGCCTATCGCGGCTGCGGAAGGCGAAGAATCCTCCGGAGCGTCTCGTCGTCGTCGAGCCGGGCGAATGGCGGGTGCAGGCGGCGCTCGTCGAACTCGCGAAGCAGGAGAAGATTCCCCTCGAGATCCGTCCCGACCGCCACTTCTTCCTCTCGAAGGAAGAGTTCGCCGCGCACGCCAAGGGCCGCAAGCAGCTGCGGCTCGAATACTTCTACCGGCCGATGCGGGAGAAGTTCGGCGTGCTCATGGAGGATGGGGAGCCGGCCGGCGGCCGCTGGAACTACGACGCCGAGAACCGCGGCGCCTTCCCGAAGACCGGCCCCGGCAAGCTCCCCTCGCCCGTCCGGTTCGAGCCCGACGCGGTCACCCGCGGCGTGATCGCGATGGTGAACGCCCGGTTCCCCTCGCATCCCGGCAGCCTCGACGACTTCGACTGGCCCGTGACGCCCGAGGACGCACAGGCCGCGCTCGATGACTTTCTCGCGCACCGCCTCGCCCGGTTCGGCACCTACCAGGACGCGATCTGGACGGGCGAGCCGTGGCTCTACCACTCGCGGCTCTCCCAGGCGATGAATCTCAAGCTGCTCGACCCGCGGGACGTCGTCGCAGCCGCCGAGCGGGCCTGGCGGAAGGGGAAGGCCGATCTCGAATCGGTCGAGGGCTTCATCCGGCAGGTGCTCGGCTGGCGGGAGTACGTCCGCGGCGTCTACTGGCAGCTGATGCCGGAATACGAGTCGCGAAACGCCCTCGCCGCCGACCGGAAGCTGCCGGAGTTCTTCTGGACCGGCGCGACCGAGATGAATTGCCTCCGCGACGCGATCGGCCAGACGCTCCGGTTCGGCTACGCCCACCACATCCAGCGGCTGATGGTGACGGGCCTCTTCGCGCTCCTCTTCGGCGTCGAGCCGCGGGAGGTGCACCGCTGGTACCTCGCCGTCTACGTCGATGCCGTCGAATGGGTGGAGCTGCCGAACACGATCGGCATGAGCCAGTTCGCCGACGGCGGCGTCATGGCGTCGAAGCCGTACTGCGCGACCGGCGCCTACATCGACCGCATGAGCAACGCCTGCAAGGGCTGCCGGTTCGACCCGAAGAAGGCCACCGGTCCCGACGCCTGCCCGTTCACGACCCTCTACTGGGACTTCCTCGCCCGCCACGAGAAGCTGCTCGCGAAGAACCAGCGGATGACGATGCAGCTGAAGAACCTCGCGAGAAAGCCCGCCGCCGACCTCCGCGCGATCCGCCGCCAGGCCGACACGCTGCGTGACGGGTGAGCAGACGCTCGCCCGGAGCTTGACCGGTTCGGGGCTGCCCGTGCCCAGGAGCCGGCGTATGCAGACGAGCGAAGCAAGGATTGCGGAGCGAAGTCGGCATCCGAGCGAGCGGAGGGCATGGATGCCCGTAGCGAGCGTCCGGCGATGGGCACGGGCAGCCCCGAACCAGCAAAGTTGACGTGCACGAAAGGCATGACCGACCGGTCACAAGCGCAACGCGCTTCCGCCGAACCGCTCGGACTACAATCGGTCGCATGTCCACGACCCCGCTCATCGGCATCCTCACCGTCTCCGACCGGGCCAGCCGCGGCGAGTATGCCGACGAGGGAGGGCCCGCGATCCGCGCGTATCTGGCGGAGGTGCTCGCGAGCCCCTGGCAGGCGATCGAGCGGATCGTGCCGGACGATCTCGAGCGGATCGCTACGACGATCAGGGAGCTTGCGGATCTCAACTGCTGCCTCGTCGTGACGACCGGCGGCACGGGGCCCGCGCCGCGGGACGTCACGCCCGAGGCGACCGAGCGGGTCTGCACGAAACTGCTGCCGGGCTTCGGGGAGCTCATGCGGCAGGTATCGCTGAAGTTCGTGCCGACCGCGATCCTCTCGAGACAGACGGCCGGCATCTGCGGACTGGCGGTGGTGGTGAACCTGCCGGGGCGGCCCAAGAGCATCCACGAGTGCCTCGACGCGGTCTTTCCGGCGATCCCCTACTGCATCGATCTCGTGCACACCGGCCGGCCCTCGCCGCCGCGGCTCGAAACGCGGCCGGAGCGGCTCGTCGCCTTCCGCCCCAAAAACTAGAAGCGGTTTCAAAACCCCGTCAAATCTAAACTTGCGCCCTGCAAGGACTTG
>CAZPEM010000098.1:0-8164 GCA_964585575.1 uncultured Chitinophagaceae bacterium
GCCTCCGCCTCGGGGAAGTCCCGGAGGATCCGCCGGAACGACTCGCTTCCGAGAAACAGCAGGTCGCAGCCCGTCGTCGCCCGGACCGTCGCCGTCCGTGGGCTCCCCGTCAGGGCCGCGATCTCGCCGAAGAACTCCCCTTCCCCGATCGTGCCGAGCCGCGTGCCGTCGGCGGCGACGGCCTCGAGGCTTCCGCGACAGACGAAGTAGACGTCGCTGGAAAGCTCACCTTCCGCGACGACCACGTCCCCCGCTTCCACGGCCCGCGGCTCGAAGGCGAGCACGAGGTTGCTCAAGAGCACGGCCGGGGCCGATGCGAAGAAGCGGCTGCGGGAGAGCACGTTCCGGTCGAGCATCTCGTGCCATCGCCGGCCATCCCTCGCAAGAAGCGTCGCCGCGGCCTTCGGTCCCCAGCCCCCCCGCTCGTAGCCGGGAACGTTCGCCGCGGGCTCGTGTTTCCAGGCGTCGAGCACCGGCTGCACGATCTGCCACGACCCCTCCACGAAGTCGGTCCTCGAGAAAAGCGTCGGGTCGCCCCGCATCGCCGTGAGCAGCAGCACCTCGTAGCCGGTGCCTCGCTGGGCCTCGAAGGTCTCGGCGTAGTCGAACTGCATCCCGGCCGACTGCAGGGCGAACTCGGGGCCGGGCCGCTTCGCCCGGAGACGGATCTCGATCGCCTGGAAGGGCTGGATGTGGAAGACGAGCAGGTTCGGCTCGTGGCCGCCGGGCGGTTCCTTGAACTGCACGACGATCTCGGTGCCCCGTTTCCAGAGCCCCTTGCCCGACCGGATGTAGACGGGCATCCCCTTCCAGCGGTCGTTGTCGACGTGGAGTTTCACCGCCGCGAAGGTCTCGGTGAGGCTTCGCGGATCGACGTTCGGCTCGTCGCGGTAGGCCGGCGCCGGCGAGCCGTCGGCCGCCCGTCCCGCGGCGTACTGCCCCCGCACGCAGTCCCTGGCCACGTCGTCGTGGCTCGGGATCCGCACCGCCTCGAGCAGCCGCGACTTTGCGTCGCGGACCGCATCGGGATCGAGCGATGCGGGCGGATCCATGCAGACGTAGGCGAGCAGCTGCATGAGGTGGTTCTGGATCATGTCGCGGACGACGCCGGTCTTGTCGTAGTAGCCGCCGCGGGTCTCGACGCCGACGGTCTCGAGGGCCGAGATCTGGATGTGGTCGATGCAGTCGCCGTTCCAGAGCGGCGCGAACATGCCGTTGCTCGTCCGGAAGGCGAGCAGGTTCTGCACCGTCTCCTTGCCCAGGTAGTGGTCGATGCGATAGATCTCCTCCTCCCGCCAGGTGCCGAGCAGCGCCGCGTTGAGCGACTCCGCCGATGCGAGATCCTTCCCGAAGGGCTTCTCGACGATGATCCGCGTCGTGCCGTCCTGCCGCGGGAATCCGGCCTCCGCGAGCCGGCGGTTCACGACGTCGAAGAGATCGGGCGAGATCGCGAGGTAGAGCACCCTGTTGCCGGCCGCACCCGACGCCCTTTCCAGGTCGTCGACGACGGACTTCAGCCGCACGAACGCCTCGGGATCGTCGAACGACCCCGACGTGTAGTGCAGCCGCGATTCGAGCCACCGCCATCGGTCCTCGTCGAGGGCGGAACGGGTCTTGAACCGGGCGATGTCCTCCCGCTGCTGTCGGCGGAACTCCTCCGTCGAGAGCGGCCTGCGGGCCATGCCGACGACGGCGAACTCGTCGGCGAGCAGCCCGTCGCAGGCGAGGTTGTAGAGGGCCGGCACGAGCAGCCGCTTCGTCAGGTCGCCGGAGGCGCCGAGAATGACGAGCACCCCCCTGGCCGCTGACGGGTTGCGCGGGGGACTCTCCGCGTTGGCCGGCTCTCGCTGCATCGGGGAAGGTTTCCGTGGCACTCGGGGGAACGGGATCCTATCACGCTGCCGACCGGGCGAGCACATCGAGGGCATGCCCGAGCATCGTCCGCTCCTCCTGCGTCGGGATCACCCACGCCGAGACGGTGCTGTTTCTCGTGCTGATCCGCGCCGGGCCGCCGGTGGCCGCGGCGTTGGCTTCGACGTCGAGTTCGAGCCCGAGCCAGCCGAGCTCCGCGGCGATTCGCCGCCGCACGGCCGGCGCGCGTTCGCCGATGCCGGCCGTGAAGACGATCGCATCGACGCCACCGAGAACCGTCGCGATGCCGCCGATCTCCCGGACCGCGCGGTAGCAGAAAAGCTCGACCGCCTCGCGGGCCCGCGGGTCGTCGCTTGCAAGCAGCGTCCGCATGTCGCCGCTCGATCCGGAGACGCCGAGCAGCCCCGACTCGTGGTAGAGCAGCCTCGTGATCGCCTCCGCATCCATTCCCTCCCGCATGAGATGGATCACGACGCCGGGGTCGAGGCTACCGCAGCGGGTCGCCATCACGAGCCCGTCGAGCGGCGTGAACCCCATCGTCGTCGCGACGCTGCGGCCGTCGAGCAGGCCGCAGAGGCTCGCCCCCGCGCCCAGGTGTGCGGCGATCACACGCCTCGGCACGCCGCCCACGACGCTGGGCAGCTGCGAGCGAATCGACTCGTACGAGAGGCCGTGGAAGCCGTAGCGACGGATGCCGCGGTCGTGGAGGCTCGCGGGAATCGCGAAACGCTGGGCCTTCGGCGGGCAGGTGCGGTGAAACGCCGTGTCGAAGCAGGCCACCTGAACGGCCCTCGGCAGGCAGGCGATGGCCGCGCGGATGCCGGCGACGTTGTGCGGCTGGTGGAGCGGCGCGAGCGGCACGAGCGACTCGAGCTCCGCGAGCACGTTCGAATCGATCACGGCGGGCTCCGACCGGTCCGGCCCGCCGTGGACGACGCGGTGGGCGACCGCCACCACCTCGAAACCCGCTGCGACCAAGCGGAGTTCGTCGATCGCCCGTTCGAAGACGGGCGGCGTCGGCGGCTCCTCGACGTGAACCCTGGCGAGCGGCCGCGTGGTCGGCGTCTCCCGGCCGCAGGCCGCTTCGAAGACGGCGGCCTTGAGGCTCGACGAGCCGGCGTTGATCACGACTACCGCGGGGCGTCCTTCGGCCATCGGGCTCGCTCCTGCTGGGCTTTCGCGTGGACGACGGCGAGTGCGCACGACCGCACCCTCGTGGCGACGGAGTCGGAGCGGCTCGTGAGGATGATCGGGATTGTCGCCCCGACGACGATGCCCGCCGCCTCGGCGCCGGCGAAATACTCGAGCTGCTTGGCGAGGATGTTGCCCGCCTCGAGGTCGGGCGCCACGAGCACGTCGGCCCGACCCGCCACGGGCGAATCGATCCCCTTCGCCTCGGCGGCTGTGCGCGAGACGGCGTTGTCGAAGGCGAGCGGCCCGTCGATGACGCCGCCCGTGATCTGGCCGCGATCGGCCATCTTGCAGAGCGCCGCCGCATCGATCGTCGACTGCAGCTTCGACGTCACGGTCTCGACGGCCGAGAGGATCGCCACGTGCGGCCGCGAGATGCCGAGGGCCTCGGCGAGGTCGATCGCGTTGCGGACGATGTCGGCCTTCTCGTCGAGCGTGGGGCGGATGTTGATCGCGGCGTCGGTGACCAGGAGCAGCCGCGGGTGTCCGGGGATCCGCATCACATAGACGTGGCTCACCCGCCGGCCCGTCCGCAGGCCGGAGTCGCGGTCGAGCACCTCCGCCATGAGCTCGTCGGTGTGGAGGCTCCCCTTCATGATCGCGCCGAAGCCGCCTTGGCGGGCGACCGCCACGGCCCTCGCTGCGGCGGCATGGCTGTGCGGCGCGTGCTCGATCGCGATCCCGGAGAGGTCGAGCTTCTCGCGGTCGGCGATCGCCCGGATGCGATGCTCGGGGCCGACGAGCACCGGCTCGATGAGCCCCGCCTTCCGCGCGTCGATCGCCGCGGCGAGCGATGGGGCGTCGCAGGGATGCGCGACCGCCGTCTTGAGCGGCGGGAGGCCGCGGGCGAGTTCGACGAGTTCGGGTGTCGGCGCATCCATCGGATCGATACGTTTCCCGGACATGGGCCGTTTCCCGCGCGGGCGTGGAGACGCCATACTACCCGGCTCGCCGCCGCCCGACCGAAAGCCGCCCGTCCCACGTCCCATGCCCGCCGTCGCCTTCTACGACACGAAGCCCTACGACCGCCAGTACATGCTCGCGGCGAGCGAAGGCGGTTCTGCGACGGGCGGCGACGCCGTGCACTTCACGTTCCACGAGTTTCGCTGCACGCTGGAGACGGCGGCGACCGCCGCGGGGGCGACGGCCGTCTGTGGCTTCGTGAACGACCGGTTCGACCGGGCCTGTCTCCGCGTGCTCCACGACCTCGGCGTGAGGCATCTGGCGATGCGGTGCGCCGGCTACAACAACGTCGATCTCGCGGCGGCGAGGGAGCTTTCGATCGCGGTGACCCGCGTGCCCGCCTACTCGCCCCACGCGGTGGCGGAGCATGCGGTGGCGCTCGTGCTCACGCTCAACCGCAAGATCCATCGGGCCTACAACCGGGTGCGGGAGCAGAACTTCTCGCTCAACGGGCTCGTCGGCCACGATCTCCACGGCAAGACCTGCGGCATCGTCGGCACGGGCAAGATCGGCCGGATCGCGGCGGAGATCTTCCGGGGCTTCGGGATGCGGGTCGTGGCCTACGACCCCTTCCCGCAGGCCGAGTGGGCCGCGGCCCGCGGCATCGAGTATCTCGAGTTCGAGCGGGTGCTCGCGGCGAGCGACGTCCTCTCGCTCCACCTCCCCCTCACCCCCGAGACGCACCACCTGATCGATGCCGCGTCGCTCGCACTCCTCAAGCCCGGCGCGATGATCGTCAACACGAGCCGCGGCAAGCTCGTCGACACGTCGGCCGTGATCGACGCCCTCAAGCGGGGACACGTCGGCGGCCTCGCGATCGACGTCTACGAGGAGGAGGAGGGGATCTTCTTCGAGGATCTCTCCGGCGAGATCCTCCAGGACGACGAGCTTTCGCGGCTGCTCGTCTTCCCGAACGTGCTCGTCACGGCCCACCAGGCCTTCCTCACCCACGAGGCGCTCGCGGAGATCGCCCGCGTCACGGTCGAGAACCTCCGGCGGGCCGCATCGGGCGAGTTCCTCGCCGGCACCGTCCTCGAGTGAGCCGGCTCACCCGCCGGCAACTCACCCGCCGGCAACCTACCTGCCGGCAACGCTGTCCAGAAGCGTATCGCGAACGTCCGTCATCGCGAGCCGGTCGCGTTTCGCCGCCCCCTCGGAGCAGAGAAACACCGGCCCTTCGGCGTCGCTCGCCGGGAGCCGCCCGTGCGAGCCGCGGACGATCCGCGAGTCGGTGCCGATCACCTTCATGAGGTAGCGGAAGCCGAGGGATTTCCGGGCGAGCGTCCAGGCGATCCGCAGCTTCGGCACCGTGAGCGCGGGATCGACGAAGAGCTCGACGGGGTCGTAGCCCGGCTTGCGGTGGATGTCCACCGTGCGGGCGAAGTCGGGCATCTTCCCGTCGTCGAGCCAGTAGTAGTAGGTGAACCAGCGGTCGGGAGCGGCCACGGCCACGAGCTCGCCCGCCCGCGGATGGTCGAGGCCGTGCGCGGCCTTGCCGTCGTGGTCGAGCACCTCGGCGACGCCGTCGAGCGATTCGAGGACCGCCCGCACCTCGCGGATCCGCGCAGGATTTTTCACGTACACGTGCGCGAGCTGGTGGTCGGCGACGGCGAAGGCGTCGCTCGCCCCGCAGTCGAGCAGTTCCCAGCCGAGATCGACCTCCTGCACGCGGAGCAGGCCGGCCCGTCGCAGCGCCCTGTTGATGTCGACGCCGGCGGTCACCCGCGTGATGCCGTATTCGCTCACGACGGCGACGATGTGTCCAGCATTCGCGGCCCACTCGGCGAGCTCCCCGGCCACGGCGTCGATCTCGCCGCAGGCCCGCACGGCCTCGGGCGAATCGGGCCCGAACCGCTGCAGGTCATAATCGAGGTGCGGCAGGTAGCAGAGCGTGACGGTCGGCCGGCGGTTCTCCAAGACGCGGCGGGTGGCGTCGGCGATCCAACGCGAGGAGCGGATGCCGGCGGTCGGCCCCCAGAAGTTGAACAGCGGAAACTGTCCGAGTCGCCCCTGGAGGTCGGCCTTGAGCTCCGGCGGATCGGTGTAGAGGCTCGGGATCTTCCGGCCGTCGGCTGGATAGACCGGCCGTGGCGTCGCCGTGCAATCGACCGCGGCGTGCATCGCGTACCACCAAAACATGTTCGCGACGGTGAAGCCGTCGCCGAACCGTCGGCGGCCGGCATGCCAGAGCTTCTCCTCCTCGCAGCCGACGAGCGCGTTCGACTGCCGCCAGAGCCACACCTCCGCGAGATCACGGAAGTACCAGCCGTTGCCGACGATTCCGTGGTCGCGGGGCGGCCGGCCGGTGAGCATCGTCGCCTGCGCGGAGCAGGTCACGGCCGGCAGTACGGTGCCGAGCGGGGCCGTGAAGCCCGCGCGTCCGATCGCCGCGATCCGCGGCGTGTGCGCGAGAAGCCCGGGCGTCAGGCCGACCACGTTCAAGACCAGCAACCGCTTCATGTGGCCAATCCTACCTCGCCGCGTTCCGCGACGAATGTCGGGGGGCCGACTGCTACGATTGCCGTGCGAACCGATGCCCAGGGCGCTGCGGAGCCGAAGCCGTGCCTGCGACCGAAGAGCCGCCGCTGGATCGACCGACCGCTCGGGAGTGGGTCTGGCTGCCGAAGGCGGGCTTCCAGCGGCTCATCGACGCACTCGCCGCGACGCACCGTGTCGTCGGGCCGCAGGTGGTCGATGACGCGATCGTGCTGGCGGATCTCGCGCGGGCCGAGCGATTGCCCGCGGGCATTTTGGATGAGCAGGATGGCGGCCGCTACCGGCTGCGGAGCGATCCTGAGGCCGGCTGGTTCGATCACGTCGTCGGGCCGCACTCGCTCAAGAACTTCCTCTTTCCGGCAAGGGAGACGATCGCGAGATTCTCGCGGGAGGGGGGCTCCTGGCGGCAGGATGATGCTGCGGCCGTGGACGAGCGGCCGATCGCGGTGATCGGTGCGCGAGGCTGCGACCTCGAGGCCCTCCGCGTGCAGGATCGTGTCTTCCTCGAAAGCGGATATGTCGATCCCGGCTATTCCCGACGGCGACGCGGGCTCTTCGTCGTCGCGGTGAACTGCCGCCGCGCGGCCGCCACCTGCTTCTGCCACTCGATGGGCTCCGGTCCCGCGGCGACCCACTCGTTCGATCTCGCGATCACGGAGCGGGCCGACCGGTTCGCCTGCGAGATCGGCTCGGCCGCCGGCGCCGAGCTCCTCGCGAGGGCGTTTTTCGACCCGCTCCTCCCCTGCTCCGCCGACGAGATCGAGCAGGCGCGGCGGGTGCCCGTGCAGCTCGCCTCGCGGATGCACGCCCGCGAGGCCGTGGCCGGAGAACCGCGACCCCGCAGCCTCGACACCAACGGGATCCGCGACCTTCTTTTTTCCAACCTCGAGCATCCGCGGTGGGAGGAGGTCGCCTCGCGGTGCCTCTCCTGCACCAACTGCACGCTCGTCTGCCCGACCTGTTTCTGCAGTTCGGTGACGGAGGTGGCCGACCTCTCCGGCGACCGGGTCGATCGCGAGCGGCAGTGGGCGAGTTGCTTCACGCTCGACCATGCGCGGATCCACGGCGGCAGCGTGCGATCGACCACGGCCTCCCGCTACCGGCAGTGGCTCACCCACAAGCTCGCCGGCTGGATCGACCAGTTCGGCAGCTCTGGCTGCACCGGCTGCGGCCGCTGCATCACCTGGTGCCCGGTGGGGATCGACCTCACGGAGGAGGTCGCGGCGATCCGCGCGACCGACGCCGCCGTCGCGAGGCCTTCCACGCAGCCGGACATGCCGCGATGACCACTTCAACCTCGTTTCCGTCGCCTGCCAACGCGTGTGACCGCGATCCCTGGCGGTCACAGTCGGCGAGGATCGTCCGGATCACCGACGAAATCCCGGGCGTGCGAACCTACGACCTCGCCTTCGAGGATCCGGCGGTCCGCGACGCCTGTCGCTTCGCACCCGGGCAGTTCAACATGCTCCACCTGCCGGGGATCGGCGAGGCGGCGATCTCGATCAGCTCCGACCGACGTTCTCCCGCGACGCTCTCCCACACCGTCCGCGCGGTCGGCAACGTGACGCTCGCGATGTCGCGTCTCGTCGCGGGCGACTCGATCCTCGTCCGCGGGCCCTTCGGCACCCCCTGGCCGCTCGAT
>CAZPEM010000098.1:8264-12859 GCA_964585575.1 uncultured Chitinophagaceae bacterium
CCGTGGCGTCGCGGCCGCGAGGGTGTTTCTCTCGCTCGAGCGCAACATGGCCTGCGCCGTCGGCCACTGCGGGCTCTGCCAGTTCGGCCCCGAGTTCGTCTGCAAGGACGGCCCCGTGTTTCCCTATGACCGGATCACGAGTTACCTCGCCGTGCCCCGCCTATGACGTCATCGCCCCCCACGACGCCGAAGCCCAGGCTCGCCGTCTTCAAGTTCGCCTCGTGCGACGGCTGCCAGCTCCAGCTGCTCGACGCGCAGGGCAAGCTTCTGGCGATCGCCGACCGCGTGGAGATCGACCACTTCCTCGAGGCGAGGTCACGGGTCGTCGGCGGGCCGTGGGACGTGGGGCTCGTCGAGGGCTCGATCTCGACGCCCGAGGATGCCGCGCGGATCCGCGAGATCCGTTCGCAGTGCCGGTTTCTCGTCACGATCGGCGCCTGCGCCACCGCCGGCGGGATCCAGGCGCTTCGCAACTGGGGCTGCATCGACGATTTTCTGGCGAGTGTCTACGCCTCGCCCGCCTACATCTCGACGCTCGCCACGAGCACCGCGATCGCCGACCACGTGCCGGTCGATTTCGAGCTGCGGGGCTGCCCGATCGACACCGGCCAGCTCGTCGATCTCGTCACGGCGTTCGTCCTCGGCCGCAGGCCGAAGGTGCCGGGCCACCCGGTCTGCGTCGAGTGCAAGGCCCACGGCACGGTCTGCGTGGCGGTGGCCCGCGGCATCCCATGCCTCGGCCCGGTCACGCAGGCGGGCTGCGGCGCGATCTGCCCCGCGCACTCCCGGGAGTGCTTCGGCTGCTACGGCCCGAGCGAGTCGCCGAATCTCGTGAGCCTCACCGGCTTTTTCGAGCGCGGCGGCGCTGCCCGCGGCGATCTCGTCCGGCTCGTGCGTTCGTTCAACGGCTACGCCCCCGCCTTCCGCGCCGAAAGCGACCGGCTGGAGGAGGGCCCGTGAGCGTTTCGCGAAAGCTCACCGTGAAATCGCTCACCCGCGTCGAGGGAGAAGGGGCGCTCCGCGTGAAGGTGGTCGATGGCCGCGTCGAGATCGCCGAGTTCAACATCTACGAGCCGCCGCGGTTCTTCGAGCGGCTGCTCCGCGGCCGGGCGATCCACGAGGTGCCCGACATCGTGGCGCGGATCTGCGGCATCTGCCCGGTGGCCTACCAGCTGACCGCCTGCCAGGCCCTCGAGAAGGCTCTCGGCATCGCCGTCACGCCGGAGATCCGCCTTCTCCGCCGGCTGCTCTGCTGTGGCGAGTGGATCCAGAGCCACGCCCTCCACGTCCACCTCCTCCATGCGCCCGACTTCCTCGGCTACGAGAGCGGCTTCACGATGGCGGCCGACCATCCGCGGCTGCTCGAACGGGGCCTGCGGCTCAAGGAGATCGGCGGCCGGATCATCGAGGTGATCGGCGGCCGGGCGGTCCACCCCGTGAACGTCACGGTCGGCGGGTTCTACAAGGCTCCGTCGGCCGCGGCGATCCGGGGGCTCGTGGGCGATCTCGAATGGGGCCTCGCCGCGGCGATCGAAGTCGTCGGCGAGGTCTCGCGGTTCGAGTTCCCGGGGTTCGAGCGGGCCTGCGAGCTCGTGTCGCTCGTGCACGATCGCGAGTATCCGATGAACGAGGGACGCATCGCCTCCTCCGCCGGCCTCGACATCCCGGTCGAGGCGTTCCCGGAGCAGTTCGAGGAGCGGCAGGTGCCGCACAGCACGGCGCTCCACTCGGTGCGGCTCCCCGCGGCGACGCCTTACCTCACGGGCCCGGTCGCGCGGCTCGCCCTCTGTCGCCAGACGCTTCCCGAGCGGGCCCGTCGCACGCTCGATGCCTCGTGGGGCGACCGATCGCTCGACAATCCCTTCGCGAGCATCGTCGCCCGCGGCGTCGAGATCGCGGCGGCGTTCGAGGAGGCGATCGCGATCGCACGGCCCGCCACGGCCGATCTCGCACGGCCGCGGGTGGAGTTCCAGCCGCGGGCTGGCGCGGGCTCGCACGCCACCGAGGCGCCCCGCGGGCTGCTCTACCATCGGTATCGGATCGGCGACGACGGGCTCGTCGCGGAGGCCACGATCATTCCGCCCACCTCGCAGAACCAGGCCCAGATCGAGCGGGATCTCGTGGCGATGCTGCCGGGCGTGCTCTCGCTCGACGATGCCGCCGCCACGCTCGCCTGCGAGCGTCTCATTCGCAGCTACGATCCCTGCATCAGCTGCGCGACGCACTTCCTGCGGTTCTCGCGGACGTGAGTCGGCTTGAAGGATTGATTGCGGCGGGCATACCATGAAGGGCATGAACCGCCGAATCGCGCGAGGACGCAAGCTCGGGCTGTGCGAGGCTTCCGCCGAGCGGCTGGCCCGGCTCGAAACGCCGGAGGACGTGCAGGATTTCGTCATCGGGATCCCGATGAACTTCGAGCCCGACGGCTGGACCGCCTATTCGGTCGAGGGCGTCCTCCGGGAAAACCGGGCCCACTGCATCGAAGCGGCGTTCGTGGCGGCGTGTGCCCTCGCGATGGCGGGGCGGCCGCCGCTCCTGTTGGACATGGGCGCCGCCGAGGGAGACGACGACCACGTCATCGCGGTGTTTCGCCGCGGGCGCTACTGGGGCGCGATCTCCAAGAGCAACGGCCCTTACCTGCGGTTCCGCGACCCGATCTACCGCTCCCTCAAGGAACTCGCCCTCTCCTACTTCCCGGAGTATGTGAAGGACGGCCGGAAGATGCTGCGGACCTACTCGGTGCCCCTCGACCTGCGGAAGGTCGATCCGGGGCTCTGGGTCACCCGCGAGAAGTCGTGCAAGGAAGTGATCGACATGCTCACGAGCGCCCGGCATTTCAACCTCGTCCCGCGGGGCCAGGAGAAGCGGCTGCGGCGGGTCGACGACATCGAGGCACGGGCGTTCAAGCTGCCAGAGTATGCCGATCCTTCCGTCACGAACGTCGCTTCGTGACCCGATCGAAGCGTCAGGTCGGCGGCGCATGAAAAAGCCGCGCCGGTGGTCAGCCGGCGCGGCCTTCGTCGTGCGTTCGTCAATCAACCATCAACCATCGACATTCGAATCTTCGGCCGTGTCATGGCCGGAGGCCGTCGCACGAGCCCGACGCAGCCGGCGGGTGCGATCGGCCACGGCGACGCCCACGATGCCGAGCCCGGCGAGCATGATCGTGGAGGGCTCGGGGATGGCCTGCACTTCCACCATGCCGAATGAAGCCGATGAGTTCGCAGTCCAATTGGAACTGAGATTAGCCTGCCGCCTGCCGCCGATGGCGGAATATCCAGACGCGTTCGCCACGGTCGGAGTAGCTCCGGCAGTCTCCCATTGAAAGCTGTCGGGACCGGCTGCGGAGATGACGACCCAGTAGTTCGTGCTGGGACTCATCTGATACGACCCGGTGAAGGTGAACGTCTGAGACGAGAGCGTGTTATTGATCGTCTGACCGGTCAGGGTTGCGAGCGGCGCGTCGGGAATCGAGGTGCCGCTGAGCAACGTGCTGCTGAAGAGCCGGACGATGGGATTCGCGGTCGATGAAGTTGACTTCAGCGACAGCTTCACGGCCGTGAGATCGAGAAAGTTCGCGTTTGAGCCGGTCGTGAAGCCGGTTGCGAAGGTGTTCGAACCCGATGTGATGTTCGAGGTGAATCCAGCCGGCTCCGAGAAATCACTGCTGAAAACCGTGCCGGCCTTCGCCGTCGAGATGGCGATCAGCAGGGCGGCAAGGGCGAGTCCAGCGGCGGTTACCACGGAGGATCGGAATGAAGTCGAGCGGGTGGACATGAAAAACTTCCTTTCAGGCAGTGACCCGGAAATGACCGTTTCCAGGCCGATTGGTGGTGGTTTTGGGACGAACGAACAAAGTGGTGAGGGTCTCACCAAAATGGTGAGGCGGGTCTCCCTGCCGGCCGATGGACCGGGGCCGCAGGACTAGCCTGTGGGGCTGGCCGGGAAATCCGATCGGTGACGGGGGGACGCCAAAAAAACACGGAAAACCTGCAATAAAGGTCGGGACAGGCCGATTTCAGGCGTCGTCCGGGCGGTCCCGGAAGGTGCTTGAAACAGGCCACGAAGCTCCCCACGCGGGCGGTCGGCGGCCTATGGATGGCCAGCAACCGTCTGAGTGAGGAAAAACGATGAAAAATCGGCGGTTTCCCGCCGGTTCGACGAGGCTGGGGGCGTCGAAAAGACGCCCGGTCATCGCATGGGCAGCTCCTCAAAACGGACGAAACGAGACGGAAGCCGCCGATCGGCCTGGTCCGTCGTCCCGGGCGGCCGTTCGGCCTCCCGCGACGGCGAGGGATAAATGCACTCGCCATGCCAAACCGGAAAAATCTTCAAGGACGGTGAAAAAGACGACAAAAAAGCCCTTTTCAGAATCCGTCGGTCAGAAGGCCGGACGACGCGTCGCACCACTTTGGTGGATGGGCTTCCGGAATCGCCCAAGTGCGCGACGGCGGGAAGCGATTCGGCTCAGGGGGCCGTCGGGCCCCTGGGCTCCGGGTCCGACTCGACCGTCGCGGTGCGGCCGCGGCGGACGACGTCGACGACGATGCCGCCTTCGATCGGAACCTCCTGCTGCTCGGCCGTGAGCGACGCGG
>CAZPEM010000099.1:0-12837 GCA_964585575.1 uncultured Chitinophagaceae bacterium
CGATGTCGACCTGCGTCGGGCCGCGGTAGTCGGCGCCCTGGTTCGCCTCGGTCAGGTCGTGGTAGGCCACGCCGGCGTCGCCGGCGTCGAAGTCCTCGGCTTCGATGACGCCGGGAATTCGGCGAGGACCGCCGCGAAACGGCTCGCCGGCAACCCCTGCGCCGACGAGAAGCAGGGACAGGAACCAGCCTGGGTGGTGGAGTCGCATCGCAGGGCCTCCAGGGAGCGTGCGGAATGTGTCCGGGGTGCATGGGACGGCCCGGAACGGTGGCAAGTATATCCGTCTATCCGGATTCGGCCCGCAGTATCCCCGTGGGGAACAGTCAGTTTCGGCCGCGAACGAGGCGACGGACGAGCGGCACGAAGGCCGGGATGGCCACGAGGCCCAAAAACACGATCACGAGCCGCTGGTTTGCAAGCTCCCGAGCACGAAATGTATCTGCGAACAGGGAATCTCCTCCGCGTGCCAGTTTGCCATCGTCGACGTCGAGTACCGCGGCGGATAGTTCCGGTGGTTGGCGTACGGGGGCCCTCTCCAAGTGGCCATCCGCGATGAGAACACGTCGAGGCAGTGGCACGGAAGCGTCCCACAGCACGGTGTTCGAGGGAATGCGGTGCTCGCTCAGCTCGCCCGTCAAGTACGCGACTGCCTCGTCAAACGACACGTCCTGCGGCGCCATCCAGTTGTCGATAGGCGTCGCCTCGATCACGCATGCCGTTCGGGTCAGCCCATCGGGAATGTCGCCGGGCTGCCGGGGCGTCGCACCAGGCCAAAACGCCCGCTTCCCGATGATGGCAAGGTAGGGCGTCGCGTGAGGCGGGGCAGATCGTTTTCGTCGATGAGCTGCGCACTGATACACATCGACCCGCCCGGCCAACGTCGCATTGTGCGGGCTGTTCCAGGGTTCATGGAAGCGATAGTCGGAATGGACGTCGGCGTATGTCCGGCCAAGATACGGAAGAATCAGCACTCGCCAGCTGTGCATCGGGGTGCCGTGCTCGTCGGCCACGTACGCCGGCGGATAATGTCCATGGTCGTCGGCATAGTGGATGATTGCAGATCCGATGGCCCGCAGGCGATTCGCGCATTCAGTGGAGTCGTGCATCCACGGCGGGTGTCCATATCGCGGCGCAAACGCAATCATCAAGGCCGGAATCACGAGGCCGGCCACGAGCGATGCGATCGGACGATTGATGAAGACCACGGCTGCACCGCTCGCGATGAATGCGAGGGCGTAGCCGATCCCGGCATCACCCACGAGCGACAGGCTGATCGCCAGGAGGGCGATAGCCCACGCGCCGGCCAGTGCACACATGACGACGGATGCAGTGGACTGTCTTTTCAATGCGGCGCATCCTCGTGAAAGGCCCGGCAGTCACGCAAGGCCGGCCAGCGTTTTGCCGCACCGCGGAACGACGACGTCGATCCGTTCGCGGCCGACCGACAGACCGTACCACACGCCGCGATCACGAGTCTGCCGCAACCAGTCGGGGTCGCCTCACGCGTTCGTGTTGTCGGTTCGCCGGAAACCTGCCTTTTCATGTCGCCTCGCCACCAAAACGTGGTTGCAGGAGTGGTCTTTCGCCGTGCACCCGTCGTCGTAGCCGCTCGCGAGCAATTCCGTCCTGAAGGCCATCGACTCGAGCCGATCCATCATCGGCTTGCAGTACGGGTGTCTCGCCGGCGGCTGGGTCCACGTGTGCATCCCCGGGATCCGGAGTTCACCACGGGTCACCCGGGCCAGTTCCTCGACACTCCGCAGATGAAAGTCAAGGTCGAACTCACTGCCGTCGTGCATGCCGCCGTCGGCAAGCGGTGCGTAGACCATCAGGAAGTTGGCGGTCACGACGAGGTCGAACGATCGGTCGGAAAACGGGAGCGCCGGCAAGCCACCGGCCACGTACCGCCCCTCGCCGCGTCTTTGTCGGTAATCGGCCGAGAAGCGGTCGAGGGCGGCGTACTTCGCCCGGTAGAAGGCCTCGAGGTCTTCGTAGACGAGCGAGCCGGGATTGCGGCGGACCTGCTCACGGCATGCGTCGATGTCGGCCCTGCCCTGGGCGGTGATCGTGTCGGGGTCGCCCCCGTAGAGCGGATCGCAGCCGGTCACGTCGAGGCCCGCCGCGGGTGCCTCGGCGACGAAGCTTCCGGGGCCGCTCGCCACGTCGAGGATCGAGAGGTCCCGCAACTGATCGGGATCGAGGGCGAGCATTTCCAGGTACTCGGCCATCGTGCGACCGAAGAAGGCGACGCTCCGGAGCGTGAATCTGTCCGGCGAAGCTGGATGGGGCGTGCTCATGCCTCCCGATCCTTCGTGAACGCCATGAGCCGGTGGAAGCCGGTCGTGTCCCGGAACAACTCACGCGGTTGCCGATGAAACCGAGCCTCGAGGGCCATGCCTGCGACAGCCTCGCCGGTTTCCGGAAAATCCCGCTGGATCACGTGCTCGATGGTGCTGGCCAAGCCTTCCGGAGGCATGCCCGTCCAAGCACGCCGCATCATCCCGATGTAGTGCTCCAGGTACTCCTCCCGGGTCTCGCCATCTCGCCTGAAGACGTCGGCGAAGAGCAGGGAGCCGCGCGGAGCGAGCCTCGCGTGAGCCAGCCGGAAGAAATCCTGCTTTTCCCGGGCCGGGAGGTGGTGGACCGCATAGCTCGCCAGGATCACGTCGAAGGTCTTCGCGTCAGATCCCGAGCCTTCCGTCACGTACGCCAGCATGTCGGCCTCGACGAGCCGGACTTGGAACCGTGCTGCAGCCAGTTCATCCCGGGCCTTGCCGAGTGCGGTCTGCGACGCATCGATCCCCGTGTAGGCCCAGAGCCCGGTCGAGTCGAATGTGCCCTTGATGAACCCCGCGTCCCCGCAGCCCAGGTCGAGCAGCGCGAAGGGGCCCGGGTGACGCATGAGAACCCACTCTCTGGCGGCGTTGAAGATCTCCCGATGGGCCATCCAGTTGGCATCCACGATCGACCGGTAGACGTGCCACTGGTTGAACCACCGGGTCGCTTCCTCGGGTGCGTGGCGGGGCTGTTGCGCGTTGGCGGATGGCATGCTCATGGGCACTAGCGTGCCCGACGGAGCGGGCCTTGGCTAGCGGCCTTTTCCTGGATTGCCGCCGCCGGGAACACTCTCGCGATGCTCGGGGTCGGAAGTGCCGTTGACCGTGGGCCGGCCACGGGCTATTCCCCCCTCTCCGGTCCACGTGGCTTTCGCATGCCGAGGTGCTTTCCGTGGCATTCGCCGAGATCGATACCGAGCGGCTGAAGCATTTTCGTGAACAGGGATTCGCTCCTCGCCTGATCTTCGACGTCGGGGCCTCGGACGGGGCGTGGTCCGCGAGTGTGGCGGAGGTCTTTCCCGACAGCCTGTATCACCTGTTCGAGCCCCTGGCCGACGAGGAGGCGACGTATCGGGAGCCTCTCGCGCGACGGCTGCAGAGTCATCCCCACTGGACGCTCCATCGCGTGGCGCTCGGAAGCTCCGAGGGCTTCGTCGACTTTCGGCAGGCGACGCACGCATGCGGCAGCACGTCCTTGCCGGTGGATTCGTGCGACGGCTTGTTTCGCACCGTTCGCCTGCCACAGACGACGCTCGACACGGTCATCGCTCGCTGCGGCGACGTGCCGGCGTTCGTGAAGATGGACATCCAGGGGGGCGAACTCGACGCACTCAAGGGCCTGCAGCGGCACCTGGGCGAAGTCGAATTGCTTCTCCTGGAGACCTGGCTCAGTCGCTCGTATGGGGGCATCAACCCGCTGCTCCTCGAAGTGATGAATCATCTCGCTCCCCAGGGCTTCTTTCCGATCGACCTGGCCGGCTCGTATCGCGACGAACGAGGCAACCTTCTCTCGCAGGACGTGTTTTTCGTCAATCGTGCGTCGCCGCTGGCGAAGGGCTACTTGTTTTGAAGTCGCAGCTCCTCGCCGCCGCCGGCGTGACGAGGCGTTTTCCCGGGCACGCCGCCCACGAGGTGGATCCAGTGAATTCATCAGCCACGCACCAGTTGCGGCGTGAGTCATGGCATCCCCGCGAGGAATCGCGGGTGATGACGATCAGAGCGGGCGACGAAGGCAGCGCGAGGCTGCGCAGCTTCTTTCAGTGCGAAACTGCCGCCGGCAGGGTGTTTCGCTGGAGCGAACCCGTGGCCACGATCGACCTCCGGCTGCCGCCGGACGACTACATCGTGCGGCTGGACACGGCCGCGCTGCGCGGCTGCACTTCGCGGCTGCCACTCGCCATCTTTTGGAACGACGAGCAGATTGCCGACCCTGACATCGTTGCGTCGGGGCCCGAGGTGTGGTTTCGCGTGCCGCGAGACCGATGTCTCGAAGGCTGGTCCCAGGGCATGATGCTGGTCGTGGAGCCGCTGGCGGCAGCGTCGCCCGACAGCCGTCTGCTCGGTTTGCCCCTGGTCGATCTGCATGTTTTTGTCGACGCGAGTCGTGCACTGCCCGCCGGCAAGGACAACGCGGTCCGCCGACTGTTCGGCCGCAGGAGAAAGTCGTGGCAGGGCCCCGCGCCGCACCTGCCGAGCTGGGCGATCAAGGGCATGCGAACGCTGCATGCCCAAGATGTGTCGTGGTCCCAGGAGTGTTCGCGTACGGAACCGGCTTCCGCGGATGCCGACGATGCCGCACCCGACCCGCCGCCGCGCGTCGCCTGTGATGCGGTCGTCGTGGTTCCGGACGAGATCAATTCGCGGCACGGAACGGGCCTGCTCCTGCAATACATGTTTCCGAGCTTGCGCGAAATGGCGGTGGTCCAGTCGTCCGACTTCTCGGCGGGGGATCCCGTTCCGACGGCCGTCACGTGGAAGCTTCCTGCGGGGCTGTCACGGATGGAAACGTATCGCTGCATGTACGACTGGTTCCATCACTCCCCTCCCAGCCGCGCCTATGTCGTGCCATACCAGCCGGCCGATCTTCAGGCGTCGCTGGCCCTCCGCCACCTCTTCGGCACGCGTTTGGTCCTTCACGTGATGGACGACAATACGCTGATCGGCCATGGCATTCCGTGCAGTCTGATGGCCGAGGTGATCGCGAATAGCGAGGTGCGTTTCGCGATCTCGCCCGAGATGCGGACGATGTACGAACAGCGGTTCGGCAGAAAGTTCTACCTACTGCCGCCGGTCGTCGCTCGAGGCCTGGTCGAGGTGCCGTTTGCACGGCAGGGGCCGACGGCGGAGCGGGGTGTGGTCATCGGCAACGTATGGAGCGCCGAGTGGATTGAGCACATGGTCCGCACCATTGGCGACAGCGGGGTGGAGCTCGACTGGTTCTGCAACAACCCGAAGATCCCGTGGGTCGCCGACAATCGCCGAAGATTGGCCGAGGCCGGCGTCTTCGTGCGCGAGCCTCTGTGGGGCGAGGAGTTGGTCGGTGAACTCCGCAGGAGACCGTTTCTCGTGCTGCCGACCGGGCTGCCGACCGACCGTTCGGCGCGGGCCATCGCGGACTTGAGCTTGCCGAGCCGGGTCGTCTTTCACGCGGCCGCGGTCCGCACGCCGATCCTGGTGCTCGGCGGAGCGTCTACGGCCGTCGCCAGGTTCGTCGAGCGATTCGAACTCGGCAGCGTCGCCCCGTACGAGCCGCAGGCGCTCCGCGAGGCCGTCGCGAAGTTGAGCGATGCCGGGACGGGGCGACGGATCCGTGCGACGTGCGATCGACTCGCGCCGCACTTCGCGGCGGGCGACGTCGACCGCTGGATCTGGAATTCGATGGAAGTCCGCCGACCCGCCGACGAGCGGTTCGAGTCGCTCTGGCCGCCCGAGAACGCCCTTGCCGACTACGTGCCGCCCGATCCGCCGCAGGAGATGGCTTGGCCCCGTCATCCTGCCTGGCAGATGCTCGCCCGCCATGCCCGCAACGGCGGACGACCGCAGACGATTCTCGACATCGGCGCCTCCACGGGGATGTGGTCCCAGATGGCGGCGAGCGTGTTCCCCGAGAGCCACTTCGTGCTCTGCGAGCCCCTGTTCAGCCGCTACCCCGAGCACGTGATCCGATACTATCTCGACGGACTGCCCAGTTACGAGGTGCACGAAAAAGGAGTGACGAACACGTGCGGCCAGGCGAGCATCCTGGTTTCCGACAGTCTGTTTGGCAGTTCGCTGCTGGCGGTCGATGACGTGCACGGCGCCGCGCGCCGTGTGTCGATCGAGTGCACCACGGTCGACAAGCTCGATGAACTGCGGAACTGGGACGGGCCGATCTTGCTCAAGGCCGACGTTCAGTTCGCGGAGCACCTGGTGATCGAAGGTGCGGCGAAGGCGTTGCAGACGAAGGTCGACGCCGTGTTCCTGGAACTCAGCTTCGCCCGCGGCCATGAGCAGGCCAAGACCTACGTCGAGATGTGCAGCCTGATGGATGGCCTGGGGTTCGAGCTGTTCGACGAGGCCGAGGGGTGGCGCGATCCACGAACCGGAAAACTCGAGCAGAAGGACGTTTTGTTCGTCAGGAAGAAATGAGTCGCCGAGTCTTTGCGACGCCTTCAATTCCCAGTGCATCAGTCGCGTCGCATACCGTCGGAGGACGTTGCCGCCGCGTCCCGGTTCACCGCGGACCGGCTGATCCACCGGACATGATCGGCACGCCGATCGCATCCGAGGCGTGCGGGCACGGTGCCGATGTCGCCGCCGACGATCACTTCCAGGTCTGTGGAATCCGTGCCGAATGTGCGGCGAATCGTCTCGCCGAGAAGATCGGGATCACCCGTGGCGTATATGATGAGCGAGATCACGTGTCACCGTGGCGGCGAACCTGATCGCTCGGAGCTCCCAGCCGGCTGAGGCCCGCCTTGACTCGCCGCCATTCTCGCGTCAACCAGAATGGCCACGCGTCCGCGCGGAGGTGCGGGCGACACGCGGCCTTCGCCGCCCGGTGGGCGGCGGCGGTGTCGCCGCCGGTGGCGACCCAGACGTCGTAATCGAGAAACAAGCCGACCCGGCGGGGCTGGAGCACGGGGGCGTGGATGCGCAGATGCGTGGCAGGCCGCCAGTTTTCCAGCGGGGGAGCGAGAGTCCCGGAGCCGTCGTCGAGCAGGTCATCGCGCACGAAGAAGGCATCGAGCATGGGCTCCACGGCGACGAGGGAATAGCCGTGCTCGCGGGCCACCGCATGCAGCGCACGCAGCGACGCGCCGTAACAGCGATCGCCCTGCCAGCGGGCGTGAGGATCGTCGGCCCGCGTGACGGAGAGCTCGAGGGGAAAGTGACAGTTGTATTCGACCGAATAGACCGACGCCCGATAGTGTGGCAGGAGGGCGCGAAACAGCCACAGGTCGGTGGAATCGACGTCGATCGAGATGTAGTCGGGCCGGGCCGGCACGTCCGACTTTGCGAATACGCCGACGATATTGGAAGACGTGAGAAACTCCCGCCGCAGGTTGATCGCCGGATTCTCGTGGACGCTATCCAGGAGCAAGGCCCGCCAGCCCCGGTCGAGAACGAGTGTCGCGACGTTGGCGCCCGTGCCGCCGTCGAGCGCGGCGGCATCGAACCCGAATTCCACGCAGAAGGGCGGGTTGTTGGTGGTCGCCACATGACGGAATATTTCGGCGAGGATGCCGTCTTGGCCGCCCTGGGAGCGGGAGCCCTTGGGGAACCGCCGCGACGCCAGCTCGCGAACCCAGTCGTGCATGAGGCACCTGTGTGTTGGCGAGACGCAGACCGCAGTCGCCGCCCTCGGCTCCGTTCCGGGAGCGACGCCGCCGGGGCATGCTCGGTCTCGCGACGCCAGACCGTAGCAAACAGGATGTTTGCCGGTCTACCCCGCGCCAATCTCCCGAATCATCGACTGTTCGGCTCTTGTCGCAGGAAATCCAACCCGGTCACCGCCTCAAAACGGCACGTCATCGTCGCTGGCCTCGGCAAAGGCGTCGTTGGGGTCGATGGCGTCGTTCGGGCCGTCGATTGCCCGACCGTTTGCCGACAACCGTCTGAACGAGAGGCCCTCGGCGCTGAGGAAATATTTGGCCTCGCTGGCCTCGTCCTTCTGCCAGCGGCGTCCACTCAGGCGGTAGGTCACCTCGATCTCGTCCCCCAGGGCCAGATCGTCCACAGCGTCGCAGCCGTCTTTCACAAACTCGACGGGGATAAAGTTGGTGAACGTGCCCTTGGACTGCTCGAGCACCAGCAGTCGCTTGCGGAAGCCCTTCTGCCCGAAGGTTTTGGTTTCCTCGATCAGGTGGACGACGCCTCGGACGGTCGGGTCTTTCATGGTTTTTCAGTCGTTGGTTCTCTGCGGTCGGACTCTCGTGCCTTTTCCAGGCGGACGGTCGATTCGAAATCGTACCACACGCAGCCAACCGCGCTCGTCAGCGAGACTCGCGGTCGCCCCGCTGCCGCTCTCCGCTGCCCGCGGGCCAGCACGCCCAACAACACAGCGCAATCGCTACCCCATCAGCCACTTCTCGACCAGCCGCTCATTGCGGAAGAACCGCCGACTTTCGTAGTCTGACGGTGAAGCCCTCCTCTCACGAGCGAAGGAATCAAGGATGAGAAAAGGCCTGTTCGCTTTCCGCAGTCATGCGTCGTGGGCGGTCGCCTTGTGCGCGATCGTCGCCGCGGTGCCTTGCTGGGCACAGGTTGCGAGTCCACCGGCGCCGAACCGCGACGGGGCCGTGCAGGAGGGGCTCGGCGAGGGCGATGACGGGGAAAGCGAGAGCATCGATGAGGCCGCCGACGCGAAGCCGCACGACGGCCCGTACCGCAGCCCCTACAGGTTCTCGTTCAAGGCCCCGCTGAAGGAATTGCTTTTCGATGCCGACGAGCCGCGGGGTAGCCCGAGAGAGCAGAGTTCCGTGCCTTTTCGGGAGTGGTACACCGCGAAGGCGCGGCATGAATGGGGCTCCTGGGGCGTCCCGGCCAGGCGGTTCGACTGTCCGGCCCACGTGATGCAGAAATCGGTGGAGTGGCGGAGGGAACGGGTCGTGGCGGCCGCCGGGCGGTTCATCGGCTACCAGTACCAGCACCATCACGTTCCGGACTGGAATCCGCCGCCAGGCTGGCCGTGGAAGCAGTGCTGCGCCGGCCACAACGGCCCGGGCATCGACTGCAGCAACTTCAGCGGCTGGAACTACAACTGGGCGCTCGGCATCCACCTCAAGACGGGCATCCACCAGCAGGCAACCGCGAAATCCGCGCGTTCGTCCCATGGCGAGGTCCACGCCCATGTGATCGAGCGACCAAAAGGCGAGCCTCGGGACTGGTACGACACGCTGGTCGACGAACTTCGGCCCGGTGACCTGCTCTACATCGGCAACAAGTCACGCACCAAGGTCACCCATGTCATCATGTGGGTCGGCACGTGCGGGTCGAACCCGGACGGGACGCCTCTGATCATCGATTCCACCGGGAGTCGCCACAAGGACTCCAACGGGCACGCGATTCCCTGCGGCATCCACCTGCGGCCGTTCGAGAAGGGAAGCTGGTATCACGAGTCGTTCGACCATGCCCATCGGTGGGTAAAGTGAAGACCTGGATGGATAAAGCAGCCCCTCTTCTGTAAATGCCGGAATGATCGGGCGGGTCATGTGGCTTTCATGTTCAGGCAAGACCGTTGGGTTTCCCATTCGTCACTGATCTCGCTGAGGACTGCCGACACGAGTCTGAGCAGTGAAGCCTCGTTGGGGAACAGGGTGGCGACACGGGGGCGGCGTGTGATCTCTCTGTCGAGTCGTGCGAGGCAGGGAAGTCGAAGACGGGGAGCGCCTCGGCTCGATCAGGATCTCGGTAGCGGCATCAAGGACAGCACTATCTTCTTGGTGGGGCATCGCAGGTTCCTTCTCGGGGGAGTGAAGCACTTCCAAGAAAAACTTCGATGGCCCACCTCTTCAACTCGGGCCGCCGGTGCGTGTCCGCCCTCGTCTCGCCACGCTCGACTCGGACGGGCACGCAGCGGCAATTTACAGAAGCGATGTTGCACTAACTCACCGTCGGTGGTCGTGCTCCCGCTCCCGTCTGCCCGGGCCTGAGAATGTTCCGCTCACCGGCGTGCAAAGTCCCAAAATGCCTTGGTTCTCTGGGGAGACGAGATGGGGCTCCGGTCTGACGACACCGTCGGACGCACCTGCTCGCCACGAGGCCAGACGCCGCCTCCGCAGCCGCCTGCCGACGGGCCTCGTTCAGCGGACGGAGCGATTGCGGCCCAGGGCGGCCCGCTCCTGCCAGCGGAGCGCGAGGATCGTGACGAGGGTCGCCACCGTGATCTGCGTGGCGAGCGCCGCGATCGGGATCCAGATGGCCGGATCGTAGGTGCCGAGGTTCTGCCAGAATATGGGCACCCCGTCCCCCTCGCTGCGGCAGCCGCGATGCGCCCAGTAGAGCGGCGAGAAGAGCTTCGCCAGCACGGCGAGCACGCCCCCGCGGATCGGCAGAATCGTGGCACCGAGCAAGATCTGGGGCGTGATTAGGAGCGGCACGGCGAGCACGCCCTTGTCGGTCGAGCGGACGCAAGCCGAGACGATCAGGCCGATCGCCGCGCAGGCCACGGCGGCGAGCCAGTTGCAGGTGGCGGAGACGAGGGCGCTGCGCCGGTAGATCGACGCGGGGCTCTCGCCACCGATCGCCTCGCGGACCAGGAATCCCAGCTCGACCGTGGCCCTGAAGATCGCGATCTGCACCGCAAGCACGACGGCCAGCGCCGCGACCTTCGCGATCACATAGGCGGCGAACCGCAGGCCGTGCCGCCGCTCGAGGTCGAGCATCGGCCGCTCCTTGACGATCTCACGGAACCCGGTCACGAACCCGAGAATGACCATGCAGATGCTCATCAGCGAGAGCCACTTGAACGTGCCACCCGGGTCGGTGATTTCACGATGGGGCGCGATGCGGATCGTGTCGGTGAGGGCATGGCGGATGAGCCGCTCGGTCGACGGCTCCCGAAGGTGGGCGAGCAGTTTCGGCTGGCTGTCGAGGAACACCCGGATCTGGCCGGGAATGCTGGCATCCTGCTCCGAGACCGAGTCGGTGGCGATCGCCTTCGACACCTCCCCCCATACGTCCGCCAACACCTCCTTTTCGCCGGGGTCGAGGAACCTGGTCAGCATGAGCGGGTTTTTGAATCGCATGTCGGCGAAACCGGCCAGCACGGCTCCCGCGAGCGCGAGCGGCAGGAGCAGCGACATCAAGAGGCCCACGCGGTCGCGGAGAACCGTCTCGAGTTCTCGGCAGAAAAACGTGGTGAACTGGCTTAAGAATCCTGGGATCGAGACCACCGCGAGCGAGGCCACCCGCTCCGGGGCAGTGCCGCCGGCCGGCTCGGCGGTCGGCAAAGCCTCCGCCAGAACGCGGTCTTCGGCGAGCCGCTCCCGCCAGCGGGCCGACCAGAATCCGCGTGGCTTGTCCTCGATGGCGACATACACGTCGGCGAGCCGGTGCACGTCGAAGTGGCCGAGGGCCTCCACGCGCGAGCCGAACCACACCACCTCGCCATGGCCCAGGATCAGGAGCTTGCCGGCCTGGTCGACGTTGTCGAGGTGGTGCGTGACCGCGATCACGGTCGTGCCGGCGCGGGCACGGTCGGCGAGCAGGGCCATGATGCGGGCCTCGGTGGCCGGATCGAGGCTGGAGGTCGCCTCGTCGATCAGGAGCAGTCCCGGTGCGGCGAGCATCTCGGCCGCGAGGCTCGCCCGCTTCATCTCGCCGCCCGACAGGTGGCCGATCGGATGGTGTCGCACCCTGTCGAGGCCGACCTCGGCGACGACCCGATCGATCGCGGACCGTCGTTCCGCGACGGAGGCATCTGCCGGCAGCCTGACCTCCGACGCATAGTGGAGCGCCCGCTCCACCGGCAGGGCCGGCGGATTGACGTCCCGCTGCGGCACGTAGCCGATCGCGCCGCGGAGGGCGTCGGCCTCGCCGAACACGTCGTGCCCCCCGACGAGCAACTGGCCGGCAGCCAGCTCCCGTTCCCCCAGGATCGTCCGCACGAGCGTGCTCTTGCCCGCCCCGCTGGGGCCCAGCACGCAGACGAACTCTCCCGGCTCGATCCGGAAGTTCACGTCCTGGAGAAGCGTTTTCCGCTCACCGCCCGTGATGCCATCGGGCACCGACACGGTCACACCCTGGGCCGCCACCGAAAGGCCTGCGTGTCGTGCGTGCATCATTGGGAGCAGGTTCTGCCTGTGGGCACCGGGTCCGAAGTCGGCGGTTCCGCCGCCGGAAACAGCAAGGCCCTTTATGCTGCCGCAGGATACCATTTCGCTCAGAGAACGGATTCCCCTGTGACCAAAAGCTTGCCGCATGAAGCAGCGCCGCACCGATCTCGACGCCCTGCGCGGCTTCGCGATGCTCCTCGGCATCGCCCTCCACGCGGCGTTGAGTTTCTTCGCGTTTCCCTGGCCCGTCCACGACACCAGGCGCAGTGATCTCCTGCCGCTGTTTTTCGTGGCGGTGCACGGCTTCCGGATGCCGCTCTTCTTCCTGCTCAGCGGCTACTTCACGATGCTCGTCTACCGCCGCCGCGGCCTGGAAAACCTGCTCCGGCAGCGGTTCGCGCGGATCGTGCTGCCGCTTCTTATAGCGGTCGCGACGATCGTGCCGCTCGACACGGCCCTCAAGGGGTTCGCGGAGCGCGCGATCCGCTCCGAGCCCGCCGTCGCGGAGATCCTCTCCGGCGACGAGGCCGCCGTTCGCCGCAGGCTTGCCACGCAGGGGGCGGCCGAGCACAAGGACGCGTTCTACGGCCGCACGCCGCTCGCCTGGGCCACGCTGCACGGCGACCCGGGGATCGTGGCCGCGGTGCTCGATGCCGGCGGCGACGGCAACGAGCGTGACGGCAACGGCAACACGCCCCTCCACGCGGCCGCCTACTTCGGCCGGGAGGCGGCCGGACGCCTGC
>CAZPEM010000100.1:0-12778 GCA_964585575.1 uncultured Chitinophagaceae bacterium
CGCGACATGTCCTCGAGCGGCGCGATCAGGTCGCAGTGGCTGAACACGCGAATCAGGAACCGGGGCACGGCAGGCCCCTGGTTGGACGCGGCGAACGGTTCTTCGACGATCGTGAGCACCGCCTCGTCCCGCCCGTCCCCGTCAACGTCTCCGAGCACGAACGACACGTTCGTGTGAATGCCGCCCCAGAGCGGCGGCCGCACCTTGTGCCCGTGATCGCACTTTTGCAGCTTCGGCAGCAGGTCCACGAGCCAGCCTTGCCGCTCTTCCGGCCGGCAGAGCAGGTGGACCGTGGTGACGTTGGGATTCTCGAGAAACGGCCGCAGCGTGGCGTCGAAGACCTCCTGGCGGCGGAACATCCGGCAGCAGGCGTTGAACCATCTCACGTCGCCATACACCGTCGTGGCGAAGTCCAAGAGTTCCTGCCGCATCCTCTTCGGGCCGACAAGATTGATGTCGGCCTGCTTCGCGGCCGTGAGCGCGGCGACGTGCCGCTTGATGACGTCGAGCTTGTCGAACATCCGGTGCTCACGGGCCTCGCCCCGCAGGTCGCGGATGAGAAGCAGGGCGCAGAGCAGCAGGATGATGCCCCTTCCGACGGTCTCGGAAACGAGACCCATGAAGCTCAAGAGCATGGCCACGAGGGCCGCCATGATCCCGGCGACGACGTCCCAGTCGATCCGGAGCAGGTATCGCAGTGACACGGCGGACCTCCTGGAGCGGCCATGGGGATGCGGGCGGCATTTCGCGACCAACCGTATGCCCGGCTGGAATCCGGGTCGAAGCTGCTCCACGGTCGAGCCCCGCTCGCGCGGGACAGTTGCGGTCGTTGCAGACGGGCAGCGGCGTGTGTGCGGTGGTCATCGATTTGCTTTTCGCCCCGTCTGCACGTAGAGTGAGCGGGTTGGTTGTGGACGAAGCATCCTCGATGCGTGGCGGGCAAGCAGCCTCTGCCACTTCTTTTTGCTCGCCTTCATCCTCTCGTGGCGGGCGGCGTTTCTGACAGTCGTCGCGGCGTCGCATCCTTGGACACGCGGCTCATGTTGGAAACAGACGATCTGCCATCCGCCGGAGATGACACGCCCTTTTCGTCGCTCGGCCTCTCGCCGGCGATGGTGCGGGCGGTCGAGCAGCTCGGCTTCACGCGGATGTCGCCTATCCAGGCGGCGGCGATACCGCTGCTGCTCGAGGGGCACGACGTCGTCGGCCAGTCGGAGACGGGTTCGGGCAAGACCGCCGCCTTCTGCGTTCCGGCGGTCGAGTGTGTCGATCCGCACCTGCCGGCGACACAGGTGGTCATTCTGGCTCCGACCAGGGAGCTCGCCATGCAGATCACGAGCGAGGTTTCCAAGTTGGCGGCATTCAAGAAGACGCTGCGGTCGGTGGCGATCTACGGCGGCGCCGCCTACGAGCGGCAGTTCGCCGAGCTGAAGCGGGGCGCCCATGTCGTCGTGGGGACGCCGGGACGGCTGACCGACCACATGGCCCGCGGAACGCTCGATCTCGCCCGCGTGAAAATGCTGATCCTCGACGAGGCGGACCGGATGCTCGATCTCGGGTTCCAGGAAGACGTCGAGAAGCTGCTCGCCGCGGCCCCGGCCCCGCGGCAGACGGTCTTCTTTTCGGCGACCTTTTCGGCTCCCGTGGAGGCGATGGTTCGGCGGCACTCCCGTGATCCCAGAGTCGTGACCATCGCGAAGAAGGCCGTCACCGGCCCTCCGCTCGTCGAACAGGTCTACTACGAGGTGCGGCATCACGCGAAATTCATTGCCCTCTGCCGGGCGATCGACTTTTACGACGTCCGCAGCGGGCTCATCTTCTGCAACACGCAGCGGATGGTCGAGGAACTGGCCGACTTGCTCGTGGCTCGAGGCTGCTCCGCATCGCCGATCCACGGGGGCATGGCGCAGGCCCAGCGAACCCGTGTGATGGACAGCTTCAGGAAGGGGGCGTTCCGGTTCCTCGTCGCGACCGACGTCGCAGCCCGGGGCATCGACGTGGCAGACCTCGAACTGGTGGTCAACTACGACCTTCCCTACGAAGCGGAAGACTACGTGCATCGGATCGGGCGGACGGGGCGTGCAGGCCGCAAGGGCAGGGCGGTGACGCTCGTCTCCGGGGGAGGCATCCACGCCCTGAGGGCGATCGAGCGTTTCACCGCCGCGAAAATTCGACGTGAACCGGTTCCCACGGGCCAGATGGTGGCTGCCCGCCGGGCCGACGCGATCGTCGAACGCCTGCGGGAGACGCTCGCCCGCGGTCCATTTCCACACGAGCTGCGGGTCGTGGAGCGTCTCCTCGCCGATGGGCGACCCGCCGCGGAGATCGCGGCGGCGATCCTGCACCACTTCGCGCCGACGATCGTCGAGAGCGACGAGGGGATCGGGCCGCCCGAGGCCCGGGAGCCCCATCGATCGCGCCGCCCGCCGCACCGTCACGATCGCGGTGGAGGGGGAGCCCGGCCGTCGAAACGTCGCAGGATCGGCCCCCGGGCGAAGAACCGCGACGACAAGAACAACGACAGCAAGAACCACAAGAAGAAGAACAAATAGCGGCGAATGTCGTTTCGGGCCGTGGAATCGCCCTGACGCCGCGTGGGGCGGTCTGGTACACCTTCGCCCTAAGACGCCCCCAGTCAGTCGGCGGCCTTCGCCGGCATGTGGGCCCTTGATTCCACGCAGGGCCCCCCATGTCGCTCGCGATGCTGTCGCTCCCGGTCCAGGTCCTGTGCTGGTTCGTCGTGCTCGTCGTGCTCATGTCGATCATCGAGCACCAGGTCCACTGTCGGCTGATGCACAGGAAGCCGCTGCATTTTCCGTTCCGCAACTTCGCGGCCCGTCAGCGGATCTTCACGAGCCACGCCGTCGAGCACCACCGGCAATACCGCAAGTCGTTCCACGACGAGCCGGTGCCCCGAGGTGAGGATCGCGGGATACGGCTTAATCTCCTGGAAGGCGTGCTCGAGTCGCTGCCCGGGAGCCTCGTGCTGGTCTGCTTCTCGACGACCGCCGCGATCATGTTTCCGATGGTCGTCTGCCTCCATCACTGGCTGTGGAACCAGATTCATCTGGAGATGCACAAGCCCGCGGGCAGGGCGTTCGCGAAGTGGGATGTATTCAAGCGCGTGGCGAGGCATCACTTCCTCCACCACCGCTATCCCGACAAGAACTTCAACGTTGCCTTTCCCGTCGGTGACTACATCTTCGGCACCGTCGCGAAGCCGACCGACGCCGACTGGCAGGCCATGCGGGCCGAGGGGATCGCCTGACGGCCGCAGCGTTAAACGCAAAGCATGGGTGCGGTCAGCCGTATCGAAGGAGATGTACTCATGGCCGCACACTTCAGAGAATAACTCGTCGCAATCCGGGTAATGCAGAAAATGTACGGCGAGCGGCCCGAGGATACCTCGACGGACTTCCATCCTGGGCGCCCATCCGATGCCGTCCCCGTTGGAGGCGTCGGGCCGGGGATCGGGCGGGGACCGCCGCGAAACGGCTCGGCGACACCAGCACCAAATCGAGTTTCAGCCCGCCGCGGTGGGCGACGGACGACGACTCGATTCGGGCGATGTTCGGAGGCCATGCATTCAAGAAACAGCGGATCATTGCGGATGCGTATGCGGTAACGCAGTCGCCATCTTCCTTGTTTGGGGATGCCTATAGCTCCTGCCGAGAGCAACCAATGCTTTTCTGCCCCCTCGGCTCGCCCCTCGGGCGAACAGGTTATCATTGGGCCGATGGCTCCAACCGCAGGCAAACAATCGAATCCGCCGCACACGATCGTGTTCTTCGGCCTCGGGGCCGTCGGCTCGAGCATGCTCATCTGTCTGGCCGAACTGGCGGAGCGCGACGGCATTCCCGTCCGCTTCAAGGTGTTTTCGATCGATCCTGCGACCGCCCGCGACGCGCTCTACCACGCCGAGCGGCTCATGAAGCGGATCGAGATCATCGGCGTGCCGAGCTTCGACCCGCTTCTGGCCCTCGAGGGGCCGGGAGCCGACAAGCTTGCCGGGGCCTCGCTGCTGGTCAATGCGGCGATCCCGCAGTTCAACTGCCCGATCATCGAGTTGGGCATACGCCTCGGAGCCCACACGCTCGACCTCGCCTCCGACATGTACAACCCGGAAACCGCGAGTTCCCTCACCTTCAATCAGTACGCCCACGACGCGGCCCTGCGGGAGCGAGGCGTGGCCGCGGTCATCAACATGGGCGTGTCTCCGGGCATCACCAACTTCCTGATCGGTGATCAGATCTGCCGGATCAGTTCCGAGCACCGCAAGGAACTCGAGATCGAGTCGATCGACCTCTATCTGCTCGAAGACATCGATGCCGACGCCGTCATCTTTTCGTGGGCACCGGCGGTGGCGCTCGACGAGCTGTCGCAGAGCCCGCTGCAGCTGCGGAACGGGCGGATGATCGTGCACGAGCCGTTCACGGCGGCCCGCGACTATCAGTTTCCGTACGAGCCACGCATGTGGCGGCAGTATCCGCTCTACCAGGAGGAGCTCCTGTCGCTGCACCGCTCGTATCCCCAGGTCGAACACATCGGCATCTACACCGGCGGCTCCGAGGTGGAGCTCGTCAAGGCGCTCCATCAACTCAACCTGCTCTCGAAAGAGACGCTCGGGGCGAATCCGGAACTGACGATCGAGGCCGTGGTGCGGGCGGCGATGCCCGGCATGAAGAAACCCCGACGGATCGAGGACTATCTCCGCTCGGGTGTGATCCGGCGGACCCACTTCTGCGCCGCGGCGGAGATCCGCGTGAGCGAGTGGGTGCGAAACGAGCGGCAAACGATCATCGAGACCGTGGGCCTGAGCTTCCGTCGCTACCGCGAGCTGCTCGGTACGCCCTACGCGGGTGCCACCTACATCTCCTACCCGACGGCGGTGGGTGCCGCGATTCTCGGCTGGCATACGCTTTGCCACGTTCGGGCCGAGCCGGGTAGCATCGCCGGAGTTGTCACCGGCGAGGATCTGGCCCGCTTGTTGCCGCGACCGCGGATCGACGCGGTGTTCCGCGATCTCGTGGCCTGGGACATCGATCTCTTCGCAAGCACCCGTGACGCGACCGGGGTGTAGGGCCGGCCGCTTGCCGAACTGCGGATCACCGCTGTACCGTGACTCAGCGTGAGGAACGTGACACAGCGTGAGGAAGCGGACAGCGGTTCCCAGCCGCACCCACGAAGGATCCGCCCGATCGGCCGCCCATGACATCGTCTCGAGCATGCAGCGTGGCGGTCGTGTGTGCGGTGACTTTCGCCGCGGCCGCACGGGGTGAGCCGCCGTTCGGCACCGTGCTGTGGCAGCCCCTCGCGCCCACCGTGCAACGGGTATGTGTCGGTCCGGACGGTCGGGTGTGGCAGTTGTCGCCGCCCGCCGATCCGTTGGCGAAGGCCCCCGCCCTCCAGAAGAAGCTGGAGGAGGAGTTTCGTAAGCCGACGCCCCACGTGCAGGGCGGCTCGCCGATCCTCTTCGAGCCCGGCGGCCGCGTGTGGTTCTCCGGCTGGGGCTATGGCCCCTCCATGATCGCAGGATATGACGGCACGACATGGATCGAGCGACCGCTTCAGGATCAGCACGTGCTTCTCGGTCGCAGCGTCCGCATCGGCGACCACCTGTTCTTCGTCGACTCTCGCGGCATCGACTGCTTCGACGGCCGAACGTGGTCCTATCGGCGGCTCGTGGAGCCGGGCCCGGGTGGCATCACCGAAGATCACATGCCCATCGTGCAGGCGGAGCCGGACGGGAAAGGCCTGCTGGCCCTGACACGCTCGGGAACGAGTTCCGCCTTGTGTCGCTGGCGGGGCGAATGGACCGAGCTGCCATCCCCGGGGAACCTGTCAGGAGGTCCGCTGCGATTGGCGCCCACCGCCGACGGCATCTGGCTGTTTAGTCCAATCCATGGCTTGTTTTTTCAGCCGTTCGATCCGGCCGCCACGGTGCCGGCGCTCCTGGCGCAGGTGGCGGCGGCCGACGGACAGACCGCCGATCGGGCGGCGGCGGCGGTCGCGACCCGCTGGCTGACGATCCTGCCCGACGTTCAGGCGGCGGAGGCGGCCGCCACGGAAAAGGGGGTGATCGAGCGGCTGCAGCGGGCCGCGGCCGAGTTGCGGAAGGGCAACCAACGAGCCGTTCAGGTGGGGCCGTTCGCCGTCCGGTGGTGCACGAACCTGATGTACCTGCCCGATGGAACCGTCGCCGTCGCCGCCCGCGCCGTGACGACCGCCGACGGAGGCGAGGCTCGCCCCGGCGTCGTTCTCGTCAGGCCCGGCGGCCGCGTCGATGCCCTGTTCGATCCGGAGATAGTGTCCCGCATGCACGGCGTCACCGCCGGAACGAGCCTCCTGTTCCAGGCCGACGGCACGTTGTGGCTGGCCGGCACGGCCGGCCCGGCCTGTCTCGTCGACCTCGTCAACGGCCGGATCGTGGCCACGATTCCGGAGCTGGCGAACAGGGACCTGCAGGCGGTCACGCCCGACGGCACCGTCTTCGCCAAGACGCGGTCGATGGGGTCCATCGTGGCATACACCCCGGGCAAGCCCGACACGCGGCAGGTGCTCCGCGCCGACACCACCACGGCGCGTCGCGGCAGCGTCGCGACCGAGGGCGTGGTCGTCGCCTCGGACGGTGCGATCTTCGGCGTGCAGCGTGACCGGGGCCTGTGTGGCTTCGCGGACGGGGAGTGGCGGGCGGTCGGCGAAGGTGACGCGAATGTCCTCGGCATCGCCTGGTCGCAGACGGGCAGCGATGGCGCGGTGCTGGTCAAGTTCGACCGTGGGTTCGGCCTGCGGGTCGATGGCCGGTGGGCCTTCGCGGCCGACCTGCGGCCGCTCGTCGAACGGCATCGCGATGGAGTGGCCCGCTGCTTTCGACGTGCCTCGGGTCCGGCCGGGCTCGTCGCCGACAAGGCCGGCAACATCTGGACGCTCGACGCCGGCCGGCTGGCGGTGCTCATCGCGGACCGCTGGGAGGATCCCGCCCTCGCCCTCCAGGCCGTGGGCAAGGCGGTCAACGGCGGCCTCCAGTTCATCAGTGGCGTCGGGGACGGGAGCAAGGTCTACGTGTCCAACCTGTCGGGCTGCGGCCTCGTCGGCGAGGTGGCGGCCGGCACGCCGCGGTTCGCCACGGGCCCGGTCACGAACAACCGCGAACTGATGATGCTCTGCGTGCGGGAGCCCGGTGGCGGGCTCTGGGTGCCGGCCACGCAGTCCGATCCGGGACTGACGAAGCAGGTCCTTGGGGGCCAATTCCCGCAGCGGCTGACCGAGGCGGGTGTGACGCATCAGGTCGCCGGCGGCGGCTGGCCGCTGCTGGTCGACGACGACGGGCAGGTGTGGTTTGCGTCCGGCGCGGAGAGTTTCGGGCTGGTCGATGAGCTGATCGTTCGCCGGGACGGGGAGGTTACCGCCCGCGTGCCGTTCCCGACGCAGGCACGCGGACTGCGGCTCCTTGCCGCCGGCCCGGGCCGCGTGCTCGCCTGGACCGATCTTGGGCTGCGAGTGATCACCGTCCAGGGGCCGCGGGATGCCAGAGCCTACGTGGTCGGCCCGATGACCGTGGTGCGGAGTCGCGACACGCCGCCGCACACCGCAGACCCGATGCATGCCCGGCCGATCGCGCTACCCGGCGATCGGATCGCGATCGTGGTCCCGCCGGGATTGTCCGACGAAGACCAGTGCCGCCTGTTCATCGCCGACCTCCCGCCCCGCTGAGCCCGCGGTCGGCGGCGAGTTCACGATCGACCATGAAGCGTTGGGGGGAAACCCGATTCCATCAGGCTCGGGCTCGGGCGAGTCGAGGAGGTCGCGGTTCAGTTGCGGCTGCGGAGCTTCGAAAGCAGCCGCAGAATCTCCATGTAGAGCCAGACGAGCGTGACCATCAGGGCGAAAGCCCCGTACCACTCCAGATACTTGGGGGACCCGCGTTCGGCCGCCTGCTCGATGTAGTCGAAGTCGAGCACAAGGTTCAGGGCGGCGATCACGACCACGACCAGGCTGAACCCGATGCCGATGGGGCCGGCCGCGTGGATGGAGGGGATCGGAAAGCCGAGGAAACTCCCGACCATCGACATCAAATACACAAGGCAGATTCCGCCGGTCGCCGCCACGATGCCGAGTTTGAAGTTCTCGGTCGCCTTGATGAGTCCGGATTGATAGGCGAGCAGCAGGCCGGCGAGCGTGCCGAACGTGCCACCGACGGCTTGAACGACGATTCCGGGGTACTGGGCCTCGAGACTGGCGGAGACCCCTCCCAGAAACAAGCCCTCGGCAAGGGCGTAGACGGGGGCGAGAGCCGGAGCCCAGGTGTGCTTGAAGCAGATGACGAGCGCCGTGATCGCTCCCACCACAAGACCGCCCAGGGCCCACGGCATCGCGGCCGCAGGATCGGCCTCGACGGCCGAAAAAGTCTTCGACCATGTGAAGCAGGCAGCCCCCATCGCCAAGAGCAACAGGAAGAGCGTCTTCTGGGCCGTCCCGTTGATCGTCATGGCATCGGTCGGAGACTGCTCGCGGGCGAGGTCCCGGCGGTAGACGCCAAAGTTCTCGAACGTCTTGTCATTCAGGGTGGGATTGCCGGTTCGCATGACTCTGGACTCCGGGGCCGAAAAACCGTCTCCCGCGATGATAACACAACCGTCCGGCACCAAACGCGGCGACCAATACGCGGCGACTTGGGGCCCGATGAATTGGGTGCCGCCGATCAGCGGTTCCGACGATCAACGCTGCGCGTCGGGTTTTGCCGCGGACTTCTCCGCCACCGGGGGCACTACCAAACGACCCCGCAACTGCCTCGTCAAGGCTTCGTGCCGCATGGAGAGGTTCCGGACTTCCTTCTGCATGGAAGTCTGCCGGATGATGCTGCCGGCAACCGCTCGTTCCCGGGCCGCCGATCACTCCGCCCGCCTGTCGGCCGCCTCCGTTGCGCTGCCCGGCAGCGCGGTCACGGCGACGCGAAATCCTAGCAACGGGCTCTTGGTTGTCGGAGGGCTGCCATAGCGGCGAGCAGGACGAGCGTCCCAGATTTGGGCGCTAAAGTAGCCTCCCCGGGTCGCACGATCCGTTCCCGCCGCCGGGCCCTGCGGATCAGTCGCTGGACCGATGTCGAGTTCGCTGAACCAGTCACTGCACCACTCGCGAACGTTGCCATCCATGTCGTAGAGGCCCCAGGGATTCGGTCGCTTGGTGCCGACAGGATGGGTGACGTTCGGGGCGTGTTTGTCCGGCCCACCTTGCTGATCCGAGCCCGAGTTGCTCAAGTACCAGGAGTACTCGCCCATCCTTGAATCCGGTGTATCTTCGTCTCCGAAAGAAAATCGCGTCGTCGTTCCGGCCCGGCACGCGTATTCCCACTCCGCCTCCGTCGGCAGGCGGTAGACACGGCCGGCTTGTCGTTCCTCAGGCAGGTCGGAGAGTGCATTGCAAAATGCCACGGCGTCTTCCCAACTCACCTGCTCGACCGGATGGCCGCTTCCTTTCGCATAACTCGGAACGTTCCCCATGACCCGCTTCCATTGGGCATTGGTCACCTCGTGCGTGCCGATGAAGAAGGGGCGTGTCAGGGTCACGACGTGGCGTTCGAACTGGCGATCCTCGTCGATGAGGGCCTCACCCATCGTGAACGTGCCGCCAGACAGCAGTTTCAGGCCCATGCCGATCGAGTTCCTGATGACGCCGGGCGCGTCCGTGGACGGATCGGTCTCCACGCGGCAGCCAACCGTCGGAAAGAGAAAGAGCGCGGCCGCAACCATCACGAAGCAGTCGGCATGCAGACGCCTTGCCGGTGCCAGGCCGGTGACGGTTTCCAGCCTGCAAAGTCCAACCGCGGCCGCTCCCGGTCCGCGGTCCGCCCTGATTCCGTTGCCGCGGTGGACTCGGACTTGGTTCATGTGTCGCTCCGGTAACGCTGAAAGATTCTCGTAGGGTTTCCGCGAAAGGGATCATCGCGCCCGCAGCGCGGCCAGCAGGTCCGCACAGTCTTGCAGCGACAGCACGGTCTCGAGGCCCACCGGCATGATCGACGTGGCGTGCTGCTGCGATTCGTCGATCTCGCCCCGTCGGATCACCCGCTCCACGCCGGCCGCCATTCTGAGCGTCACGCTGCCCGGCGTTTCGGCCACGATCAGGCCGCTGACCGAGGTGCCGTCGTCCAGCACGAAGGTGGTGACGGTGTACCGCTGCTCCACGGCGCGGTTGGGGTCGAAGATCGCCTCGATCACCTGGGCGGGCGGCTTGCCGGCCACGGTGGCCAGGTCGGGCCCCACCTCGGCGCCCGCGGCTCCATGCCTGTGGCAGGCGATGCAGCCGCCGCGGTCGAGGACCTGCCGACCGCGGGCGGCGTCTCCCGGGAGCGTTGCCGCGGCGAGATACCGGGCCACGATCTTCTGCCGATCGGGCTCGAACGACCCGATCACGGGCAGCGGGGCGGGGCTCGGCAGGGGGGCCGCAGTCGGCCGCTGCTGGGCTTCGAGCAGGGCGATCTCCGCGGGCATCAGGGCGTCGGCGCCGGCGGCGGCGACCGCGGTGCCGCGGACATGCGGCCATTCCTTCCGGAGCGTCTGCGCGACGTCATCGGCGGAAAGCAGCCCCAAGCCCCGCAGCGTGAAGACCGCCTGCACCCGCACCGGCAGCGACGGGGAAGCAGCCAGCGACCGCACGGCGGCCTCGTTCTCCACGCGGCCGCGTTCGAAGGCGAGCCGCTGCGCCGTGTCGCGGGCCCAGCCGGAGGGGGATGCGAGATCGATCACGGCGGGCTTCGTCGGCTGGCCATCCCGGGAGATCCGCCAGATGCGGCCCATCGTCTCGCCCCCGCGCAACTGCATGCGGCGGGCCATCTCGGCCGGCACCCACTCCGGGTGCTCGAGCACGAGGCGGTACATGTCGACGACGTAGAGGCCGCCATCCGGTCCGGTGCGGGCCATCACCGGTCGGAACCAACGATCTTCGCTGGCGAGAAACTCACGTTCCGCATCGTCCGGGTGTCTGCGGGACGTGATCGTCGCCCCGGAGTAGTCGAGAACCTGCCGCAGCACGACCTGATGGGCCGGCTCGCAGATGAACAGGCAGTGGACGCCGTCGATGCCGAAGGCCGAGTCCCGGTAGGGCATGGGATTGCAGCCCGACGTGACGGTGTTCGCCGTGGCGGGCTGGTTCAGCCGCCGCTCGACGGGGCCCGCGGGAAACACCCTGCGGTCGGCGGTGAGATCGGCGCGGACGGAGCGGGCGACGATCTCCGGATGCCGCTCGAGATAGCCCATCGGCAGCCAGTAGTGCCACCCGGGCGTGGCGTTGTTGTTGCCGAACCAGTTGCCGAAATCGTCCCGCCACTTGCCGCACTGGGTGGCGCCGGTTTCGAGGCGAAACTCGCCGGTCCGCGGATCAAAGCTGAAGTCGTTGCCGCGGAGCGGAATCCGCGCTTCGGTCTTCACGTTGACGATGTCGCCGCCGCTGTCGCCGTTGGCCCCGTGCAGCCAGCCGTCGAGCCCCCAGCAGAACCCATTGACGAGATGCTGCGGGTTGCCCGCCTTGAAGCCGGTGAACCATGGCTCGCGTGTGTCGCAGCGGCCGTCGCCGTCGTCGTCGCGGGCGTGGAAGATGTCGGGGACGCTCGCCACGAACACGCCCCCCTTCCAGCAGGCCAGACCGGTGACATGCTTGAGGCCGTCGAGGAAGAGCGTGCTCTTCTCGTAGAGGCCGTCGCCGTCGGCGTCTTCGAGGATCCGCACGCGGCCGGCCTGGAGCCCGCGGCCGGCGCCTTCGCCGGGGATGCCGTCCCGCCAGGTGACCTTGCCGTCGGACGTGGCCTCTCCTTCGGCGAACGGATAATCGCCCATCTCCGCCACCCACATCCGACCGCGTTCGTCCCAGTCGATGAACACCGGGTCCATCACGAGCGGCTCCGCCGCCACGAGCGTCGCGGTGAATCCGGGCGGCAGCCGCATCGCGCGGAGGGATTCCTGCGGTGTTCGCGGCTTCGGGCCGGGCACCCGCAGCAGTTCCTCGTAGGTCAGCCGCACGCCGCCGGCCTGCATCACGCCTTCGGCGAATCTCACCCCCGGGCCGGTAAGCAGCGGCAGCGCGTGCTCGTCGCCGGGCTTGCCCTCCCGCATCACCCGCGTCCAGCCTGTCGTCCATCCCATGCTCGCCCTCACCCGATCGGGCGGCACGAACAGGTAGACGCCATACCCCTCATCGTGCGAGACGACCAGGTCGTCGTGGCCGTCGTCATCGAGATCGACCTTCCACACGCCCGAGGCGGCCCGCGCGAGCGGCGGCAGTTCCGCCTCGGTGCCCCGTGCCACGTCGGAGGCAACGAGCAGCATCGCGCAGGCCATGAGCAGGCAGGCGTGGAAGGTCATGGCTTCTGAGGCGGCGTCGCGGGTTCTTGCGGCCGACGGAACGTCATGCAGTCGATGTCGCCGACGAATCCCGACACGCCGTCGGCATCCATCACCAGCTTCATGACCGTCCTGCCCGCGGGCACCCGCACGCCGTCGATGCGGATGGTCTGCAGTTTTGTCCACCCGCCGGTGTCGGGCACCTGGATCGGGCCGGTCGCGTCCTTGCCGTCGAACTCGATGTGGAACCGGCCGCCCAGCTTCGCCGATGCGACGGGAATCTCGAGCGTGTACGGGCCTGAGTCGGCGACTTCCACCGTGTAGGTGAGCCATTCTCCGGCCCGCGCCCATCCGATGCCGTGCCCGTTGGAGGCGTCGGGCCGACGCTCGATGTCGACCTGCGTCGGGCCGCGGTAGTCGGCGCCCTGGTTCGCCTCGGTCAG
>CAZPEM010000101.1:0-6245 GCA_964585575.1 uncultured Chitinophagaceae bacterium
TTGATCGCCTGCCGGCTGTGCGCGTCGTTGGCGTACAGGGCAAACAAGAAACTCGTATCGACGCACGTCACCATCGTCCGCTGGCTTCTTGAATGATCGCCGCCGACTCCTTGGCGGTGAGGACTGGCTCTGCGGAGCGGTCTCTCGCGACGGCCGGGCTTTGCGACCAGTCCACGCGGCCGATCGCCCCGACTCGCTCGGGTACCAGGCGAGCCACCGGTTTGCCCCGCTGCGTGATGAGGATTTCCTCACCTGCTTTGATCCAGCGGAGCAGGCTTGAATAACGATTGCGGAGGTCTCGAACGGTCGCTTTTCTCATGTGCTCCATTTTAGTGGCACTAGGACACAAGTTCAAATCTCAGTTCCCGCCCCACCTGCCCGTCCTTGCCGAGCAACAGGATCTTCGGAGAGGTGGTCATGCACTATGCCGCATCGGCGTGTTCCCGATACTCGAGATCGGTGACGAGCAGCAGGTCGATGATGTTGAACGTGTCGTCGGGCTGCACGACGACGGTTGTCCGGCCGGTCGATGAGGCCAGGGCGAGCTCCGGGTGAACCACGGGAATCTCCCGCCCGTCGGCCAGGTGCATCACGAACGGCCGAAACGGCTGAGCCTTCAGGGCGCTGCGAAAGTGTTCGACGGTCATGAGCGACTCTCCTGTGGATTTCCGAGGATCACCCGAAATGCACGCCCGTTTATTCACGTGTCAACCAAGCGGACGAGTCGGCGGAAGGCCGGCCGCACTGCCTTGTGCAGGTGCCGCGAAAAGGCTCCGCAGAGACCGTGCACGGCAATGAGTTCGACGACGTCCGCGAAGTCGCGGTGCATGCGACGGGCGTCCCCCTCGCCGCAGGCGAGCTTCGACTCGATCAGGGCCGGTAGTGCCAGCACGGGAAGCCCTTCGATCATCACCGCCACATCCTCGTCGGCCGGGCTCGGTAGCAGCACCTCGCTTCCCTTTCCGGCCCGTTCGCCCGCCGCCACGAACTGCAGCGGGATACCGCCCGAATCGCGAAACTCACGGGCCTGTTCATCCCATCTGAATCCCGCTGCGGTAAGCGCTTCGCGGATTACGGTCATGTCTTCGGTCCGCACCAGGAGGTCGACATCGACCGTGTTTCGCCGGTATCCGTGCAGGCACACCGCCACTCCCCCAATGACAGTGTGAGGCACACCGGCCGCGGCCAAAGCCTCGTGGCATGCGGCGGCTGCTCGCCAGATCGGCTCACTCCCGAGCATCGAGTAGGTTTCCCGGGCAGTGGTCGTCATCGTTTTTGTTTACCTGCGGTCGCTATCAATAAGTGTACGCCCGTTTATTCTCCTGTCAACGTCGCCCATGGCGGGAGCTATCATGTGGGGGCAGGTTTCGAGCGTGGTTTCCTAAAGAGGGCTTGGCGACCCGTGTGTGGCATTGCCGGAGTGATCAGCGCCGATCGGCGGAAGCCGCACACGCGGCGGCGAACCCGGCCGGGGTCCGATAACCCAGCGCGCTGTGAGGCCGCTGGGTGTTGTATTCATCTCTCCACAAGGCACTGAGCGACCGGGCATCCCGGACACCCTCGAAGATCTCCATAGCGAGGAACTCGTCCCGGAACCGCCCGTGGAATCGCTCGGCAGCTATCTGCGCAAGCAGGCTGCCTAGAACGCACGCGCGACTGCCGACAAGGGCACAACAACTGGCACCGCAACTATTGTTACGCGCTTTCGCGTTGACCTACAGGCTGCAACTCAAACACTCTGCCCAACACCGCAGCCTCTGCCAATCGGCCCGCCTTCAGGGTTGCCCGCACAGCGTCCAGTTTGCGTGCATCACAGACGCTCAGGTAGGGCGCCCAGCCAGTGTCATCGTCGATCAATTCGACCTCGAGCTCCGCCGCATACCGGCCTTCGTGGATCAATGTGAGTTTCTTTTTCTCGCTCACGGGCCGAGCCTCCTACTGGAACCTTTTGCGAATCCACAGCGGATCCCGCCGAGCATCAATCACGGCCACCACAAGCGGAGGAGATGCTGACAATCATCGGCCAAGCTGCATCAGGCGGGCTTTCGCATCAGGCCATGCAGAAATCGTCGCCCGGCCATCCTCAAGCTCGGGCCGCCGGCCGAGGTCGATCGCGAGCGCCGTCAGGTCGGCGAGCAAGGCCGCGCCGGTCGGCGCCCCGCTCCCCCTCCAGCTTCGTGAGCCCATACAAGCCGGACCGCCGCGAGCGACCGCTGCAGCTCGCGGCCCACCTGCCCTTCCTTGCCGAGCAACAGGATCTTTGGATGTGCGATCATGCGTTGCGGCCGAACTCCCAGAGGGAACGACCGCGAAGTATAGGGCTTCGGCGCAGCAATTCGCCGCACGAGCCTCCTGAGCGATCACCGGCGACGGCGATACGCCGTAAGGCCGATGACGAGGGCCGCCGTGCCGGCCATCGCGAGAGAGGATGGTTCCGGAGCCACGGCGAACTGGCTGTTGTGGTCGAGTACGGCCCAGGCGACGTTATTGGTCGTGTCCACGCCCCATGAGCCGAGTTTCGTGTTGTAGCCCGAGGCAGCCCAGCTTCCATTGAAGTTCCAGAGCGATCCGCTCTCGCGTTGGTTGATATTGCCGTAGACGGCATTCACCCACGTGCCACCGTCGAGGTTCGGATTGAGCCAGGAGACGTGGATCGCCTCCTCAAAACGGTTCACCTCTTCGTCGAAGCTTCCGGGAATCACGACGTAGCTCATCTGGATCACGAACTTCTCTCCCGGGGCGAAGCCGGTCATGTGTATGACGTCGCTTGCCATTCCGAAATAGAGATAATTCATCTGCAGCGGCGGCTGTGTCGGGTTTCCACCCGGCTCTACCCAAAAGCTCTCGTTGAGCGTGCGAGTGCGCCACGCCATCGAGATGTTTTTCGTCGTTCCCAAATCGTGGGAAACCGTGGCCCAGGTATTCAGAATGGCACCGCCACCGGAGCCCGTCACGATGGCAGAGCCGGTGACGATCGTGCCGTACTCGTTCGAGTAGCCCGTTGGGCTCGATACGCTCACAGCGGGGCCAAGCGCCGACATCGTGCCGCTCGAGGTTGCGGTGGCGGAGAGGAGGACCGCATCCGCCCTCGCTGACGACTCCAAGCCGGCCACCGCTCCCACGGCGATCACCCCGGAAACTCCCCAGGCGACCAGCCGGTCCCACATTCTGCTTTCGGCCATTCCGCCCTCTGCCTGAGTCCGTTCGAAGAAACCGCGAAACGATCGTCGACTGCAGCGAATGGCATGCCGCCCATGTTCTGTAGAGGCCTGATGCCCAAAAAGGCAGATTTTTCCGGGGGAAAAATTTGAAAAACCCCATTTTGTCCGGAAATGCAGGCTTGATCATAGGGCAGGCGCCGCTCAAATGTCTTCATGGTTTTTGTGAATGCTTTCACGGCTCTTGTGAAGGCTCTTGTGTTTTGTGAATCATCGAGGGGGAACGATGTTGCCAGGAACCGATTCACCATTCAAACGAGCACTCGGAGCCCGACATCGATGGGAACGGATCGTCGGCATGTCGGAGGCAGCCAAGCGGCTCGAAGCGAAAATCGCGAGGCTCTCGACCGTCGACTCGACGCTCCTCATCACCGGTGAAACCGGCTGCGGCAAGGAGGAGGTCGCCCGGGCCCTCCACAAGGCGGGTCCACGGGCCGCGCGGCCATTCATCGCGGTCAATTGCGGCCCATGGCGGCCACGCTCATCGAAAGCCAGCTCTTCGGCCACGAGAAAGGCTCGTTCACGGGGGCCGTTGGATCGACGCAGGGCGTGTTCCGTGCCGCGGACGGCGGCGTCGTGTTCCTGGACGAGATCGGGGAGATGCCGCTCGAGCTCCAGCCAAGACTGCTTCGCGTGTTGCAGGAGCGGGAGGTGACGCCCGTAGGCCGCACGTCCGCGGTCGCAAGCAACTTCCAAGTGATCGCGGCGACGAACCGAAACCTTGCCGCAGCCGTGGCAGCAGGCACGTACCGTGAGGATCTGTTCTATCGAATCAACACGATCGAGATCGAAGTGCCGCCGCTACGGCAGTGCGCGGCGGACATCCCACTTTTCATCCAACACTTCAGCCATTACTTCTCCGATCGGTTCGACATACCGTTGTGGGAACCGGACCCTGAAACGCTCGCGAGATTCGTTCGCTACCGCTGGCCGGGCAACGTGCGTCAGCTCTCGCAGATGATCGAGCGGGTCTACGCCCTCGGCGAGGTGCCGTCCCTGGGGGATGCATCGACCGCGGAGGTGCCGGAATCGCCGAGGCCGGCGACGCTCGCTGGCAGCGGTTCTCTCCTGACATCCGGACCGGATGCATCGGCCTCCTTGCCGCCGCCGATCGACCGGGCTGCAGCGCACGCCGACCCCCCGCTGCCCGTGCTCAATCTCAACGCCCTCCGCACGATGGCCGTTCGGCAGGCGCTCGCACTGACCGGTGGCCACAAGGGGCGTGCCGCCCGCGTGCTCGGCGTCCACGTCAACACGATGACGAAACTCGTCGAAGAATCGGTTCCTTCGGCGAGCCGGCGACGTGGCTCCCGATCGAGCCAGCCTCCTCGGCCGCGGTGACCGACTTCCCTCGCCGCTCGTGCGGGTCGCTGCAGATTGGGCGGCAGTTCTGACGTCCTTTGGGTGGGCTCCGCCTTACAAATCCGACACCCTCCGGATTTCGTCTCTTTTCGCTTTGGCAGAGCGTACGATGCGACGAAGGGAATCAATACGAGCCTCATTCACGCCTCTTCGACCCGTGTGCGGCATCGCCGGAGTGATCAGCGCCGATCGGCGGCAGGTGGAGCCTGCCGTCAGGGAGATGATGCGCGCGATGGTCCACCGCGGGCCCGACGACGAAGGCTATGAGGAGCTCGAGCTGGGCAGTGGCTACGACGCCGCGGTCGCCGGCTTCGGTTTCCGACGGCTTTCGATCCTCGACCTCTCTCCCGCCGGCCACCAGCCGATGTTCAATCGTGCCACGGGCGACTGCCTCATTTTCAACGGCGAGATCTACAACTACCGGTGGCTGAAGTCGAAGCTCAAGTCCGAGGGTGTCGAGGTCGAAAGCTCGGGCGACACGGAGGTGCTCCTGAAGTCGCTGTCGCGATGGGGCGACGCGGTTCTTGCCGAACTCGACGGCATGTTCGCCTTCGCCTTCTACGAGGCGAGGAGCCGCCGCGTGCTACTTGCCCGTGATCCCTTCGGCATCAAGCCGCTCTACGTGTCGCAGCTGTCGCGGGGGATCGTGTTTGCCAGCGAGATCCGGTCGGTGCTCGCTTCGGGTCTCGTGCCCGACGATCTTGATCCCGCGGGGATCGCCTCGTATCTCGCCTACGGGTCCCCGCAGGATCCGCTCACGGTCCACTCCGCCATCAAGTCGTTTCCTGCGGGCTCGGCCATCTGGGTGGGCCGCAGCATCGCGGAGGGCAGGCCTCTTTCGCAGCCTCGCCGCTACTGGCAGTTTCCGGATGCCGTCGCGGCATTTTCGGAGGAGGAGGCCGTCGGGCGAGTCGCAGACGATCTCCAGCAGAGCGTCCGCGACCAGTGCGAGTCGGACGTTCCGCTTGGCGTGTTCCTGTCGGGCGGCATCGACAGCGGCACGATCGCCGCCCTCGCCCGCAACCGCTCCGGCGACGTGCATACGTTCGCCGTCGGGTTCCAGGGGCATGGCGAGTTCGACGAAACGGGGCATGCGGCGGCCACGGCGATGGCGCTCGGAACGGTCCACCGCCAGACGATCCTCGACGACCCGTGGGTGGCCGCCCAGTGGCGGGACTGGATGCTCGCGGCCGACCGGCCGAGCATCGACGGGTTCAACACGTTCGTCGTGAGCGGCGTCGTCAAAGACCAGGGGATGACGGTCGCCCTCTCGGGCCTCGGAGCCGACGAGCTCTTCGGCGGCTACGGCCACTTCCGCTCCATCCCCCGCGTGCAGCGGTGGCTGTCGACGGTGAGCTGGGTTCCAAGGGGCCTTCGGCGATGGGCCGCGGCCACGGCCCTGCGGAACGCCCGCCGCAGCAAGCGGGAGAAGGCGATGGACCTCGTGTCGGGAAGGGCGAACGTGCTCGACCTCGTGCTCGCGATCCGTCGGTCGCTCTCCGACCGCGAGATCCAGCAGCTGGGGTTGGAGCCGGCGTCGCTCGGCCTCTCCTCAACGTTCCTGCCATCGGCCGCCTACGACCGCTTCCGCGACACGAAGGGCGACGCCTTCCGGATGATCTCGCAGGCGGAGTGTTTCCTCTACATGGCCAACACGCTGCTGCG
>CAZPEM010000101.1:6345-8486 GCA_964585575.1 uncultured Chitinophagaceae bacterium
GGCACGACGGCGACGATCTGCGAGCGGTAAAACGACAGGTCGGCCATGTAGGTGTTGTTGCTGAAGACGGCCGTGGAGCCCGGCTGGCCGCTGAAGGCATCGGTGATCAGCATGATCCCGGCAAGCTGCCAGGTGCTGCCGTTCTTGTAAAAGACCGCGCCGCCCGAATCGCCAGCCGCGGCCTGGGCCTCGGTGGAAAACAACTCCGAGTAGTTGAACGTCGTGCGCAGGCTGAACACGTCCTTCTGGTTGTCGATAAAGTAGCCGATCCAGCCGCCGGTTCCAGAAAGGTTGTTCGTGCCCCATCGCATCGTGCGGGTCGTGCCCCATGCGTAGCCGGCCGCGTTTGGATCGATGCTGCTCTCCGTCCAGACCCAGGGGTCCGCAGCGAAGTTCACGGACCAGGTCTTGAAGCTGCCGCGGTCGCGGCCGGCGCCGATCATGGTGACGCCGCTATTGAGGGCAGGAGCCGAGCTTGCAATCGAAAGGTAGGGCAGGCCGGGGTCGCTGGCGAGCCGGTAGAGCACAAGGTCGGTGAACTGCGACTTCCCCGCCGTGCCGTAGTTCGTGATCGAGATCTCGCTCCCCGGCACGATCTGATAGGTCGTGCCGCTCAACGTGGTCGGCCCCGACCAGACATGGGCGACGGTGAGCATCCAGCGGTCGCCGAGGTAGACGCCGCTACCGTTGTTGACGGTGCCGACATTCGCCCAGCCGGGATTGTCGGGCGGGGCGGTGGTGTTGCCCGATCCGTCGAGCGTGTCGATGATCACCGCGCGTGCCGGCGCCGCCGCAAGCCCCGTCGAAACGACGGCGGCGAACCACGCCAGCCGGTACACACCCATCGGTCGCATCGTGATAACTCCCGACAAACCAGAATAACAGCCACTGAAACCGTAGCGATCCGCCGGTTCAGGGGTGTCTGTTTCGCCCGCAGGCACCCGTTTTCCCGGGTATCCTTGAAAAAGGCTCCGGGGCTCCCTGATGGTCAGTGTCGTCATCCCGCTTTTCAACAAGGCCCCGACGGTCGGCCGGGCGATTGACTCCGTCCTGCGGCAGACCTGCCCTCCAGCCGAAGTGATCGTCGTCAACGACGGCTCGACAGACGGCGGCGACCGCATCGCCCGCGACCGTAGCAACGCCGCCGAGGCCGCGGGCGTGGCCTATCGCGTCATCGACCAGCCCAACGGTGGCGTGAGCCGGGCCCGCAACGCGGGGCTGCGGGCCGCGAGCCGGCCCTTCGTCGCGTTTCTCGATGCCGACGACCGCTGGCTGCCGGAATACCTTTCCCGAATGAACCCGCTCATCGCGGCACATCCTGCCGCCGTGCTCTACGGCGCGGGGTTCTACGCGGTCGATGGCTCAGCCGGCGTGCGAAAGCGTTACCACGGAATCGGCCGCGGGCCGCGGCACTCCCGGCCAGCCGGCCCGGTGGACTATTTCGCGGAGCGGCTCCGCGACTTCGTGCTCCACACCTCGACGACGATCGTGCGGAAAGACGCTGCCCTCGCGATCGGCGGGTTTCCCGAGGGGGTGGCCTACGCGGAGGATCATCTCTTCTGGGCGAGGCTCGCCCTTTCCGGCGAGGTCTTCGTGACGCCCGAGCCGCTTTCGGAATACGACGTGGGCGTTCCGGGCCAGGCCGTCGCCTACTGGACCACGGTCTATCGGGAGCGGTTCGACATCCTCGCCTACCACCGCTTTCTCGCCGACGAGCTGCGGCGGCGGGGGCAAGCTGGCATGAGGAGCGACTCGTTTGCCCGCTTCGCCCGCCGCGAGCTGGAAACGGCGATCTATCAGCGGCTCTGGTGGGGGCGGTTCGACGCGGTGCAGGCGTTCTGGCGTGAGCTCTCGCTCGATCAGCTGCCGCTCGGGCCGCTTGCGGGCGTGGCCGCGTTCGTAAGCCGGCATGCGGCCGTGCAGCCGCCGGTGGCCGTGGTGATGGGCCTGCTTCGCCGCCTGCGGGGCTCGACGTCGGTGAGGAGCGTGTGATGCCGATGCTCTGGCACAAGTGTCGTCAGCTCTGCCGGGCGATCCGCTGGCAGAAAGAGGTGCGGCAGGCGGTCTCGACGCAGCTCGACCTCCTGGAAAACCCCTCGGTCTTCGCCCTCGGCGGCCTCACCGACCAGGAAGATCAGGCC
>CAZPEM010000101.1:8586-11211 GCA_964585575.1 uncultured Chitinophagaceae bacterium
GAGCTTCGCAGCCAAGCGAGCGAGGCCTTCCGCAGCGGCTACACGGGGCCGGCGCCGGCGATGGTGTTTCTCGATGCCGACCACTCGTATGCGGCCGTCCGCGACGAGATCGCCTGGGCGAAGCGGATCGGCGTAGTTATCATCGCCGGCCACGACTACGGCAACGAGCGGTTCGGCGTCACCCTCGCGGTGGACGAGGCGTTTGAGAAAGGCGGCGGCAGGCTCACCGTCCGCGGCATGGTCTGGGCGTGGAGCGCCGACCGATGAACGTGGTTTTCTGCTGGACGGGCGTCACGCCCGCGATGCTCGCCTGCTGGCGGGCGTTTGCGGGCCTGCCTGGAGTGCGGCTCAAGCTGCAGATCGAGCTTCCGCGGAAGACCGTAACGGCATTCGATGCCGAAGCCCTGCTGCACGGCTTGAACGCCTCGTGTCGCTACGACGACGAGCCGCTCGATCGCGAGGGGCTCGAGCGGGAGGTGCGGTCGTTCGAGCCCGACGTGATCGTCGTGCTTGGATGGCGGAGCCGGATGTGTCGGGCGGTCGCCGAGTGCCCGGCGTTCGCGAAGATCCCCAAGCTCTTTGCCTTCGACATGACGTTTGCATGGTCATTGCGGAAGCTCGTGGCGCCGCTCGTGCTGCGGGCGTACCTGCGGCGGTTCGTCGGGGCGATCGTCACGGGCGAGCGTTCCGCGATGTATGCAAGGTTTCTCGGGTTCCCCGATGGCTCGGTCGAGACGGGGCTCATCGGTCTCGACACGGAGGCGTACCTCGCCGCGCGGTCGGCTCGGCCGGAAGCGGATCGCCATCCGCGGCGGTTTCTCTACGTCGGCCGGTATTCGAGGGAGAAGCGGATTGATCTGCTGGTCGAAGCGTATCGGCGATATCGTGCGGCCGTGCCGGATCCGTGGGGGCTCACGTGCGTCGGCATGGGGCCGCATGCCGGTTTGCTCGCCGGCCGCGAGGGGATCACCGACCGCGGCTTCGTGCAGCCGGCCGAACTGCCGGCGATCTTTGCCGCCCACGGCTGCCTCGTCCTCGCGAGTGATTACGACCCTTGGCCGCTCGTGATTGCGGAGGCGTGCGGCTCGGGGATGCCGGTCGTCTGCACCGCTGCCTGCGGGAGCCACGTCGAATTCGTGCGGCCGGATGCCAACGGCCGGGTCTGTCGCTCGGGAAGCGCCGAGAGCCTGGCCGAAGGGCTCCTATGGATCCATGCCCACGCCGCGGATCTTCCCGCGATGGGCGGGCTCGGCCAAAAGCTCGTCGAGCCCTATTCGGCGTCAGCCTGGGCAGCGAGGTTCGAGGGAATCTGCGAACGCTTCGCGCGGCGGCAATCGACAGCGAGGCAGGCATGACGATCTGGCTCAACAGCCCGTTCGACCCACTGCCGGGCGAAGGGGGCAGGCCGCTTCGCTACTGGCTGCTTGCGCGGGCGGTCGTATCGCAAGGTCACGACGTCGTCTGGTGGTCGAGCGACTTCCACCACGTCCGCAAGGCGAAGCGGTCGCTGCCGGCCGTCTACCGCGCCGACGATTCGCCTGGCCGCGGCTTCGAGGTGCGGCTTGTGCCCACGCAGCCTTACGCGACGAACGTCGGCCTCTCGCGGTGGCGAAGCCATGCGGCCTACGCCAGGAGCTTCGAGAGAATCGCCCGCGAGGCGGTCGCGGCCGGGGCGATCCCGCGGCCCGACGTCATCCTCGTCACGCTCCCGCCGCTTGGGCTCTTCGACGCTGCGGCGAGGCTGCGGTCGGCGTGGGGCTGTCGGGCGGTGCTCGACGTGCAGGACGCGTGGCCGGAGAACTTCCAGCAGCTCCTTCCCGGGCCGGCGAAGTGGCTCGGCCCCGCCGTGCTCTGGCCGCTTTCGCGAATTGCCAGGCGGGCCTACCGCGAGGCCGACGCCGTCTCGGTCGTGAGCGGCTGCTACACGGATCTTGTCCGGCGTGCCGGCCGGCTTGTCCGGCGTGCCGCCGAGCCCGCCGTGTTTCGGCTAGGGATCGGCCTGCCGGACGTGCCGCAGGCCCCGCGCGGGCAGGCTGCCACGCTCCGGCTCGTCTATGTCGGCAGCCTCGGCGTGTCGTACGACATTCCGACCATGCTCGAGAGCGTGAAGGCAATGGCGGCGGCCGGCGAGGCGGTGTCGCTCGACATTGCCGGCGATGGGGCCCTGCGGCCGGCGGTCGAGGAGGCCGCCCGCGGTTCGCATGGCGCGATCCGGTTTCACGGCTACCTCGACGACGAGCGTCTGCGGCAGCTGCTCGCTGACTGCGACGTCGGGATCGTGCCGATGTTTTCCCGGTCGTGGGTGGCGGTGCCCAACAAGCTCGCCGACTACGCGGCCGCGGGCCTTGCGATCGTAAGCGGCCTCGAAGGCGAGTCGGCTTCGCTTCTCGCCGAGCACGCCTGCGGCATCGCCTACGAGCCGGGCAACCGCGAAAGTCTCGCCGCCGCGATCCGCCGCTACGCCGCCGACAGGCCCCTCGTCGCCCGCCACGCCGCCGCATCCCGCCGCATGGCCGAGCAGGTCTTCGACGCCGAAAAGATCTACCCCGCCATGGCCCGCTGGCTCACAGACGCACATTTCCCTGCGGGCATGCTCGCGCAAATCCCGGAAGCCCGAGGCGCAAG
>CAZPEM010000101.1:11311-12761 GCA_964585575.1 uncultured Chitinophagaceae bacterium
TCCCGGAAGCCCGAGGCGCAAGCCGAGAGGGGAGTTGAGGAAAGCCCCGCGAGTTGATGGAACGTCCACGCCCCTCTCGGCTCGCTCCTCGGGCTTCCGTACGGCGTGGTTCCGTACCCGCAACGTCGGCAGTGAGGACTCCTCATGGTGCGGCCTCAGCTTCCCCCGGCAAACGACTTGCCTGCCCTCTCCTTCGCCGACAGGATCGGCGAGCGTCCAGACTTCTGCTGCTTGACATAATATATACACATGTACACTTTAATGCACTGCATCCGTCCACCTTCGACTTGTCCATGTCCTCCCGCCGCCAAAATGAGCGAAAATTCGGTAGCTGGCGGGCTGTTGCTGGAGGTGGACGGCTTTACTGGAGGGATTTTGAAGGGAAAATGAAGTGGTGGGCTCGATATCTGAAAGAAGTTGATTCAGCTGAGCGCACCGTGCGATTCTGGCAGGAAATTTACGACGAGCGGGGCGTGCTCGTGGAAGTTCACGAGAAATTTCCGATCGACCGTGGACACGAAAAGAAAACAAAATGATCGTCACCCGACAGACTGTCGCTGAAAAAATAGTCGCATGGCTGCGGCACGAAACGACGCTCGAGCAGCTCGTCGATTGGGCGGAGAATGCGATGCAAGAAGCTGACTTCGATCCATCAGCTCGCGCTGAGTTGGTAGAAGTGGTGGGCCGACTCGGGCTGGCAGATGTGCGGGCGTTCGGTCTGACGTGGGAGGACTGTGAGGCTTTGTTGCAGCGACTGGGCTTCAAAGCCCATGTCGAAATTACAGCCGCCTGAGTACCCCCCCGGCCCGATCCTTCGCCGAGAGGATCGGCGGAGCGGTGAGCGGCCAGGCGATCGCGAGGGTGGGGTCGCTCCAGAGGATCGTTCGCTCGTGCTCCGGGGCGTAGTAGTCGGTCGTCTTGTAGAGCACGTCGGCCGAGTCGCTCGTCACGAGGAAGCCGTGGGCGAGGCCCGGCGGAACCCAGAGCTGCTTTTTGGTGTCGGCGGAAAGCTCGATGCCGAACCATTTTCCGTAGGTGGGCGAGCCCTCGCGGATATCGACGGCGACGTCGTAGATCGCTCCCGCCACCACGCGGACGAGCTTTCCCTGCGGCTGTTTCGCCTGGTAGTGGAGCCCGCGGAGCACGCCCCGGCTGCTTCGGCTGTGGTTGTCTTGCACGAACGTGAAGCTCGTGCCGGTCGCCTCGTCGAAGGCACGCTGGTTGAAGCTCTCGAAGAAGAAGCCGCGGTCGTCGCCAAAAACCTTCGGCTCGATGACGACCACGCCCGGAATCGGCGTTCTGGTCACCAGCATCAATACACCCGCTCCTTGGCGATCGCGAGGAGATACTCGCCGTAGCCACTTCTGCGGAATTTCTCCGCAAGCGCCGTCATCTTCGCCTCGTCGATCCAGCCGTTTCGCCAGGCGATCTCCTCCGGGCAGCAGATCTT
>CAZPEM010000102.1:0-12577 GCA_964585575.1 uncultured Chitinophagaceae bacterium
CGGCCCGCCTCGAACCGCACAACCGCACGATCCGCCGCAACCTCGAGCGGTTCCGCGGCATGGCAGCCCAGGCCAAGGCCCCGCGATGAAGGCCGAAACGAAGCACGTCGCCGTTCGCGGTGGATCGATCACGGCGCACGTCGCGGGGGACGGCCCGCCGCTCGTGTGCATCCACGGGTTTCCGCTCGACCACCGGATGTGGGCGTTCCAGGAGCCGCTTGCCGACGTCGCGACGCTCGTCATGCCCGACCTGCGGGGCTTCGGCGAAAGCCTGGGAGCGGCGCCGATCGAGAGCATCCGCCAGTTGGCCGACGACTCCGCCGCGGTGATCAGGGCGGTTGTCCCCGGAGAGCGGGCGGTCGTCTGCGGCCTCTCGATGGGAGGCTACGTCGCCGAGCACCTGGCCGTGCATCATCCCGAGGTCGTCCGCGGGCTCATCCTCGTCGACACGCGGATCGAGGCCGACACCGACGCGGCGAGGGCGGGCCGGCGCGATCTCGCGGCGCGGGTCGCCCGGGTCGGCTCGCGGATCGCGGCGGAGGCGATGGTGCCGAAGCTGCTCGCGCCGACGTCCGATCAAGGGCGGCGTTCACCCGTCGCCGAGAGCCTCCACCGCATGATCCTCGAGGCCGACCCCGCCACGATCCAGCAGGCGCTCGCGGCGCTCGCCGATCGGCCCGACATGACCGAAGCGATGCGTGCGGTCCGTGTGCCGACGCTGCTCGTCGTGGGGGAGGAGGATTCGATCACGCCGCCCGAGGTGATGCGGTCGATCGTCCAGGTGATGCCGCAGGCCCGTCTGGTGGAACTGCCCGGCTGCGGCCACATGACGCCGATGGAGGATCCCGACGCCTTCAACCGGCTGGTCCGCGGCTTTCTCTCGGGAATTCCCGCGGCCTCCTGAAGGGCCGGCCGCGACGCGCAAGCCATTCGAGGCGTTCCCTCGTGCCGAGTGTCGGCAGGATTCGCCGCTCGACGGGGTCGCTTGCGAGCACCCACTGGTGCCACCGCCGCGCCGCCTCGATGAGCGGTTCCGCCCCAGGGTCGGCGAGGGCCCGCGCGGTGTCCATGGCCGCCTGGAACGCGGCCGGAGAGAGCGACTCCGCAGCTCGCCGGGCCGCGTCGGTCCAACGAGGAAGCCGCGAAGGCGAAGCGGCGAGGGCGGCGCGGAAGTCCTCGATCGCGTCATCGAGCGCGGGGTAGGGCTCCGGGAAGACGACACTGTCGGCCTCGAAACGCGGCCCGCCTCGCCTTCGAGGCGGAGGAATGTCGCGAGCCGAAAACCTCCGCAGGAACTCGACGCTCCCCGCTTCCGTGAGGACAGCGATGTGGCGACCGACCGCGGCCGCGAGTGGATCGTCGGGCAGGGCCTTCGCCCGCGATCCGGCGACGAACCCAGCGGTGAGCGAACTTGCGAGCACCACCGCCGCGATCGCACGCCGCCGCCACCGCGTCGACACCGCCCGCGGCTCCCGTCCCCCCGCCGGGCCCACCGCCGACATCTCGATCGTCGTCGCCGCCAGGCTCGGATGGGCTTCCCCCTTCGGCAGATGGTCGAGCATCCGCCAGGCCCGCTCCCTGCCGGCCTCGAACAGGTCGTCGTCCTTCACGGTGAAATCGGCGTCGTCCCGGGCGTGTTCCATCGTCGGCTCACTCCGCGTCGCCGCAGTAGGGCGAGAGGGCGACCCGCAGGTTTTCGCGGGCGCGAAACAGCAGCGACTTCACCGCCGGCACGGTGATCCCCATCGCCTCGGCGATCTCCTCGTGGGAACACTGCTCGAACTTCGAGAGGAGCACGGCCGTCCGCTGATGCTCGTTGAGGTCGGCCACCGCCCGCTGCACGACGGCCTGCAGCTCGTGACGATCGGCCTGCCGCGTGGGGAGCCTGCCGCTCGCGTCGATCGCGACCGTGTCGAGCGCCAGCGCGCTCGACGACGCCGACGCGCTCGTGGGGATGCCGTGCTCCCGCCGACGGTGGGCCCGCTGCCTCGCGTCCTTCGCGGCGTTGAGCGCGATCGTGTAGAGCCAGGTCGAGAACCGGGCCGTCGGCCGGTAGGAGGCCCGCGAGCGGTAGACCCGCAGGAACGTCTCCTGGGCGAGGTCCTCGGCGAGCGCGTGGTCTCCGGTCTGATGCCAGAGGAGCGTCACGAGCCGGTCCTGCCAGAGCAGGATCAGGTCCTCGAACGCGGTGGCGTCGCCCCGCCGGACCCGTTCCATGAGTTCGGCAGACGGGTCGGCCAGCACGGCCGACGAACCCGCGGCAGACGAACCCGATTGGCGGAAGTCGATCGACCCCATCACGCCGAGAACCGGAGACGCCGAGAACCGGACGAGAAAACGAATGGAGCGGAGGAGGATCGAACTCCCAACCTCGGCATTGCGAACGCCGCGCTCTCCCAGTTGAGCTACCGCCCCGTGCGGTCGGCGATGGCTCGCCCGGCCGCGGGAAGATTTGATCGTAAGGCACCGGCGAAAGCGTGTCCAGAAGCGTCGCAGCCCCGGCTTCCGAGCGGGCTCCGCCCGATGTCCGACTGTGGAACTGGCGTCCCGACACTACGATGGAGGCGTTCCACGGACCTTCGACCGCCGACCTGGAAACTTCCCCGCTCTCCATGCACGTCCCACCGATCGTCGTCCGCGGAGCGAGGGAGCACAACCTCCGCGACGTCACCGTCGGCCTGCCGCGGGGATGCCTCGTCTGTCTCTCGGGCGTGAGCGGCTCGGGCAAGTCGAGCCTCGCCTTCGACACGCTCTACGCGGAGGGGCAGCGACGGTACGTCGAGAGTCTCTCCACGTTCGCCCGGCAGTTCCTCGGCCAGCTGCCCCGGCCCGACGTCGAGAGCGTGACCGGGCTCTCCCCGTCGATCTCGATCGCGCAGAAGTCGGCCGGCACGAACCCGCGATCGACCGTCGCCACGATGACGGAGATCCACGACTTCCTCCGCGTGCTCTACGCGCGGGTGGGCCGCGCCCACTGCCCGGCCTGCGACCGCAGGCTCGAGGCGCAGCCCCGCGACGCGATCGTCGAGCGGATCATCCAGCTCCGCGGCGGCACGACCTCGATGGTGCTCGCGCCGATCGTCCGCGGCGCGAAGGGGGAACACCGCGACCTCTTTGCCGACCTCGTGCGGCAGGGCTTCACGCGGGCGAGGGTCGACGGCAGGGTGATCCGCGTCGAGGAGCCGCCTCCGCTCGAGAAGCAGCTCAAGCACACGATCGAGGTCGTGGTCGATCGGATCGTGCCGGAGGAATCGTCGCGGGGCCGGCTCTCGGAGGCGGTCGAGCTCGCGCTCCGCACGAGCGGCGGCCTCGTCGTCGTGGCGAGCGAGGGGAACGACGACGACCTCGTCCTCTCGAGCCAGTTCGCCTGCACGGCCTGCGGCACGAGCTACCCGACGCCCGAGCCGCAGACCTTCAGCTTCAACTCGCCGCACGGCGCCTGCCCCACCTGCGACGGCCTCGGCGACATCTACGGCATCGATCCCGCGCTGCTCGTCGTGAATCCCGAGGCCTCGGTGAAGAAGGGCTGCTTCGCGGTGATCGGGGGATTCCGCGACATGCCGCGGTGGCTGCGGCGGCTGGTCAACAGCGTGGCCGCTCATGTCGAGGCGAAGAAGAAACTGCCCCCCGGCACGATGCTCGAGACGCCCTGGAAGGAGCTGTCGGCCGCGCAGAAGAAGCTCTGGCTCACCGGCACCGGCGCCGAGGAGATCCGCGTGGCCTGGCGGCGGGGGCGGGCCGAGCGGGGGGCGAAGGCGAAGTTCGAGGGTGTGCTCGCGATGCTCGCCAACCGCTGGCGCAACGCAAAGAGCGGCATCCTGCGGCGGCAGATCGAGAAGTACATGAGCGTGACCCCGTGCCACGAGTGCCAGGGGGCGAGGCTCTCGCCGCAGGCCCGCGCGGTGAGGATCGAGTCGGCGGCGAAGGGGCTCGGGGGCGAGCCTTCGCGCAACAAGCTCTGCGAGCTCTCCCTGGACCGACTGTGCAACCTGCCGATCACCGACGCGCGGGCGTTCATCGGCGGGATCGTGCTCGGGAAGACGGAGGGCGTGATCGCGGCGGAGCTCTTGAAGGAGATCCGCTCGCGGCTCGACTTCCTCGAGCAGGTGGGCCTCGGCTACCTCGCGCTCGACCGGCGAGCCCCGACGCTCTCCGGCGGCGAGAGCCAGCGGATCAGGCTTGCGGCGCAGATCGGCTCGGGGCTCTCGGGCGTGCTCTACGTGCTCGACGAGCCGTCGATCGGCCTTCACCCGCGTGACAACGTGAAGCTGCTTGCGGCCCTCGAGCAGCTCCGCGACAAGGGCAACACCGTGATCGTCGTCGAGCACGACGAGGAGACGATCCGCGCGGCCGACTGGGTGGTCGACTTCGGCCCCGGCCCGGGGAAGCGCGGCGGCGAGGTCGTGGCCGCGGGCACGCCGGAAGACGTGGCGGCAAGCCCGCGGAGCCTCACCGGCGGCTTCCTCGCCGGCCGCGAGGCGATCCACGTGCCCGAAAAACGTCGCAAGCCCTCGGGAAAGAAGCTGCGGCTCGAAGGGGTTCGCCACAACAACTTGAAGGGAATCGACGTCGAGATCCCGCTTGGGCTCCTGGTCTGCGTGACCGGCGTCTCCGGCAGCGGCAAGAGTTCGCTCGTGGGCGACGTGCTCGAGCCGGAGCTGCGGCGTCGGCTCGGCAGCGAGATCGCGAAGCCGGGAGAGTTCGACGCGATCCACGGCGCCGAAGAGCTCGACAAGGTGATCGTGATCGACCAGTCGCCGATCGGCCGCACGCCCCGCAGCAATCCCGCCACCTACGTGAAGGTCTGGGACGACATCCGCAAGCTCTTCACGATGCTGCCGGAGTCGAGGAAGCGGGGCTGGAAGGCGGGCCGGTTCAGCTTCAATGTGGCCGGCGGCCGCTGCGAGGCCTGCGAGGGAAACGGCTCGGTCCGCCTCGACATGGACTTCCTCGCCGACGTCTGGGTCACCTGCGAGACCTGCGGCGGCGCGAGGTTCGCGAAGGACACGCTCGAGGTGCGGTGGAAGGGCCGGAGCGTCGCGGACCTCCTGGAGATGGAGGTGGGCGACGCGCGGGAGCTCTTCGCCGACTGTCACGAGATCGAGCAGAAGCTCCGCACGCTCTGCGACGTCGGCCTCGACTACCTGCATCTGGGCCAGCCCTCGCCAACGCTCTCCGGCGGCGAGGCGCAGCGGGTGAAGCTCTCGCGCGAGCTTGCGAAGCGGTCCACCGGCCGCACGCTCTACATCCTCGACGAGCCCACGACCGGCCTCCACATGGCCGACGTGCGGCAGCTGCTCGAGGTACTCGAGCGGCTCGTCGAGGCGGGCAACACGGTGCTCGTCGTGGAGCACAACCTCGACGTCGTGAAGCGGGCCGACTGGGTGATCGATCTCGGGCCGGAAGGGGGCGCTGGCGGCGGCCGGATCGTGGCCGAGGGGACGCCTGAAAAAATCGTGAAGGCGAAGCGGTCGGAGACGGGCAAGGCCCTCGCGCCGCTCCTGGCCGCACGGCCCGCGGCGAACGGCAAGCCCCCGCGGGCCCGCAAGGTCCGCCGCAAGGCCGCCGGCGACGACCTGGCCCGGCTCGCCGACGTCTCCCGCGATCCGGGGCCGCCCGTGATCTCCGTCCGCGGCGCGCGGCAGCACAACCTCAAGTCGGTGGACGCCGAGATCCCGCGCAACGCGATGACCGTCTGCTGCGGCCCGAGCGGCTCGGGGAAGACCTCGCTCGCCTTCGACACGCTCTACGCCGAGGGGCAGCGGCGGTACGTCGAGAGCCTCTCGCCGTATGCCCGGCAGTTCGTGGGGCAGGTGCCGAAGCCGGTGTTCGAGCGGATCGACGGGCTCTCGCCCGCGGTCGCGATCGAGCAGCGGAACACCGGCGCGACCCCCCGCTCCACCGTCGGCACGCTCACGGAGATGTACGACTACTTCCGCGTCATGGCGGCCCGTCTCGGGAAGATGCACTGCCCCGACTGCAGGGTTCCGGTTGGGGCGCAGAGCGTCGATGCGGTCGTGGAGCGGCTGCTCGAGGAGTCGGCGGGGGCGCGGCTGCTGCTACTCGCGCCGGTCGAGATGAAGGTGACGCAGACGCCCGAGGCGTTCCTCGCGGGGCTCCAGGCGGCGGGCTACGTGCGGCTGCGGATCGACGGCCAGACGTTCCGGATCGACGAGAAGCCGGCGATCGACCGGAAGCGGAAGAGCCGGCTCGAGATCGTGATCGACCGGGTGACCGCGAAGCCGGAGGAGCGGAGCCGCCTGGCGCAGAGCGTCGAGGCGGCCTTCGATGCCGGCGGGGGCACGATGCTCGTGGCGAAGGCGATCGACGGCCCCGACAAGAAAACACTGCCCGAGCCCGACTGGCCCACCGAGGTGCACAGCCGCCGGCTCGCCTGCACGAACTGCGGCCGCGGCTTCAAGCCGCTCGAGCCGAGGCAGTTCTCGTTCAACAGCCCCCTGGGCTGGTGCCCCAGCTGCGACGGCCTCGGCACGCGCGTGGGCATCGAGCACCGCTCGATCCTCCGCGATCCCTCGGCGACGCTCGCCGACGGCGCCCTCGACCTCTGGCCGAGCCTCTCGCTTCCGCTGAGCCGGGCGATGCTCGAGGCGGTGGCGAAGGCGACGGGGCTGCCGATGGACGTGCCGCTGTCCGAAATCCCCGGGCTGGCGCTGCGGCCGCTCTTCGAGGGCACGGGCGAGAAGTGGATCGAGGTGCCGAGTTTCCGCTTTGCCTTCCAGTTCAAGGGGCTCGAGGCGGCCTGCGAGGAGGCGGCGAGGCTCGTCGTCGGCCTCCGCGGGAAGGTGGATGCCGTGATGGGCGAAGTGCCCTGCTCGGAGTGCGGCGGCAGCCGGCTCGAGGAGGTGGCCGCGGCGACGACGCTCTTCGGCCGGCCGCTCGACGTCTGGTGCCGGATGCCGCTCGGCCGACTGCAGGAGGCGATCCGGGCGATTCAGCTCGAGCCGCAGGAAGAGGAGCTTGCGGCCGACCTCCTGCGGGAGCTCAAGAGCCGGGTCGAGTTTCTCGTGGACGTCGGCCTCGACTACCTCGACATGGACCGGCCGGCGGCGAGCCTCTCGGGGGGGGAGCTGCAGCGGATCAGACTTGCGGCGCAGGTGGGCAGCGGCCTCACGGGCGTACTCTACGTGCTCGACGAGCCGACGATCGGCCTCCATCCCCGCGACACTTCGCGGCTCATCCGCGCGATGGGGAAGCTCCGCGATCTCGGCAACACGCTCATCGTCGTGGAGCATGACCGCGAGGTCGTGAGCTCCGCCGACTGCGCCCTCGACTTCGGCCCCGGCAGCGGCAAGGAGGGGGGGCGGATCGTGGCGAAGGCGGCCCCCGCGAAGCTCGTGCAATCAAAGGAGAGCGTGACGGGCCCCTACCTCGGAAAGAAGCGGGCCAACGACGCCGTGATGGCCCGCGTGGCGAGGGATGGCCGCCGCGAGCCGAAGGAGTGGCTCGAGATCCGCAACATCCGCCACCGCACGCTCCGCGGCGTCACCGCCTCGATCCCGCTCGGCGTGCTCGCCGCCGTGACCGGCCCGAGCGGCAGCGGGAAGACGTCGCTCGTGCTCGAGGTGCTCTGGAAGGCGCTCGCCCGCCGGCTCCACGCCGCGCGGGAGCAGCCCGGGGCCCACGACGCGATCAAGGGGATCGAGCGGATCGACCGGGTGATCCTCGTCGACCAGCAGCCGATCGGCTCGACGCCGGGCTCGACGCCGGCGACCTACACGGGCGTCTTCGACCACATCCGCTCGCTCTACGCGAAGCTGCCGGAGGCGAAGCGGCGGGGCCTCACGCCACGACACTTCAGCTTCAACGTTCCCGGCGGCCGCTGCGACGCCTGCGAGGGGCTCGGGCAACGCCGCGTGGAGATGCACTTCCTTCCCGACGTCTGGGTCGAGTGCGAGAGCTGCCGCGGCACCCGATACGCGCTCGACACGCTCGCTGCGAAGTGGCATGGCAAGTCGATCGCCGACGTGCTCGCGATGAGCGTGGCCGACGCGGCGCAGCTCTTCGACACCGTGCCGCAGATCTCGAAGATCCTCACGACGCTCGTGGATGTGGGCCTTGGCTACGTCGGCCTCGGCCAGCCCGCGCCGCAGCTCTCCGGCGGCGAGGCCCAGCGGGTGAAGCTCTCGCGGGAGCTTGCAAAGACCGACACTGGCAACACGCTCTACATCCTCGACGAGCCGACGACCGGGCTCCACTTTGCCGACATCGAGAAGCTCCTCCACGTGCTCGAGCGGCTCGTGGAGGCGGGCAACACGGTGCTCGTCGTGGAGCACAACCTCGAGGTGATCAGTGCGGCCGACTGGGTGATCGACATGGGCCCCGAGGCGGGCGACGGCGGCGGCCGCATCGTCGCCAGCGGCCCGCCCGAGGACATCGCGATCCACGCGAAGCGGTGGCGGAAGCAGCCGGAAGGCCTGCTGCGGAGCCACACCGGCGAAGCCCTCGACGCCTTCGGCCTGCTCGGCGAACCGGCGCCTACCACCGGGCCTCGAGACCGGTCGTCGCACCGTGCAGGAGCACGCTCCCGTTCGTGTTGATCCGCGGCCGCTCGAGCGGCGGGGCCTGCCCGACGCGATCGAGCTGGTCCACGGCCGTCGCGACGCCCGAGAGCCAGTAGACCGAGTAGCCAAACCGCCACGAGAGCCAGTGCGTGAGCTTCACGCTGGCGTTGGCCCCCACTTCGCCGAAGAACGCCGTCTGGTCGGCCTCGGCGTCGCCATCCATCACGAACCATTCCGTCGGCACGTTCGTCCGCGAGTAGGCCTGGTTGTAGAAGATGCCCGCCTTGCCGACGCCGTTGACAGTCACGTCCTGCCCGCGGTTCCAGAGCATGACGTCGGCCCCGACCTGGCCGCCGTACATGTCGTTGCCGGTCTGCGTATTGATCCGGTCGACCCCGAATCCGTCGAGGCCGTCGTACCGGTCGACGATGTTCAGCCCCTCGTTCCACTCCACCCAGCGGAAGCCGGCGATCCAGGTGATCGGCGTCGATGTCTTCCGCCGCCAGTTGAACTCGGCCGACTGGATGTTGCCGCTGGTTCGGAGGCGGGCCCAGTCGATGTCGCTGTAGTTGAGCCCGGCGAGGTTGTTCATCTCGTAGCCGCCGTCGGAATGGGGCGTGGACTGCTCCCCCTCGAATCCGTAGACACGAAAGTAGCTCCCCTCGAAGGCGTAGGTGCAGTCGAGGTTCAACTGCAGCGTGTACCGCGAGCCGGTCGAGACCGGCGTCTGCGCCTGATCGGCGTCGAGCACGGTGGCGAAGGGCGCGGTGTCGTTGACGAAGAGTGGCCGGCTCGGGATCGCCCCCTGCCAGAGCATGAGGGCGTCTACCTGCCCGACCAGCCTTGGCTCCACGTTGTAGAAGATCCGATTGAGCCAGCCCTTCGCGTCACGGCACTTCCGGCAGCCCCTGCCCGAGCATGCATGGCACGGGTCGCAGGAATCCCCATGGGCGACCGGCGGGCCGTGATGCCCGGAAAGTTCCACGAGGCCCTCCTTGCCCGCGTTGCCGACCGCGCCAGCCTGATCCGCCCGATCGAGCGCCGACGCAAGATCGCGGTCGTCAGCCGCATTCGCCGCCCGGATCGTGGACGTCGCGCCGGGCTCGTCCGTGATCACGTATTCGGAGGCGTAACGAGCGAGCGGCATGACGTCGCCGGCGGTCGCGGACTGGTGTGAAACAAAGACCGCGGCCGCGAGGATCAAGCCGGTGATCGTGGCCGCACGCCCCGCATCACTGCTACGTGCACCGCAAAAGAAACGAGCGTTCATGGCGTCAGAGCCCTCCCCCTGGAAAATGTCCGCCCGTTGTTTCGACTTCCGGTCGTGCCGGTCCTGACCGTGGGTCCTCGAGTGCGGGTTACGGAAGATGGCGAATCTGGGGCCAGACCTCCCTGGGCCGATTGGCAATAGCCGCAAACGCCGCGGGGCGGGGGCTGCCGGCCAAGCGGATCTGCCCACAGGCGCTGGGTTTCGCAGGCTTTTCCAGTCTCCCAATGCCCATTCTTTGACACCGCCGCAGAACCCGCATACCGTCACGGTCCGGTCCCTACGGGGGACGTTCACCCTTTTTGTAATGCCCTATTTTTGAGGCTATGCCCCTGCTAATGACGATCCTTCCGTCGGGTGTCCCTCTCTGCAGAGGCGCCGTCCCCCTTTCATACTGCCTTTCAGAAACGTATCGCATTTTTCCCCGTTCCGTCCACGCCTAGCACTCGCCAAAGGTATCTCGGATGCGATTCTTCAGACAGCGACGATCCTTCTCCTCTCTCTGGTCCTTCGCAAGCATGGGCATCGCGCGTCGATTCGGCCGCGCGGCCCGCGATGGCTCGACCCAACGTCGCAGCCGTGAATCGTTTTCGGCGTGGCGGCTCGCGAGTGAGCCGCTCGAGGGGCGAAAGGTTTTGGCGACGATATTGGGCGTAAGCGACGACGTTGCTCCGTTGATTGGAGGCGTCGCTAATTCGTCGTCGGCATGGACTAACGACAGTGACTTGCTCGTTACGCTGGACGTTCGGACTCACTCGGACGGCGATGTGATCGCACTTCGTAACAGCGGCATCATTATTAGCCTTTCCGCGCCACTAACGCAGGCGGAAATTGACGGCGGCACCATAACTTTGGCGACAGGACCACTACCCGAAGGTCTTGCCATTTTGACCGCCACAGGGGGTACGCAGCCGACATCCCCGCAATTTCAGTTCAAGGTCGACTCCGTGGGGCCATCTGGTGCGTCGCTCACAAGCAGTCCAATCATTACGTCCGATTCGACGCCAACTCTGGCGGGCAGTTGGAGCCAGAATCAGGAAGGATCAACGACTTCGAGAGAGACTCTGTCCGTAACGATCGGCGGTGTCACATATGGCAGCGGACCGGGCATGGTGGGCGGCGTATTGAATACGCCCAATTCAACGACATGGAATCTCACGGTGCCCGGTGCGCTCGCCGACGACAGCTACGCTGTCAGCATGACCGTCACGGACCAAGCAGGGAACGTCGCCACGTCGCTCGGATCTTTGTTGATTGACACCACCTTCCCGTCCATTACGAAGGTCGAAGTGCCGGCTGGCATCTATCGCCAAAACGAACTACTTCCGATCGTCCTTACCATGAGCGAGAAAGTATTCGTGACCGGCACGCCAACCATGACTCTAAGTATCAACGGCAACTCGCGGACAGCGACATACTGGTCAGGCACCGAGTCGAACACTCTTACGTTCCTTTACACCGTCACGGCCAATGACACCAACGATGTCAACGACATGCAGTATGGGCCCATTAACAACATCAACAACGACATCAATAACCCTCCGATCGTTTCAATAACCGACTTCTCCGGCAACCCGCTGAACCTGTTCCTCCCGTCTTTTGAAACACAAAAGGCCTACGTCGTAACCCAGCCCGCGGCCCCGCCTGCGTTTACGCTACTTGATAACACGCAGACGCCCCTCGGCCCTGGAAGCGACCCGCGTGCCACCCCTGTCAGCACGGTGGTGCTGACATTTGACGTGCCGATCCCGTTTGAAAACGAGAGCGGCGATCCGCGGTCCGGGTACCTCAGCTTGGAGGACTTGGAGTTGACCAGAGATGGTGCTCAGGTGGATATCGTCGCCGGAGGCGGCGTGCTGCCTATTCGGCTCATACCTGATGTCACGAGCAACCAGGGTCGTCAGACGTTTGAAATCAGTAACTTTTCAAATATTACACAGTTGCCTGGCACCTACATTCTCACGTTCGCGGATGCTCAGATCGGAACGCAGTCCACCATCACTTGGGTGATGACCGAGGCCACGCCCGTGCAATTGACTGTCGACGCAATCACTCTGGCTCCCTTGGGTGCCATCAACCCCCGCCTCACGGAGGTCAATTCGGTCAACATTAAGTTCAGTCAGAATGTTTTTAACGTCGACCTGACTGACTTTACGCTCACGCGGGATGGCGGGATCGATTTGCTGGCTGGTTCCAACGTCGTACTGAGCGGAAGCGGCGACAGCTATGTTTTGTCCGGCCTTCCTGTCCTCACATCCGTCGAGGGATCGTATCGGCTCACCGTGTCCGAGACGAACGCGACCCCAATTCAGACCTACGCTGGCGGAAAGCTAATTGCCCCAAAGAGCATTGAATGGATTTACGACCGGGAGCCAACGATCGACTCGGTCACTCCCGTTGGAGCAGGAGGCACGAAAAAAGTCGGAGAGATTGTCGGGTTTGACGTCACGTTCAATGAGCCCGTGTTTGTGACGGGCCGGCCCGCACTCCCTTTGCTTATCGGGTCTGACAAGAAGTCCGCCAGCTATGTGTCGGGGAACGGCACCGATACTCTGCGATTTGAATACACGGTCGCTACGGGTGACGAAGATCTCGACGGCATCACGTTCAACTCCTCCGCTATCTCTCTAGCGTCAGTCGGAGACACCATCGTTGATAAAGCGGGAAGCGGAGCAAGGCTGCAATTCACGCCTCCTTCCCTCGTGGACTTTCTCGTCGATGGCAGGGGACCAGCCGTCTCCAGCGTCACGCCCCCCTCGCCGGGCGTCTACACCGCCACGGGAACGGC
>CAZPEM010000103.1:0-12566 GCA_964585575.1 uncultured Chitinophagaceae bacterium
GTAGATCGGGCCGAGAGCAGAGGCCGGCCGTGTGCTGTTTCAGGACCGGTATTTCGAGGCGGAGTTCGCCTGGCGAGAGTTGCGTCTGCGCACGCCAGCTCCTAAAATTTCTTGAGAAATCCAAACGGTCCGAAAGCTTGGCCAACCCCGGAAATTACGGGCGAAGGTTCCAGATCTGTTTGCCGGGCTTCCTGACATGTATCGCCTAGCCCTTCTCTGTCTTGGCGCTGGTTGCGGCTGCCTAATTTCTCTCTCGGCCCTCGGCCAGGAAGAAGCACGGCCGAACGTGCCGAAGTACGCCTCGTTCGACGAAAGCCGCAAGGTGTTCGACAACGAGGTTCATCCGGTGCTCATGAAGCACTGCAGCGGGTGCCACAGCGGCTCGACGCAGGAAGGGGATCTCGATCTGGCGGCGCTCGACCCGGACATGAAGGCCGGCACCGGCGGCGGCCGGTGGGCGATGCTCAAGAAGCTGGTCGCTACGCGGGAGATGCCGCCTGCCGATCGCCCCAAGCTCAGCGACGCCGAGGTCAAGGCCGTCACCGATTGGATCGCGGGCGAACTGAAGCGATCGGGACGGCACTTTTCCGCGCGGGCGGAGTTCGCCAACGGCAACAAGGTTCCGCATGACAAGCTCTTCGATCCGAATTTCAAGGCGAAGTTCGACAGCCCGAGCGGCCTGCGGCGGCTCAGTCCCGAGATCTACGCGGCTAATTTCATCACGGCCGGGGGCGTGCTGGCCCAGCCCTTCACTGCCGCGGGCGGCTTTGCGTTCAAGGACATGGGGGCGGCGAAGCTCGATGAGCCGACCACCGTGCTCTTGATTCGCAATGCCATGCAGCTCGCGAGCGGGCAGACGGGCTTCAGTCTCGACGGCGAAAAGAAAAAGTTCGCCGGCAATGTCCCCCCTGCGTTTCCCCCATTATTCGACGAAAGCAAAGAGCCCAGCGACGCCGAAATCACGGCCGCGATTACGGTCCAATTCAATCGGGTGCTCGGTCGGGCGCCCACGGCCGAGGAGGCCCTCCGCTTCGCGGAGTTGTGGCGCAAGAACCGTGCCGACGCGGGAGCGGTCGTCGGCACGCGGGCCACGCTGGCGGCCGTCTATCTATTGCCCGAGGCGATCTATCGCTGGGAACTTGCCGAGGGGCCGCCGGACGCCGATGGCAAGGTGCGACTGACGCCGCGGCAGATCGCGTACGCGATTTCCTATGGGCTCACGGATCGTCGTCCGGGACCGGGATTGACCGCTGCCGCCGCAAAGGGCGGGCTCGACACCCGCGAAGGGGTGGAGGCTGCGACGCTCGAACTCTTGCGCGATCCCAAGGCGAGCAAACCGCGGATCGCCCGGTTTTTTCGGGAGTATTTCGGCTATGGCCACGCCAAGGACGTGTTTCAGGACGAGAAGTCGAATCCCGAGCACGACGCCGTCGAATTGATCAAAGACACCGACAAGCTGATCGAATACATCCTCGAGAAAGACGAAAACGTGTTCGTTGAGCTGCTGACGACGAACAAGTCGTTCGTGGGGAACTCGGTTGCAGCGACGCTCAAGAAGCAGCGGGCTGACACTTTCGCCAAGTACCGGGAAAGATATGACAAAGGGCTGAAGGAGGGGAAGTACACGGAAGAGTCCATGCCCTTCAAGGTCGACCGCCGCTGGATCCCGGGCCGATCGGTCTACGAGGCCTACAATCTCGAAGACTTCCCCGACCCCGGCGAGCAGCCCGTCGACCTGCCGAAGGAGCAGCGGGCGGGCATATTGACGCAGCCGGCGTGGCTGGCGGCCAACGCGAAAACCGACGAAAATCATGCAATCTTTCGCGGCAAGTGGGTCCGGGAAAAACTCCTCGGCGGCGTCGTTCCGGACGTGCCGATCACCGTCGACGCCCAGTTGCCGAACGCCCCGCACCATGGGCTCCGCGAGCGGATGAAGGTCACCGAGCAAGAGTACTGCTGGAAGTGCCATACCCTGATGAACCCGCTCGGCCTCACGTTCGAGTCATACGACTGCTTCGGTCGCTTCCGCACCGCTGAGCCGGTGCTCGACGTGGAGGCCACCGAAAAGAACGTCGACAAGAAGGGGAAGTCGCTCGGCAACGTGACCAAGGCGATTCCGGTCGACACCAACGGCAAGATCAACGACTTCGGCGACCCCTCCGCGGAGGGCACGGTGGGCAACGCCGTCGAGTTGCTCCACAAGATCGCGAAGTCGGAGCGGGCCGAGCAGGTCTTCATCCGGCATGTGTTCCGCTACTTCATGGGCCGCAACGAGAATCTGGGCGATGGGCCGAGTTTGCAGGACGCCCAGAAGCGGTATCGCGAGAGCGGTGGCAGCATGAAGGCCCTGGTGGCCGCGATCATGGCGAGCGATTCTTTCCTGTATCGCGTGCCGTCGGCGGATGAAGGCCGATGAACGTAACATTTACGAGGCTGGCTGTTGGTTCGACGTCGTTCCTCCCCTTTTCTGGAGTTTTGACATGACCCTGCTTCGTCGCGATGTTCTCAAGGGAATGACGCTCGGCGCCGGTTCGATGCTGCTCAGCCCGATCCTCTCGAAGATGCAGGCGTTCGCCGCGGGCCAGGCCATCGCTCCGAAGCGGTTCGTCTTCGTGGTCGAGAGCAACGGTGTCCCGCCGCAACAGATGTGTCTGGCCGGTATGAAGCGGGCCGATCGTGAGGACAAACAGGGCCATCCGTTCGTCGACGAGTCGCTGGCCGACAAGCAGCTCCCGGTCTCGCTCGAGCCGGTCGATCGCTGGAAGGATCGAGTGACGATCGTGCAGGGGCTTTCGGGCCGTGTCTGCGGCGGCGGCCACTCGAACAACTTCATGGCCTTGGGCGCGTTCGGCGGCGGCCGCGGCAACGGCAACGGCGAAAGCACGAAGATCAACGGCGAAACCGTCGACGGGGCCCTGTCGCGGCAGCTGCCGGGCATCTTCCCGCACATCGGCATCGGAATGTCGAAGCGGATCGAAGACAACGTCATCTACAACATCTCCGCGATCGGCCCCGATCGCCCGTTGCCGACGATGGTCTCGCCGTCGTTCGCCTACTCGAATCTGTTCGGCAGCGTCGCCGAAGGGCATTCCCGTGACTTGTATGCGGCGAATGCGAACCTCCTCGACTTCATGCGGGACGACATTCGCCGAGTCGAGTCGCGTCTGGCCGGGCAGGAGCGGGAGCAGCTCGGCGCCTACCTGGAGACCTACGAGACGCTGCGGAACCGGCAGAGCCGGCTCAACGAGGTGCAGCACACGCTCCGCGAGCGGGGGCCCGTGGCGAGCGACAAGTACACGAGCGCCGTCGAGATCGACCGTCTGGACGCGATGTTCGACATCGGCGCCTGTGCCCTGATTTGCGGGCTCACGAACGTCTTGACGATTTCGTCCGCGGCGGGCATCCGCGAGTTCGACGTCACCTTCACGGGCCTCGGGCTCAAGAAGGACAAGCACATGATCGGCCACGGCTCCGGTGACCAGGGCCGGACGTCCTTCGAGCTGTATGACATGATCCGGCGGTGGCATTTCGAACGGATCGCCGAGTTCATGGCGAAGCTCGAGCGTGTCCCGGAGGGCGACGGCACGATGCTCGACAACACGCTGATCGTGTATCTCAGCGACGGAGCCGAAGGCCACCACTCGCGATGCTGGGAATGGCCGATGGTGTTGCTCGGCAACCTGGGCGGCCGGCTGCGAACCGGGCGGTACATCGACTACCCGTCGTACGGGGCCCGCGGCCATCGCACGATCAGCAACATGTACACGACGTGGCTGCAGCTCGCCGGTTCCGACCGGGAGTTCTTCGGGCAGGTGGACTCCAACCTGAGCGGCATCGAGACGCACGGCCCGCTCGAAGAACTGCTGGCCTAGCTTCCGGGAAATCGTGGGAAATCCCGGAATGGCCCCCGACGACGGCCCCGCCGAATCGACCCCCGCCGACACCGACCTCGCCGCGGAGGCTTCCGACCGGTCCGCCGCGGCGGAGAAGGTGAAGGCCTTTCCGCAGACGCCGGGCGTCTACCTCATGAAGGATGCCGCCGGCCGGGTCATCTACATCGGCAAGGCGAAGAACCTTCGGGCGAGGGCGTCGAGCTACTTCCTGAAGGCGGCCGAGCAGGACCGCCGCACCGCCGAACTCGTCCGCGAGATCCGCGACATCGACTTCCTCGAGGCGGAGAGCGAGGTCGACGCCCTCCTGCTCGAGAGCCGGCTCATCAAGGACGTGCAGCCCCGGTTCAACTCCGATCTCAAGGACGACAAGACCTTTCCCTACCTCCAGATCACGACCCACGAGGACTATCCGCGGGTCGAGTTCACCCGCGAGCCGCGGCGGAAGGGGGTGAAGCTCTACGGCCCCTTCCCGAGCGCCGGCAGCCTCCGCGGCGCCATGGTGGTTCTCCAGCGGATCTTCAAGTTCCGCACCTGCACGCTCGACATCGAGGCCGACGACCGGAAGTGGCAATGGTTTCGTCCCTGCCTGCTCGCGTCGATCGGCCAGTGCACGGCCCCCTGCAACCTGCGGATCTCGAAGGAGGACTACCGTCGCGACATCATGCGGCTGCGGACCTTCCTCGACGGCAACAAGAAACGGCTGCTCGAGGAGATGCGGCGGGAGATGATGGCCGCCTCGCAGGAGCTCGCCTTCGAGAAGGCGGCGAGGCTGCGGGACGAGATCCGCCTGCTCGAGACGCTCGACGAACGGGGCGACCTCGAGGAGCACGTGCAGCCGGAGGTGTTTCTCGTCGACCCGAAGAAGGGGCTCGCGGGGCTCAAGAGCGTGCTCAAGCTCGAGAAGACGCCGCGGGTGATCGAGGGGGTCGACATCGCGCACCTCGGCGGCAGCGAGACGGTCGCGAGCCTCGTGCAGTTCCTCGACGGCCTCCCCTTCAAGCCGGGCTACAAGCGCTACCGGATCAAGTCGGTCGACGGCATCGACGACTTCAAGAGCATCCACGAGGTCGTGTCGCGGCGGTTCGCCCGGCTCGTGCGGGAGGGAATCTCCCTGCCCGACATCTTCCTCATCGACGGCGGCAAGGGGCAACTCTCCGCGGCGGTGGCGGCGGTGCAGGCCCTCGGCATCGAGCCTCCCTGCATGATCAGCCTCGCGAAACGTGAGGAGGAGGTGTTCGTGCCGGGGCGGAGCGAGCCCTTGAAGATCTCGAAAGACGCCTATTCCCTGCGGTTGCTCGAATACGTCCGCGACGAGGCCCACCGCTTCGCCCAGCACTACCACCACCTCCTGCGACGCAAGAAGACGCTTCCCGAGGAGGAGTCGTGAGCCGGCCGCGTCAGTCGTCCACGCGGCGGAAGTGTCCGTAGTTCTCCCGGGCGAGCACGGCCAGGAATTCGGCCAGCCTCGGTTCGGCGGCGATGCCGATCGTGTGCACCGACACGCGTCGCGTGCGGTTGGCTTCCGCGACCATCCGCACGATCTCCGCGGGTGCGACGACCCGCCCGGCGGTGGGCTCGCCGTCGGAGAGCAGATAGACCGCCTCGACGTCGAGCGTGAACGCCAAGGCCAGCGCGTCGCCCGTCGCGGTGGTGCCGTCGGGTTGCAGGCTGCGGACGAAGACGGTGGCCTCCTTTCTGGCCGTCTCGTCGGCGGGCACGAGCCGCGGTTCCCAGGCGAACGCCCGGTTGGAATAGGCGATGATCGTGAAGGCGGCCGTCGGGGAAAGCTGCCACACCGCCGATTCCAGCTCGCGTTTCGCCTTTTCCAGGCGGCCCCTCTCCTCCATGCTCGACGACACGTCGACGAGAAAGACGACCCGCTCGGCGTAGAGCGGGATCCCGTAGTACGCCGGGTCTTTGGTGTTGTCAGCCGCCTCGAGCGGCCGCTGCGGCACGGGATACTCTGCCTGCGGCGGCGGCACAGAGAGGGTAGCGCGATGCTCTGCCATCCACGCGGCCCACGCGGCCGCATCGGTGCCGAAATTGCGGCCGCTGACGAAGGCGAGGTAGGCGACCACGTCGGCCCGGGCCTCGCCACGAAGGTGGGCCAGGATCGCCACGAGCGCGTCCACGCCCTCGAGACTGTTCACTGCAATCAGGGCCCGGACGACGCCGCGGCGGAAGGGATGGTCTACGGAAAAAACACGCAGCCGCGAAAGCCCTCGCAGCGTGGCCACGTCTTCGGCGGCCGCCCGGCCGGCGGCCGCGGTGGCGACGGCCCAGCAGAGCTGGACTGCCGCCGGACCGGCGTCGTCGAGCCAGGCCGCCACCGGCCAGCGGTCGGCCGGGGCCTTGGCGGCAAGCAGCACCGCGGCGATGTCGGCCGCCGTGTCGACCCGGCCTTCCCGCAGTTCCCGGGCGGCGCGTTCGATGATCGCGGCCTCCCCGGTCGGATCCTCGCGAAGCTGCGCGATCACGCCCCTGGCGGCGCCGCGGACCGACTCGTCCTTCAACGACAGCCCGACGCGGACGACGAGATCGAGCGTGTCGTCGCCGCGGTTGGCGGCCAGCTTGCCGAGGATCTCCTTGCGATGGGCGGGCGACCCGGTCCGCGCCGCGGCCAGCGCCTTCTTTCGCAGATCGGCGGGAACGGCCTCCGCGAGGGACCCTTTGGTCGGCGGGGCCGCATCGTTCGGCGGGGCCGCGGCGGTCAAGGCCGGGACCACCGCGATCCCGAGGATCGCGGTGGTGCACCACGACACGAGGCGACTTGTTCGGGGCATGGCCGGCTCCCTGCGGTGGAGTTTCCTGGCGACGAATGCCTAGCGGTTCGTCATGTCGCACGAAACTCCGCCGGCGGCGGGCACGTAGCAGGCCCGGGCGTAGTCCATCACCATGCGGTGGGCGCTGAACCGCCACGCGAGCGAACCGATCGAGTTCATCATCATCTGGATCCAGCGGCGGGGCAGGCCGTCGGCGTCCCGCTCGTAGAAGCAGGGAATCACCTCCTTCTCGAGCGTCTCGTAGAGCGCCTCGTAGTCGCGGCGGTCGGTGATCTCGTCGTTGGCGTGGATCTCGCCGCGGCCGATCGCGAAGCCGTTCTTCCCGTCGTAGGCCTCGGCCCACCACCCGTCCAAGATCGAACAGTTGAGGCCGCCGTTGAGCACGACCTTCTGGCCGCTCGTGCCCGAGGCCTCGAGCGGCCGTCGCGGATTGTTGAGCCAGACGTCCACGCCCTGGATCAGGTGGCGGCAGACGTTGATGTCGTAGTCCTCGATGAACACGATCCGGCCGCTCGTCCGCGGGTCGTGCCGCAGGTTCGCGATCTTGCGGATGAGCCCCTTGCCCGGCTCGTCGGCGGGATGCGCCTTGCCGGCGAAGATGATCTGGATCGGCCGGTCACGGTCGGAGATGAGCGTGAAGAGCCGCTCGAGGTCGTTGAGCACGAGATCCGCCCGCTTGTAGGTCGCGAACCGACGGGCGAAGCCGATCGTGAGGATGTTGGGGTCGAGCACGTTGCGTGCTGCCTCGACCGCCTCGTCGCACTCGCCGCGGCGGCGGCACTGTCGCGAGACCCGCCGCCGAACGAACTGCAGGAGCAGGTTCTTGAGCGCGTAGTGGGTCTCCCAGAGCTCGCCCGGATCGACGTCGTAGATGCTCTGCCAGATGCCGGGCTCCCCCATCTTGCGGAACCAGTTGGCCGGGAAGATCCGGTCGTAGAGCTGGAGCATCTGCCAGGAGAGCCAGCTCGGCACGTGCACGCCGTTGGTGATGTGGCCGATCGGAACCTCCTCCTCGACCCGCCACGGCCAGAGGTTCGCCCACATCTTCCGGCTGACGTGACCATGGAGCTGGCTCACGGCGTTGGCCCGACGAGAGAGCTTGAGTCCCAGCACGGTCATGCAGAAGGGCTCGGCGTGGTTGTGGGGCTCGACGCGGCCGAGACCCATGAGCTGCTCGTGCGAGATGCCGAGCGAATCCCGCATCGGCCCGAGGTGCTCCTCGATGAGGCCGCCGTCGAACCGGTCGTGGCCGGCGGGAACGGGCGTGTGCGTCGTGAAGACCGTCTGGCGGGCCACCATTCGCACGGCGTCGTCGTAGGAGAAGCCGTTGGTGTTCATCTGCTCGCGGACCGCCTCGAGCGTGGCGAAGACGGAGTGGCCTTCGTTGAGGTGGTAGACCCCCGGCGTCACGCCGAGGGCCCGGATCGCCCGCACGCCCCCTATGCCGAGGATGAGCTCCTGCCGGATCCGCACCCGCGTGTCGCCGCCATAGAGCCGGCTCGTGAGGGCCCGGTCCTCGGGGCTGTTGCCCTCAACGTCGCAGTCGAGCAGATAGAGATTGCAGCGGCCGACCGCCATCTTCCAGACCTTGGCCCGGATGCCGCCCCCGCGTGTGTCGACCTGCACGACGATCGGCGTGCCGTCGACGCCGATCGCAGGCTCGATCGGGAGCAGGTCCACCCGCGTCTGGAGGTATTCCTCGTGCTGGTAGCCGTCGATGTCGAGCTGCTGCTTGAAGTAGCCCTGGTTGTAGAAGAGGCCGACCGCGATCAGGGGCAGTCCGAGGCCGCTGGCGCTCTTGACGTGGTCGCCGGAGAGGACGCCCAGGCCTCCGGAGTAGATCGGCACCGATTCGTGGATGCCGAACTCGGCCGAAAAGTAGACCACCGGCTTCGAGCCGAGCACGCCGGCGTGCACGTTGCTCCAGGTGTCCTCGGCGCCGACGTACTCCTTGAGCCTGCGGTAGGCCTGGTTGATCCGGCTGTAGAGCACGAGCTCGGCCGCCCTCGCCTCGAGCCTCTCCGGGGTGAACTCGGACAGGAGCGCGATCGGGTTGTGGTCGAGCTGGCGGAAGCGGATCGGGTCGAGCTCGCGAAAGAGGTTCGTCACCTCCGGGTGCCAGCTCCACCAGAGGTTCCTGGCGAGCGCCATGCACTTGTCGTAGAGGTTTTGCGGGGAAAGCTCGATCAGTCGCGGCGGCGAATAGGCGGTTTCGGGAGAGTGGGTTCGGGGGGATTCGGCCGACCGGGCCTCGCCGATGCGGGGTGTGCGGGGGCGGATCGCTTCTTCTGCGTGGCTCATGCTGATTCTCCGTGGAGGCGTGTCGGTCGCATCGTGTCGGGCCGCCCAGAAGTGCAGAGAAGTATATGGGACGGTCCGGTGGGCCGACAGGGCCCGAAAAGCCGTCGGCCGCCGCGATCAGCGGGAGCGGACGAGCAGGCGTCCTGCGGCCGCGAGAACGTCGTCGGCCTCGATCGCGAGCATCGATCGCGAGTCGGTCTTTCGACGCGACCATGGCGGCCGCATCCCCGCCGGGGGCTCGACGGTCGCGTGGATGCTCCCCCACGGCCCGTTGCGGCTCGCGGGCACCGGTCCGAAGAGGCCGACGCAGGGAGTGCCCACCGCCGCCGCGATGTGGAGCGGCCCGGTGTCGCTCGAGATGAAGAGCCTCGCGAGCCGCGCCGTCTCGGCGAGCTCGGACAGCGACGTCGGCGGAGCCTTCGTCGCGGCGCCGTCCGAGTCGGCCACGATCCGGTCCGCGGCGGCCGACTCGTCGGGGCCGCCCCAGACGACGACCGACGCGACGCCGTGCCGACGGCGGAGGCCGCGGGCCACGGCGGCGAACCGCTCCGTCGGCCAGAGCTTCGAGGCCCATCCGGCGCCCGGGTTGAGCACGGCGGTGCCGGAATCCGACCTTGGAAACCAGCCTGCCACGGACCGGCGGGCCGCCTCGTGCCGCGGCATCGCGAACTCCACCCGCGGCACCGCGACGCCGATCGGCGCGAGCAGCTCGAGATGGCGTTCGATGATGTGGGGCCGTCGCGGCGAAACCCTTCGCGTCGAGGCGAGCCAGGACAGCTCCCGGGCGTGCGGACGCGACGCCCCGAGTCGCATTGGCGCGTTCGACAGCCACGTCGCGACCGCGCTCTTGAAGAGCCCCTGGAGGTCGATCGCGATGTCGGCGCGGTAGTCGGCAAGCTCGCCCGCCAGGCGGCGGACGGCCGCCGGCGACAGCAGCCATCCCCGGGGCACGCGGATGATCCGGTCCACGGCGGGATGCCCCTCGAGCACGTCGGCGGCGCGGCCCTCGGCGACCCACGCGATCTCGGTGGACGGCCGGGCCCGCTTGATGGCCACCGCCGATGGAATGGCATGCACGATGTCGCCGATGGCCGACAACCGCACGATGACGACGCGTTCGTTCACGGACCGGTCTCCGGCATCACGGCGAAAGTCCCGCGAGCTCGCACATGACGGCCGACGAGACCGCCTGCGGGCAGCTCCAGACGAGGAAGAACATCGACTCGCGAATCGCCCGCTCCGCAGGATGTCCGACGACGTAGCCAGCCCCCTTCGAGGCCACGAGCGAGGCCTGCGCGGCGCGGATGGCCAGGTGCGTCGCCGCCGCGCGGAGGGCGTCGCGGTCGGCGACGTCCCCGCCGCAGGCCGCCATCGACAGCCGCGTCATCCGCTCATGGGCCGCGTCGCACTCCCCGGCGAGTCCGTCGGCCGCCCGCACGACCTCGGGGCGGCCGCCCCCCTCTCGGGCCAGTTCGTGGAGCAGATCGATCGAGCGCCTCGCCGATCCGATCGCAAGCGCCGTCGTCGCGAGCCCTCCCGACCGCACGCCTCGGTTGCCGTCGATTTCGATCGCGTGGCTCGCGCGAACCTGGTCGAACCGCACGGCCGACGTGCGGCTCCCCGACAGGCCGAGCAGGTCCATCGGCGGATCGACACGCACCCCCTCCGCCTCGCGGGGCACCACAAAAAACCGTGTCGACGCGGCCCCGCACCCGCCGGCTTCGACCGCCGCCCCGGTGACGATGGTGTCGGACGAGTCGCCGCCGGTGACCCATGGGCAGAGCCCGGAGATCCGCCAGCCGTCGGCTCCGTGCGAGGCCGACAGCGTCGGCGCCGTGAGATGACGGCGGCTCGTGGTGAGCTGCGATATGCCGACGGTCGTGACCGCTTCGCCGCGGCCGAGCGCGGGCAGGTAGCGGGTGCGGACGTCGTCGGCTCCGGCGGCGATCAGCCGACAGCCGCTCGCCCACTGCGTGAGGGCGAGCGCCGTCGTGAGGCAGCTTCGCGAGACCTCCACGAGCATCGCGAGGATCTCCGTCTCGGCGGCCTCGCAACCGCCGCAGTCGGCGGGGATGAACGCCGCGAGGAGGCCGTGGCGGGCCATCGCCGCGAAGGCCCCGCTTCGCCATGGGCCATCGACCCGGGTCCGCTCGCCGAGCGAGGAAAGCTCCCGGCACAGCTCGGCGATGGCGGGTGGCGACGGCGACATGCCGCCACTATAAGCGGCCGACGCCGGGACGTGGTGGCGGCTATCATGATGCCATGCCGCGGCCGCGTCGAAATCCGTTCACCGTCCTGCTCGGCGTCGTGGGCGTGCTCTTCACGGTCACCGCGGCGAACTACTCCTTCGCCGTGCTTCGCGGCGTGAAGGCCGCACGGGACGGCGAGGCGGCCGGTCCGCATCCGCTCCAGCAGATCATGGACCGCCATGGCACGACGATCCTCGTCGGGGAGCTCGTGGTCCTCGCGATCGCGACGATCGGCTCGGTGGCCCTCGACCACGCGGAGGGGGAGCGAATCCGCCGGGCGCGACAGGACGAGCGGGAGGGACGCGGTGAGTGAGCCTGCGGCCAGGGCGATCGCGCGGCTCCGCGACGAGATCCGCCTCCACGATCGGAAGTATTACGTCGAGGCGGCGCCCGAGATCAGCGATCGCGAATACGACCGGCTCGTCGAGCAGCTCAGGGCCCTCGAGTCGGAGCATCCCGAGCTCGTCACACGCGACAGCCCGACGCAGCGGGTCGGCGGCGAGCCGGTGCCGCAGCTCGCGTCGGTACGGCATCGCGTGCCGATGCTCTCGATCGAGAACACCTATTCCACCGGGGACCTTCTCAAGTGGGGGGAACGGGTGCGGAAGCTCGTTCCCGACGAGCCGATCGAGTGGGTGCTCGAGCTGAAGATCGACGGCGTCGCCGTGTCGCTCACCTACGACGCTGGCCGGCTCGTGCGGGCGGCCACCCGCGGGAACGGGGTCGTCGGCGACGACATCACCCACAACGTGCGGACCATCCACGGCGTGCCGCTGCTGCTCCCGCTCGCCGAGCCCCCCGAGTCGATCGAGGTTCGCGGCGAGGTCTACATGACCAACTCCGCGCTCGTCGCGCTCAACGAGGCGCAGGCCGAGGCGGGCCTGCCGCCCTTCGCGAACACGCGGAACGTGGCGGCCGGGAGCATCCGCCTGCTCGACCCGAGGGAGTGCGCGGCACGGCCGCTCGGCTTCTTCTGCCACGGTGTCGGCGACGAGACCGGCCTCGGGGCGGCTTCGCAGACCGGGCTTCTGCGTTGGGCGAGGGAGGCGGGGCTGCCGGTCGCGCCCGAGACGCGGTCGTTCACCTCGCTCGACGCGCTCGTCGAGTACGGCACGGATCTCATCGAGCGGCTCCATGAACTCGACTTCGAGGTGGACGGCTTCGTCGTGAAGGTCGATTCGTTCGAACAGCAGCGCCGCCTCGGCGCGACCGCGAAGAACCCGCGGTGGGCGATCGCGTGGAAGTTCGAGAAGTTCGAGGCGACGACGAGGCTCGCCGGCATCCGCGTCCAGGTTGGCCGCGGCGGCACGATCACGCCGGTCGCGGACCTCGAGCCGGTC
>CAZPEM010000104.1:0-11801 GCA_964585575.1 uncultured Chitinophagaceae bacterium
TGTTGATTTGGCCGGATGACCGGCTGTTGATTTGGCCGGATGACCGGCAAATAGGAAAGGAATATCCATGGCGGAAAAACCCTCGCAGGGCGGCGTTCACGGCGGCAAACAGTGTGAGATCCTGCCCGACACGCCGCTCGGCAACGATGTCGCGCTCATGGCCGCCAACATGGACGCGATCCTCTCCTCGCAGAGCTACATGCTCGCGCACGACGACCACAAGCTGCTCGAGGAGGAGCGGATGCGGGGCGTGCGGATGCTGCTCGAGCTCGAGAAGCCCGAGATGGCCTTCCAGGCCGACAAGATCCATTCCACCGTGATCGTCTTCGGCGGCACGCAGATCGTGGAGCGGCCCGCGGCCGAGCGGAGGCTTTCCGACGCCCGCCGCAAGCTCGCGGCGTCGCCATCTGACCGGGCCCTGCGGCGGGAGGTGGAGCGGAGCGAGCGGCTGCTCGCCCTCTCGAAATACTACGACGACGCCCGCGAGTTCGCGAGGCTTGTCTCGATCGACAACCAGTGCGATGACCGCCGCGACTTCGTCGTCGTGACCGGAGGCGGGCCCGGCGTGATGGAGGCCGCCAACCGGGGCGCCTTCGACGTCGGCTGCAAGTCGATCGGGCTCAACATCAAGCTGCCGGCCGAGCAGCAGCCAAACCCCTTCATCACGCCGGAACTCTGCTTCCAGTTCCGCTACTTCGCGCTGCGGAAGTTCCACTTCATCCTGCGGGCCGCGGGGGTCGTGCTCTTCCCGGGCGGCTTCGGCACGCTCGACGAGATGTTCGAGACGCTCACGCTCCGGCAGACCCACCGGATGCAGCCCGTCCCGATCATCCTCTACGGCCGGGAATACTGGTCGAAGATCATCGACTTCCAGGCGATGGCCGACTCCGGCGTCATCGCCGACGACCACCTGCGGCTCTTCAGCTATGCCGAGACCCCGCAGGAGGCCTGGCAGGAGATCGTGGACTTCCACGACCAGCAGCACGCGGAGTGCTGACGGGGCAAGCGGCGTCAGGCAGGGTCGCCTTCGGCCGCCGATTCATCGGCCAGCGGCAGAAACAGGCGGAAGGTCGTGCCGACGCCCGGCTCGCTCTCGACGGAGACCGCGCCGCCGTGGGCCTGCACGATGTGCTTGACGATCGAGAGCCCGAGGCCGGTGCCCCCCTCCTTCCGGCTGCGGGCCCTGTCGACCCGGTAGAACCGCTCGAAGATCCGGGGCAGGTGCTCCTCGGCGATGCCGCAGCCCTGGTCGGCCACGGCGATCACGGCGCACGGCTGCTCGTCCCCCTCTTCCGCCGTGCCGTGCTGGGCGGAGATCCGCACGAGCCGCTCCGGGTCGCTGTACTTGATGGCGTTGTCGACGAGGTTGATGATCGCCTGCTCCACGAGCGGCGGATTCATCGGCACGACGAGCCCCTCCTCGCAGGCGACCTCGAGCCGGATCGACTTTTCCGCCGCCCTCGGCGAGCAGTCCGACACCGCCGCCTCGATCACCGTCCTCACCTCCGCCTCCTCGAGCGGCAGGTTGCCCGCCCCCTCGGTCTGCTCGATCCGCGAGAGCGCGAGCAGGTCTTCGATGATCGCCTCGAGCCTTTCCGCCTGCCGGGCCACGATGCCGAGAAATCTCCTCGCATCGCCCGGGTCGTCCACCGCGCCGTCGAGGAGCGTCTCCACGAAGCCCTTGATCGAGGCGATCGGCGTTTTCAGCTCGTGCGACACGTTCGCGACGAAATCGCGGCGGATGTTCTCGAGCTGGCGGAAGTGCGTGACGTCGTTGAGCACGATCACCGCGCCGCCATCCGCCCCACGCGAGTCGGCCAGCGCCGTGCCGCGGACGAGGATCGTGCGGTCGCGGGTTCCCCGCATCAGGAGGTCGTCCTCGATCGGCTCCCGGCAGTCGATCGCCCTCAGGGCGAACCGCCGCAGGTCGGGGTTGCGGACCACCTCCTGGAGCGGACGGCGGACCACCTTGGCCGGATCGAGTCCGAGCAGGTCGGCGGCCGCCCGGTTGATGCTCACGATCCGCTGGCGGGCGTCGACGGCGAGCACGCCCTCGACCATGCTCCCGAGCACGGCCTCCTGCTGGGAGCCCTGCCGGCCGATCGTCAGCCCCCGCTCGACGAGCTGCTGCCGCATCGCCTCGAGCGCCTCGGCCACCTCCGCCAGTTCCGCCAGTTCGGCGGCGGGCAAGGTCGTGTCGAAGTCTCCCGCCGCGAGCCGGCCGGCGACGCCGGCGAGCGTCTCGACGCTCTGCGAACAACGCTTGGCGACGAGGTAGCCGCCCCAGGCCGCGGCCAGGCCGATTGCGACGTAGCCCGCGAGCATCTGTCGCTGCTCACGGCCGAGCGACCGGTCGGATTCGAGGCTGTCGGTCGTCACGCGGACGATCGCCTTCGGCCGCCCGGGCGTTCCCGACGGCATCACGATCGCGAGCACGCGTCGGCCGGTCGCGGCGTCGTAGCGGCTCGACCGCGCGACCCTGCCTTCGCGGGCCTCCTGGAGGAGACGCTCGTCGCCGGATCCCTGGCTCGCCGGCCGGCCCGCGGGCAGGACGGGCCGCGCCTCGCCGTCGAAGAGGTCGATCTGCATGCCGGACGAGCGGGCGAGATCGGTCACGATCGTTTCGACCGACCCAGCGGCGCCTCCTCCGATTCGCTCGGGCAGCTTCGATGCCACCGCCTCGGCCACGGCGATCGAGCGGCGGAGTTGGGCGTCGTCGGCAAGCTCCGCGAGCCGCACCGATGCCTGCCAGAAGCAGGCCACGATCACCGCCGCAAGGAGCGTGCACCAGCCGACGAACAGGTGCCAGACGAAGCGGGTTCTGGGCATGGGCTCACTGGGCTTCGGCCCGGGTCGCCTCAGGCCCTGAAACGATAGCCAACGCCGCGGACCGTCTCGATGTAGGAACCGAACTCACCGAGCTTTTTTCGCAGTCCCGCGACCTGGACATCCACCGACCGCTCCGTTACAGGATAATCCTCCCCCTTCACGGCGTCGACGATCTGCGTGCGGGTGAACGCCCAGCCGGGCCTTTTCGCGAGGAATTGCAGCAGGGCGAACTCGGTGTAGGTCAGCTCGAGCGGCCTGCCGGCGAGGGTCGCCTCGTGACGGCCGGGATGCATCGTCAGCTCCTTCGCCTCGATCGTCGCGTCGAGCTCCGCGATCCGTTCCGACTCCTTCCGCCGAAGCATCGCCTTGACCCGCGCCGTGAGCACCCGCGGGCTGAAGGGCTTCGTGATGTAGTCGTCGGCGCCCCGCTCGAGGCCGGCCACCACGTCCCCCTCCTCGCTCTTGGCGGTGAGCATGATGATGGGGACGTCGCGGGTCTTCGGGTCGCCCTTGAGCCTGCGGCAGACCTCGAGGCCGTCGACCGCCGGCAGCATCAGGTCGAGCACGACCAGGTCGGGCGGCTGACGCTTCGCGAACTTGAGCGCCTCCTCGCCCGTGCCGACGCAGGAAACCCGGTAGCCGTCCTTCGAGAGGTTGTACTGGAGGAGTTCCTGGAGATCCTCTTCGTCATCGACCACGAGGATGTGGGGCATGCCGCCGCCGGCGGAATCCGCCCGCGACGACTCCGCGGCCTGCCGCGTTGGATCCGGGCGGCCTGCGGCCGTCCGCTGCCGTGCCGCTTCCCCCGACCGCAGGCCCGAGGATTCCTCGGACGACCTTCTCGGCCCCGCCTGCGCGGAGATGCCGGCTGGCGGAGATGTCGCACCGACGACGACGTGCGTCGAGGCGAGAGGGGAACGCTCGAGCCGGGTGAGCACGACCGCCATGCTTGTTGCTCCTCGGGGGACCGATCCTTGCCTTTTCCTCGCCGGCCACCGCAAGTCTACGAGATGCTTCGGGCAAATCGATGCGTTAGATTTCGGTGAGCGGGGCGTCCGCTCGATTTCATGAAAAAAGCAGCTCCACGTCGTCGGGCGTGAGGCTCGAGAGCATGCTCTCGTCGGCCCGCACGATCGATTCGGCCAGCTCCCGCTTGCGGTCCTGGAGGGCGACGATCTTCTCCTCGACCGTGTCGCGGGCGATGAGCCGGTAGGCGAACACCCGCCGCGTCTGCCCGATCCGGTGGGCCCGGTCGATCGCCTGCGCCTCGACGGCGGGATTCCACCACGGGTCGAGGATGTAGATGTAGTCGGCGGCGGTGAGGTTGAGCCCCTGCCCTCCCGCCTTGAGGCTCACGAGGAAGAGCCGGCAGTCGGGATCCTCTTGGAACCGCACCACCCTCGACTGGCGGTCGGTCGTCTTGCCGTCGAGGTATTCGTAGGGAAGCTGCTTCGCGTCGAGCCTGCGGCGCAAGATCGCGAGGAAGCTCGTGAACTGGCTGAAGACGAGCACCTTGTGCCCTTCGTCGAGCACCTCGTCGAGCTGCTCGGCCAGAAGGTCGAGCTTCGCGGAGGGATCGTCGATCCGTGCGGGATCGACCAGCCCGGGATGGCATGCGGTCTGCCGCAGCCGAAGGAGCGCCTCGAGCACGGCGATCTTCGAGCGGGCGATGCCCATCCGGCTGATGCGGCCGGTGAGCTCCTGCCGGTAGTGGTCGCGGAGCTCGTCGTAGGCCTTCCTCTGCTCGCTGCCGAGCTCGCAGAGGATCGTCTGCTCGGTCTTCTCCGGCAGGTCGGAGAGCACCTGCGCCTTCGTGCGGCGGAGCAGATACGGCCGCACCGCGCGGCTGATCACCTCGGAGGCCGTGCCACCCCGGCCCGCCGTCAGGAACCGCTTCAGCCTCGCCGCCGTGCCGAGCTGCCCGGGGTTCAGGAACTCGAAGATGCTCCAGAGTTCGCCGATGTGGTTTTCCACCGGCGTGCCAGTGACGGCCAGGCGGTGTCTGGCCTTGAGCAGCCGGCAGGCCTTCGCCGCCTGGCTGGCGGCGTTCTTGATCGATTGGGCCTCGTCGAGGACGACGTAGTCGAACTCGGTGTCGCGGTGATGGATGACGTCGCGGCGGAGCGTGCCGTAGGTCGTGAGGACGAGGTCGTGGGCCGCGAGGTCGCCGGCGGCCTCGCCGCGGTCGTTGCCCGTGTGGTTGAGCACGCGAAGCTGCGGCGCGAATCGTCGGGCTTCCTCGATCCAGTTGAAGACGAGGCTCTTGGGCACGACGACGAGCGAGGGCCTGTGGGAGAGCCCCTGCTCCCGCAGTCGCTGCTGGCGGCGGACGAGCATCGCGAGCACCTGGATCGTCTTTCCGAGGCCCATGTCGTCGGCGAGGCAGCCGCCGATGCCCATGCGTTCGAGGAACGACAGCCAGCCGAGTCCCTCCCGCTGGTAGTGGCGGAGCGTCCCGTGGAAGCCTTCCGGCTCGTCCTCGGCCTCCGGCCGCTCGCCGCCGGCGAGCTCCGCCCGCAGTCGTTCGAACGCCTCGTCGACCCGCGCCGTCGGCTGCCCGGCGAGCAGAGCGTCGAGCAGGGCGACCTGGATCCGCCCGAACCGCAGCCGGCCGTCCTGCCGGTCGGCGAGTTCGAGGATCGGCTCGAACTGTCCCGCCCAGTTTTCCGGCAGCACGCCAATGGAGCCGTCGGAGAGCTCCACGGCGCGATCCCCCTTGCCGATCGCCGCGAGAAGCGCCGGCATCTCGATCGACACGCCGGCGAAATCGATCGTGCCCGAAAGCTCGAACCAGTCGATCCCGCTGGTGACGTTCCAGGCGACGCTCCCGATCGGCCGGTAGCGACGGCCGGCCACCTCCACCGACCAGCCGGCCGCGGCGAGCTGCGACACCGACGCGTCGAGACGTGCCCTCGGCACCTCGACATGGTGCGTGGCCGGCTCTTCGTCGCCGGCAGCCGGGGGCTTCGCCGCGACGACGCCGTGTCGCGGCAGGACGGAGAGCGCCTCCCGCTCGGCGGCACGGTCGCGGCGGACGAAGACGCGGGCCGGCACGTCCGCCGAGCCGCCGGCGGGATCGTCGGCCGCCACGGTCACGCCGCCGTAGTCGAACCAGACGCGGCCGGTGAGGTGCACCCGCGTCGAAGGCCCCCTGCGACGGCGAGGACGCCCGTCGCCGTCCTCGGGCCCTTCCTCGACGACCGATGGTGAGTCGTCGAGCGTCAGCTTCGGCCTCGGAGGGCCCGACTCGATCCGCCAGCCGGTCCAGGAGGGCAGGTGCACCCGCGGCAGGTCGGCAAGCGTCGCCAGTCGTTCGATGAGCCCGTCCACCTGCGACGAGGAAAGCTCGATCGGCCCGCGCCGCTCGAACTGCTCGAGCCAGCCCGACGACTCGCCGAGCTGGAGCCGTGCGATGCGGTCCGAGAGGATGAGCAGCCCCGATCGCAGGATCGCCCGCGGCTCCTCGAGATCCTTCCGCTGGCTGCCGCGGACGAGCATCCCTCGGAGCGTCGCCTTGGCCGGCCTGCGCGACGGTCGATCCTCGTCGTCCGGCCGGCCGGACAGCGGCCCGTCGTCTTCGGGTTCGAGCACGATCGCGAACTCCCAGGGGCTGCCGTGGTCCCAGGCGAGCGGCAGCACGACGTCGGGCGACCGGCGGGGCTCCGGCTGCAGCACGAGCCGTCCCTGCTCGCAGAGCATCGCGAGGTGGACGTCCGCCGCCTGTGGGGCGACCGCGATGCGGCTCACCGTGTGATCCGCCGTGGCGATCGGGGGAGTTGAACTGGGAATGGCGGAGGTGCCGAGCAGGTGGGAGACGCACCGCTGCTCCGCGGGATCGAGCTCGTCGAGCCGCGCAAGGTCGATCGCCACCGGTCGGGGGCGGCCGGTCGCGTTGCCCGCGACGTCGAGCTGCATGCGGGCGGGCAGGAGCACGACCGATCTCGAATCCGCCGAGGCCGCGACGTCGAGCACGAACACGAGTTCTCCCGCCGACCGCCGCGAATCGACGAGCGAGACGCCGCGGGTGCGGACCGCGGGCTCGACGAGCCGGCGGCGTTCCTCGAGATCGGCGGCCCATGCGGGGACACGCGACGAGGTGGCGGTGCGGGCTCGCGGACGGCTCGGCCGGGTGGCCGTCGTCGCGGCCCGCTCGCCTGGGCTCGGCGGCCAGGAATCGGCCGCGGCATCGTCATCGACCTCGGGTTCGACGGAGTCGTCGTCCGAAGTGGTCGAGCCGTCGCCGGTCGCGATGCATTGGAGCGTGATCGGCGTATGGTCTTGCAGCGACGAAAAGAGCCCGCGACGGTCGATCTCGAGCAGGACGGCCGCCAGCGCCGCGCACGGTTCACCGGCCTGCCCCCGGCGGCTCGTCGAACGCGATTCGAGCGTCATGCCGCCGCGTCGGCCGCTCGAGAGTTCGATCTCCACCTCGCACTCCTCCCCATTCTCGTCGGTGACGGTCGCCTTCACCGTGCCGACCCGAGGGCAGGAGAGGTGGGGCGGCGAGGCGAACCGCTTCGCTCTCGCGATCTCGGAGCTGTCGAACCGGTGAAAGAGACGTTTCTCGAGGCGTGTCATGCGGGAGAGGGCGTGTCGGTGCAGTCGGGCACGCGCGGCTTCGACGGGCCCCGGCCCGCCGGAAAAATCGCGCAACACGCCAGTGTACCGCGGTGGGGTGCCGGCGGGCGAGGGGCGATCCGGAATTCGGAAGCGATGAGCCATCCAAGCCGGAAGACCGAGTCAACACGGAAGCCCAAGCCGCGCGGGGCGTTGCCGAGTCGCCACAGGCAGATGCCCGGTTCCGCAGACCCGGCCTCGCGGCTCAGCCGCCCTTCACGGCGGCGATGAGCTCGAGCACGTTCTCGACGGGCGTCTGCGGGAGGACGCCGTGGCCGAGGTTGAAGATGTGGCCCGGACGGCCGGCGGCTTCGGCGAGAATCTGCCTCGCCCGACTTCGAACCGTCGCCGCCTCGGAGAGCAGCACCGCCGGGTCGAGATTTCCCTGGATGCCGCGGTCGTCGCCGATCACCCTCCATGCGTCGGCCAGACCGATCCGCCAATCGACGCCGATCACGTGGCCGCCCGCCTCTGCGAGCAGCGGCAGGAGCGCCGGATTGCCGGTCGCGAAGTGGATCACCGGCGCCCGCCTCGCCGCCTCGGCGATCGCGTCGCGAGAGTGCGGCAGGACGTACCGACGGTAGTCGTCCGGCGAGAGGCACCCCACCCAGCTGTCGAAGAGCTGCACGATCTGCGCCCCGGCGTCGATCTGCGCGACGAGATATCGGCTCACCGCCCGGGCGAGCTTCCCCATGATCGCGTGCCATGCCGGTTCGGCGCCGTACATCAGCTCCTTCGTGTGGAGCCACGCACGGCTCGTGCCCCCTTCGATGCAGTAGCTCGCGAGCGTGAACGGGGCCCCCGCGAAGCCGATCACCGGCAGCGACTCGTCGAGACCTGCCCTCGTCGTCCGCACGCAGTCGAACACGAACCCGAGCCTGTCGATGTCGGCGAGCTCGCGGAGCCGCTTCTCGTCGGACGCCTCCCGCAGCGGGTTGTGGATCACGGGCCCCTCGCCCGCGGCGAACTCGAGGTCCATGCCCATCGGCTCGAGGATCGGCAGGAGATCGCTGAAGATGATCGCCGCATCGACCTTGAGCCGATCGACCGTCGCGATCATCACCTCCGCGGAGAGACGCGGGTTCTTGCAGAGCTCCATGAACCCGACCTTCTCCCGCACCTGCCGGTATTCCGGCAGATAGCGTCCGGCCTGCCGCATCAGCCAGATCGGCGTGCGGCTCGTCGGCTCGCGGCGGCAGGCCCGCATCATGAGCGAGTCGTGCCAGGGAGGTCGGATCGTCGGGGCGGCGTGTGGATCGGCGGCGCGGGAAAGCATCGAACGAGTATACGCTCCGCAGGACCCGCGCGGTCGTGGCGACCGCCCGAGCCGCGGTCAGCGGCGCAGCCGCTCGTAGAATGCCCGCGGCGACAGGATGAGGACGCCGCCGAAGACCGCGAGGTCGAGCAACTCCTGGTCGCCGGTCACGATGCAATCGGCCGAGCCCGCGGCTGCCGTCCCCAACACGGGCAGGTCGTCCCTGTCTTTCACCGTGCCGCGGGGCACCCTCGCGGGCTTCACGATCTCGCTGTTGGACCGGAGAATCGCCACGAAAAAGGCGGCGCGGGCGGCGGTCGCCTTGAATTTGCGGCGGTAATTCCGCGACACCTCTTCAAGAATATGCTCCGACAGCACCACGACGTGATCACGGTAGACGAGCGTGACGAGCGCTTGGCAAAGGCCGTGCGTGGCGATCGACGCCAGCAGTACGTTCGTGTCGAGCACCACCCTCACGAAATCGCCTTGAAGATGTCATCATCGGTGATGAACCCCTGGGCTTCGGCGAGCGGGACGGTCGATTTACGCACCGCGGCGAACTGCTCGGCGACGATGAAGCGTCGCAGGGACTCGCGGACGAGCTCGCTCGACGACCGATGCTGCCGCCGGCTGAGCTCCTCGAGTTGTCGCTTCAGTTCGGTCGGCATGCGTACGTTGAGGGTGGTGTCCATAGTAACACATTGTATTGCGATTCGAAGGCCGATCAATGCCGCGGCTGCGCGTACGCCGCCAGGCCACGGTGTTCGTTCGCACACGGGCAGCCCCTCACGGCCGTCTCTCTCGAGGCTACAATTTCGAGGATGACGCAGTTCGTCTCGGGTATTTCCGTGGTTTGCTTCGCGGCGAGCTATGCCGTGGCGCTCGCCTGCGAGGCGTCGCGGCTCTTGTTTCGCTCCGGCATCCGCGGGGCCGCGATGATCGCGTTCGCGGCGGCCGGGCTGTTTGCCCACACCGCGTATCTCGTCTGGCGGGCGGCGAACGAGCCGTCGCTGCCCCTTTCGAGTGCGTTCGACTGGTTCCTGCTGGCAAGTTGGGTTCTCGCCGCGGGCTATCTCTGGCTCACGATCGCGAATCCGAAAACGCCGGTGGGGCTCTTCCTTTTGCCATTGGTGCTCGGGCTCATCGGCGCCGCGGAGCTCTCGAGCCGCGAGCCCTTTCCGCAGAGCCCGGCCACTCAGTTCTGGGGAGTGATCCACGGGAGCTTCAATCTCGCTGCAAGCGTCGCGGTGTCGCTCGGCGCGGTGGCGGGGCTCATGTGGCTCATCCAGGCGGCAAGGCTCTCGCGGAAGACGGCGCCCGCGCAGGGATTCCGGATGCCGAGCCTCGAGAAGCTCGCCGCGATCGACAGCCGGTGTGTCGCCGTTTCGGCGTGGGCGGCGGCGGCGGGGTTCGCAAGCGGGCTTGTGCTCAACGCCGTGAACCTGCGGCGGGGCCTGCTCGAGACGGTTCCCTGGAACGATCCGGTAGTGCTGCGGATGGGATTGCTCGTGTCGTGGCTCGTGTTCGCGGCGGTCGCGTCGCGGCTGGTCGCGCGGAAGCCGGGCGGGGCCAGGACCGTCGCGTGGCTCTCGCTCGTGAGCGTGGGCGTGCTTGCCATCTCGATCCTCTGGGGCCTCGTCGCCCCGTCGCGGCACGGCGTTCCGCCGGTGGCTCCCTCCCCGGCCACCGCCACGGAGGACGCGGCATGACCCTCTCGCTCGTCGGCGCCACGCACCGCACCGTGCCGCTTGCGGTCCGCGAGCGGCTCGCCTTCTCGGCGGAGCAGGCGGCCGACGCGATCCGCAGATTTCGCGCGAGGTTCCCCGGCCGCGAGGTCGTGCTGCTCTCGACCTGCAACCGGGTCGAGCTCTACACGGCCGGTGAACGGGATGCCGCGCCGCCGCCCGCCGAGCAGCTCGTGACGTTCCTCGCCGAATGCCGCGGCATCGACGAGAGGGATCTCACGGCGGTGCTCGCCCGTCGGGTCGACGAGGGAGTCGTGCGGCACCTCTTCAGCGTCGCCAGCGGCCTCGACAGCATGGTGCTCGGCGAGCCGCAGATCGTGGCCCAGGTGAAGCAGGCCTGGGCCCTGGCGAGGGAGAGCGACGCGACCGGTCCGCTCACCTCCGAGATGTTCCAGGCGGCGCTCCGCACGGCGAAGCGGGTCGCGAGCGAGACGGCGATCGGCCGGGAGAGGCTCTCGATCCCGAGCGTGGCCGTGGCCGACTTCGCGAGGGGAGTCTTCGAGCGGTTCGACGACAAGCGGGTGCTCCTGATCGGCGCGGGCAAGATGGCGGCCGAGACGCTCCGCTACCTGCGGGAGGCCGGGGCGAGGGACGTCGTCGTGCTCAACCGCAGCGCGGCCCGTGCGGAGGAACTCGCCGGGCGGCTCAACGCCCGGGCCGGGCTCTTCGAGCATCTCGATCGGGAGCTCGTCGCCGCAGACCTCGTGGTGAGCACCACCGCCGCGACCGAGCCGGTCGTCTCGCACGAGGCCTTCGCGAAGGTGCAGCCGAAGCGGGAGGGGCGGCCGCTCGTCGTGCTCGACCTGGCCGTGCCCAGGGATTTCGATCCGGCCATCGGCGGGATGCCGGGCGTGTGGCTCTACTCGATCGAGGATCTTGCCGGCGCCTGCGAGGCCAACCGCAAGAGCCGTCAGCGGGAGCTTCCGGCCGCGGTGACGATCGTGGAGGAGGAGACGCTCCGGTTCATGCGCGACCTGCACCACCGCTCCACCGGTCCGGTGATCGAGCGGCTCCGTGCCGGATGGACCGAGACCGGCGAGGCGGAGCTCGACCGGCTCTTCCGCCGCCTCCCCTCGCTCGACGACTCGGCCCGCGCCGAAATCCGCCAGGCGTTCGAGCGGTACGCGGCGAAGCTGCTCCATCCGCCGCTCGCCTCGCTCCGCAGCGAAAGCCACTCGGGCCCCCCGCACGGCCTCCTCGACGCCCTCAAGCGGCTGTTCGATCTGAAGGATTGAGTTTGCGTGTGGCCGGCTTGCCGCTGGGTCGGGGGTGCCCTTGCCACGTCTCCGGACGTTCTCTTCGGCCTTCCAGGCCTCCGGTCACTGCATGTCCGCTTCGCTTCGCCATCCATGGCT
>CAZPEM010000105.1:0-11717 GCA_964585575.1 uncultured Chitinophagaceae bacterium
AAGCCCAGGATGGGCGCAGCGAGCGTCCGGCGAGGGGATACGGGCAGCCCCGAACTATCACGTTTGACCTCGCTCGCCAGAACCAACACATGGCCCCGACGCATCGTCGGGCCGCCGCAGCAACCCCGCGAGGTCGCCAAGCGAGCCCGCGTCGGCCGGCAGCTTGTCGCGTCGCCAACGCTTGATCCGCGGGAACCGCACGGCGAGGCCCGCCTTGTGACGCGTCGAGCGGGCCACCGCCTCGAAGGCGATTTCGAACACGAGCGTCGGCTCGACCACCCGCACCGGCCCGTGCTTCTCGAGCGTCGTGCGGCGGATGATCCGATCGACCTCGACGAGCTCCGCATCGGAGAGGCCGGAGTAGGCCTTCGCCACGGGCACGAGCCGGCCGTCGCTCCAGACGCCGAGCGTGTAGTCGGTGTGGAGCGTCGCCCGCCGGCCGTGGCCGGCCTGGGCGTAGAGGAGCACGGCGTCGATCTCGAGCGGCTCGACCTTCCATTTCCACCAGTCGCCCCGCGTGCGGCCGACGCCGTAGTGGCTTTGGCGTCGTTTGAGCATGAGCCCCTCGACACCACGCGACCGCGACTCGGCACGCACGGCCGCGAGCTCTTCCCACGAGGCCGCCTCGACGACGGGGGAGAGAAAAAGCCGACCGTCCGATGCGGCCCTCCGACGCGGGTCGAACGTCTCGGGCACGGTCTCCTCGAGCCGGCGTCGCCGCTCCGAGAGCGGCAGCCGCCGCAGATCGTCGCCGCCGAGCTCGAGGACGTCGTAGGCGACGAACACGACCGGCAATTCGGCGAGCTGCCTCTTCGTGACCCGCTTTCGACCGATCCGCTTCGACAGGGCCTGGAAGTCGAGCAGGCCCTCCGCGCCGACGACGAGCAGTTCGCCGTCGAGCACGCAGTCGATGCCGAGCCGCTCGCGATGGGCGGCCGCCGCCTCGACGATCTCGGGGAAGGCGTCGGTCGCGAGCTCCTCGCCCCGGGTCCAGACGGCCACGGAGGCCTCCCTCGCGATGAGCTGCGCCCGCATGCCGTCCCACTTCCACTCCGCCTGCCATTCGCCGACATCTCCGAGCGAATCCGGCCCGCCTTCCACGGGGCTCGCGAGAAAGAACGGATAGGGCCGCAGCCTGTCCGTCGCCGCCCCCTCGGCCGCCATGAGGCCTGCGAAGTCCGCTGCCGACGGCGACGAGAGGCCCATGAGCCGGTGCGCCATCGTCGCCGGATCGACCCCCGCCAGTTCGGAAAGCGCGCGGGCCACGAGCGTGCGGGCGACCCCCATCCGGAATCCGCCGGTGAGCATCTTGTGCCAGAGGAATCGCTCCTCGCGGCCGAGCGTCCGCCAGGTTTCCACGACGATCCGCTTTCGCTCCGCGGCGTCGAGCCCCTTCATCGCGTGGAGCGTGTCGCGAACGATCGACGCGAGGCCCTCCTCCCCACCGGCCGTGGCGGCCGGCGGTCCGTCGGAATCCTCGACCGCCGCCGGATCCGGCAGGACGAGCGCGAGCGTCTCGGCGAGGTCCCCCACCGTCGCGTAGCACTCCTCGAGCAGCCAGAGCGGGATGCCCGCAGCCTCGGCGGCCCACTCCCGCAGCTCCGTCGTCGTGACGAGCCGCCGCTGCCGGTCGCCCGAGAGCAGGGCGAGCGCGACCGCGGCGTCGGCGGCGGGCGCCTCGGAGAAATACTGGCGAACGGCCGCCACCTTCTCGTTCGTGCGGGTCGTGGCGTCGAGCCGTCGGCAGAGCTCCGTGAACCGCCTCATGCCACCTCCACCGGCTCGGCGTCGCCCGATGCGTCGGTCGGCTCCCCGCCGGATTCCTCGCCGCTCTCCTCATCGCTCGTCTCCGCCTCGACATCCTCGCTCGGCTCCGCCTCGACATCCTCGCTCGGCTCCGCCTCGACATCCTCGCTCGGCTCCGCCTCGACCGTCTCGCCGGTGAAACGGGTCTGGAGCACGGAGGCCTCGAGCCCCCGCTCGCAGAGCAGCCGCGAGAGCGCCGCAGCCGAGCCGTGCGTGACGAGCACCCGCCTCGCCCCGCTCGCCTCAATCGCCGTGAGCAGGCCCGGAAAGTCGGCGTGGTCGGAGAGCACGAAGCCGCGGTCGAAGCCGCGACGGCGTCGGACGCCGCGGATCGCCATCCAGCCGGAGGCCATCGCCGCCCGGGCGTCGCCGAAGGTGCGGAGCCAGCGGCCGCCCGCGGCGCTCGGAGGCGCGATCACCATCGCCCGGCCGTCCCCCGCCTTCCGCGTCTCGCGGGTGCACTGGTCGATCGACGGCAGCCGGATGCCGCTGTCGCGGTAGGCCTTCACGAGCCGCATCACGGCGCCGTGGGCGTAGATCGGGCCGATCGCGGGATCGAGCATGGCGGCCAGCCGCTGCGCCTTGCCGAGCGAGTAGGCGAAGAGCACGCTCGTGCGGCCTTCGTCGCGGTTCTCCCGCCACCACTCGTTGATCGATTCCGCGACGGCCGCCGGATCGCCCCAGCGGTAGATCGGAAGGCCGAAGGTCGACTCGGTCACGAGCACGTCGCAGCGGAGCGGCTCGAAGGGTTCGCAGGTCGGGTCGGCCTGGAGCTTGTAGTCGCCGGTGACGACCCAGGTGATGCCCCCATGCTCGAGCCGAACCTGCGCGCTGCCGAGGATGTGGCCGGCGGGCGCCATCGAGACCTTCACCCCGTTCATCGACACGCTCTCGCCCCGCCTGAGCACGTCGATCGGGCGGTTGCCGATCCGCTCTCGGAGCACGAGCTTGCCGGTCGTCCAGCAGAGGTAGCGGCCGCAGCCGCTCCGCGCGTGGTCGGCATGCGCGTGGGTGATCACCGCGCGGGGCACGGGCCGCCAGGGGTCGATGTGGAAATCGCCCGCCGGGCAATAGAGCCCCGAGTCGCTGACGGTGAGCAGGTCCTGCATCGGCCGGCCTCGGTCACCCAGTGGGAGGCGGACGGCCGGTCGCGTCGGGCGGGCCTAGCGGTAGGCCTGCGCGCCGACGGCGGGAAACCGATAGCCGCCGAACCCGAATGGAGCGTAGCTGGGCCAGTCGCCCGGGACGAGCCCCGGGGGCGTTCCGTACATTTTCCAGGTGGGCGTCCGCGGGTTGGTGGGCGGCACGAAATACTTCGGACGCTCCGCGATCCCCGTCTTGTAGGGCGATTTTCCGGGCTGGTAGGGGGCCTGTTTCTGCGGCGTGCCGTGGGAGAGTGCCCGCGACTGGCGGCCGATGAACCAACGGTTCGTGTCGGCGGCGGAGCAGGGCAGGGGGGCCGCCACGATCGCCGACGCGACGAACAAGACCGCCAGGGGCTTCGGAAACCGCATTGGAAAACTCATACCGTGGAGAGGAGACCGGCTTGGACAGCATCGGCCAATCGACCTCCCTTTCCCGCAAAAACTTCACGACGGGAAGCCGTTGTCGGTCGTGCGGATTGTGGCGGCGGACACCCGCCTCGCTTCCGCGACATCGACGCGGTCGCGGCACGGCTTGCCGAGAGGCAGATATTTGACTAGACTAAGTCTAGTCTAGGCTGGTGAATTTTCTGCGAGACTCCGGGTCGGTTTCATCATGGCGACCATCGTCAACATCCACGAAGCAAAGACCCACCTGTCGAAAATCGTCGACCAGGCGGCAGCCGGCAGGGAAGTGATCATCGCCAAGGCGGGCCGCAGGGTGGCGAAGCTCGTGCCCTTCGAGTCGGGCCCACGGGCCAAGAAGTATGGCGGACTCAGGGGGAGAATCGTTGTTCCTGACGACTTCAACGCCCCATTGGATCCCGCCGTACTCGCCGCGTTCGAAGGGCGATCGTGAGCAAGCTTCTCCTCGACACCCACCTCCTGCTCTGGGTGGTCGGCGAACCGAAGAAACTGCCCGCCGCAGCCCGCAAGCGGATCGACGGCTCCGAAGTCTTCGTCAGTGCCGCCTCCGTCTGGGAAGTGAGCATCAAGGCAGCACTCGGCAAGCTGAAGGCCGACCCGGCTGAACTGCTCGCCGAAATCGAGCCGGCCGGGTTCAGGCTGCTGCCGATCTCGGGAGAGCATGCGGCCGCCGTTTCCGGATTGCCGCCGCTGCACAACGATCCCTTCGATCGAATGCTCGTCGCCCAGGCCAAAACGGAGCCGCTCATCCTCCTCACGAACGATGCGGCACTCGCAGCCTACGGCGACTGCGTCGAACTGGTCACGCAAACGACTTCTGATCAGCCTTCTCGCCGGACTTCTCGCCGGCCCAGCGGATCCTGAGGGGCATCTCGAAGACCTTCTCGAAGAGCTCGGTCCGCCGCTCGGCGCCCCAGAGGTCGGCCTCCGGCTTCTCGTCGGCCACGACGTCGATCGCGACCGTGCCGTCGTCCACGGCCACTCGCACGTCGCGGACCTGCTGCGAACGGCTGCGGTCGAGCCCACCGGCGAGCCGGAGGATCGCGGCCATCTGCTGCACCCGCCATTGCTCCTCGGTGGAAAGCCGGGAGAGGTTCTCGTGCTTCCGCTTGGGCAGCGCGCCGCGGTGATACCTCGCGACGTTGGCGATCATCTCGAGCTCCTGCCCCCGGAAGCCGGGGAGCCGGCTGTTGCGGATGAGGTGGTAGCTGTGCTTGTGGTGCTGCTCGTAGTTGATGACGTAGCCGACGTCCTGCAGCTTCGCGGCGGTCTCGAGGAGTGCGCGGTCCGACGGGACGAGCTCGAACGGCTCGACGAGCTGCTCGAAGATCCTCCCGGCGAGCGACGCGACCTTGCGGCCGTGCTCCGCCTCGCCGGAGCAGGCCGCCGCCAGCCGGTCGATCGCGGCCTCGCGGTGCGCCGGGTCGTCGGCGTCGGTCCCGAGCGACTGCTCGATCATCTCCCGCACGAGCCCGTCGCGGACGCCGCGGGTGTGCACGAGCAGCGTGTTGGTGTGATACCTCCGCATCAGCCCGTCGATGATCGCGAGCCCCGCGATGATGATGTCGGCCCGGTCGGGCGTCATGCCCGCGATGCTCCGGCGGGATCGCAGCGGCGTCTTGCGGAGCCGGTCGAGCAGGTGCCGCACCTCCGCGTGCGACACGCGGTAGCCGGCCACCGGAAGGTCGGTCTGCCGCTTCGAAGCCATGATCAGTTCGGCGAGCGTCGTGAACGTCCCGCCACACCCCACGAGGAAGTGCGGCGTGAACAGCGGCTTCGGCACCCGCTTCTTGAGACACGCGGCGATCTCGTCATCGAGCCGCTCGCAGGCCTCCGGCTGCCCCTCGGCCGTGCCGAACTGCTCGGTGAGCCGCACGGCCCCCAGCGGCGTCGAGGAGATCGATTCGATGAGGCTGCCCGTCGCGAAGACGATCTCCGTGCTGCCGCCGCCGATGTCGGCCACGACCACGTTCTTGCCGGAGAGGTCGAAGGCGTTCTGCACGCTCGCGAAGGCATACCGGGCCTCCCGCTCCCCCGTGATCACCTCCACCTCGAGGCCGACCTGCTCCCGGACGCGACGGCAGAAGTCGGGGCCGTTGCGGGCCTCGCGGACGGCACACGTCGCGATCGTCCGCAGCTGCGTCGCCTGGAATCCCTCGGCGATCTGGCGGAAGGTCTTGAGGGCCTGGATCGTCTTTTCCATCGACTCTTCGTCGAGGGACCCCTTGGAATCGACGCTGCGGCCGAGCCTGGTCGGCTCCCGCTCCTCGTCGAGGATCCGATAAGCGCCGCCGCGGAGGGCCTCGGCCACGAGGAGCCTCACGCTGTTGCTGCCGATGTCGATGGCCGCCACCCGGCAGCTCAACTCCGGCGATAGAAAGATCTGCTTTTCGTCCATCGGCGATGCATCCTGGCAAGGAGCCCAATCATACCCTGCCGGGACGATCGTCCGTTCGCGGCCCCGACTTCGGGTAGACTCGGGTACCGAACTTCCACGACTCGCCGCGACTCCGTGCCACTCCCTCCACCGCCGTCGCTCCTCCACGCCTCCGACCGTTGGTCGCCGTCGGCCCCGTGCGCGGTCGCCGTCGGAAACTTCGACGGCGTGCACCTCGGACATGCCGAGATCGTCGGCCGACTCGCCGCGCTGGCCACGGTGCATCGGCTCCCGACGGCCGTGCTCACGTTCGACCCGCATCCCGCGGCGGTGCTGCGGCCGGAATCGGCGCCGCCGCCGCTCTCGACGCCGCGGAGGCGGGCGGAGCTCCTCGCGGCCCTCGGCGTCGATGCCGTGTTCGTGCAGCCGACCGACCGACAGCTCACGTCGCTGTCGGCCGAGAGCTTCCACCGCGAGATCCTCCGGGGCCGCATGGCGGCGGCCGCCATCGTGGAGGGGGCCGACTTCCGTTTCGGCGCCGGCCGCACCGGTGACGTCACCCTGCTCGCGCGGCTCTGCCGCGAGGACGGCATCCCGATGGAGGTGGTGGAACCGGTTTTGGCCGACGGGAAGCCCGTCTCGAGCTCGCGGATCCGATCGCTCGTCGGCTCGGGACAGGTCGCCGATGCGAACCGGCTGCTCACGGCGGCCTACCGGCTCTCGGGCACGGTCGTCGTCGGCGCCAAACGCGGCCGCACGATCGGCTTTCCGACGGCCAACCTCTCCCACATCGAGACGCTCGTGCCGGCCGGCGGCGTCTACGCGGGCCGGGCGCGATCTCCGTCGTCCGCCTCGCACGACTGGCATCCCGCCGCCATTCACGTCGGCCCCAACGCCACCTTCGGCGAGACGGGCGTGTCGGTGGAGGTCCATCTGATCGGTTTCGAGGGGGATCTCTACGGGCGGCAGCTCGACGTTGACTTCCTCGAGAGGTTGCGCGAGACTCGCCGCTTCGCGTCGGTCGATCTGCTCACGGAGCAGCTCCGCCGCGACGTCGCGGCGGCGGCGAGGATCGCGACCGATTGACCGCACGCACTGACCGGACCGCACCAGCGGCCCATCCCGTTCCCGGAGAACCCATGCGACTCGACTGGGCAACCCTGCTCGACCTCCTGAAGCAGTCCGACGATTTTCTCCTCACGAGCCACATCCGGCCCGACTGCGACGCCCTCGGCAGCGAGCTCGGGATGGCGGCCGTGCTCGAATCGCTCGGCAAGAAGGTCCGGATCGTGAATGCCCAGGCGACGCCGCCGGGCCTCGCCTTCATGGACCCCGACAAAAAAATCGAGTCGCTCGAGGGGGGCGTGAAGCCCGAGAGCCTGCACGGCTGCGGCCTGCTCCTCGTGCTCGACACGAGCGCGTTTGCCCAGCTCGGGGCGATGGGAGACGTCATCCGCGCCGTGCGGCCGAAGGTCGTCGTGATCGACCACCACGTCAGCGAAGACGACCTCTGCGACCGCTGGTTCAAGGACACCGCCGCCGAGGCGACCGGCCGGATCGTCACGGAGATCGCGCTGCGGCTCGGGGTGAAGCCGACCGCGGCGATCGCCTCGCCGCTCTTCTGTGCGATGGCGACCGACACGGGCTGGTTTCGCTTTCCGTCGACGAGCGGCGAGACCTTCCGGATCGCGGCGAGGCTCATCGACGCCGGCGCGAGCCCGGCTGCGACCTACCGCGACCTCTTCGAGCAGGACACCCTCCCCCGGCTCAACCTCGTGGGCCGGGCCCTCGCCGGCGCCGTCACGAGCCACGACGGCAAGGTGATCAAGAGCGAGGTGCGGCAGGCCGACTTCAAGGCGACCGGCGCCCGCGCCGGCGACACCGAGGACCTCATCAACACGACGCTCACCGTGAAGGGAACGCAGCTGGCCTACATCCTCATCGAGCTTGCCGACGGAAAGGTGAAGGCGAGCTTCCGCAGCCGCAGCCACGTCGATGCCAGCAAGCTCGCCGCCGAGTTCGGCGGAGGAGGCCACAAGGCCGCCGCCGGCGCCACGCTCGACGGCCCCTTCGAATCAGCGCTCGAGCGGGTCGTCGCCGCCGTCGACGCAGCCTGGCGTGCGGCCTGAGCCGGATCGAAGAATCATCGTTTGGCCTCAGAGGGTGGAGCGATCCCGGAGCCGGCGGAATCAGGGGGCTCGCTTCCGCCGAGTCGTTCGAGCAGGGCGGCGAAGAGATACCGGGCGGCCGGAGTTTCGTCCCAGTGGGTGACGATGCCCAGGCCGCAGCAGATGACCTTGCCTTCCGGCGGGTCGGTCTCCCGGCGCGCGAAGCCCGCCTCCAACCACGGCCATCCTTCCGGGCCGTCGCCCGCCCGGGCGAACACGGCCTCGCCCTCGGCGGACACCGCGAACCGGGCGATCACCGTCGGTCCGGCGACGGACCAGTCGCGATGGTCGAGCCGCTTGTCGATCTCGGCGACGACGTCCGTGCGGCGCATGCCGAGACTCTTGGCGACGACCTCGCCCGGCACGTCGCTCGTGCCGGGCAGCGGCATCGATCCCTCGCGAGGAGCGAGGCAGATCACGTTCACGCCCCGGGCGGCCAGAAACGCGACATCCTGGGCCAGCCGCGGCTGATCGGCCCACGACATGCTTTCGCCGATCACGAGCAGCTTGGCTCCGATCGAGCCGAACTCGACATCCGTGGGCACGAGCGTGAACGGCACGCCGCACGACTCGAACGCCGCGGCCGTCCTGCCGACCGGATCGAGCACTGCGATCGAGCGGGCCTCGAGCCATCGCCGGCGGCCGGCGAACGGGTCCCTCGGAAAGATCCTCACGGGCGTGGCGGCCTCGCCCAGCTTGTTGCCCTTCGCATCGACGAGCACCGCCGTGAGAACCGCCTCGACGACGACCCCCTCCCGCCCCTCGGGGAAGGCGAGAACGATGTCGGTCCGCGTGGGCTCGCGGCCGCCATGCCGCACGCCGGCCGTCCCGCGGGCGAGCGAACGGTTGCCGATCGACAGCACCCAGACGACGGCTCCCTCCACGGCCCCGCCACGGACGATCGTTCCCACGGTCGCTTCACGGCCGGCGAAATGGTTCGTGCGCCGGTCGGCGAACTCGAAGACGACTCCATCCTCGGCCCCGACCGCCGTGAGGCCGCCACAGCAGCCCATGAAAAGACAGGCCCAGCCGGTCACGAAAAAACTGGTGCGGCGACGAGTTATTGGACGCATCAGGTCATTGGACGCATCAGGGCGCCGGATCTTGGCCGCCCGGCGGTTTTTTTGCGGCGAATCACCTTGAGCTGCGAGGTGGCGAGATCGAGCCGCACGAGCCTGCCCAGGGGTGGGGGGCTGTTCTTGTACCTGCCGTACAGGAGAGCGGCTTCGCCTCCCCATACGAGGTCACGAAAATCGCTGCGGGGTCCTTCCAGCCGACTCCAATCGCCCGTGTGCGGGAGGCGGCCGCCCGCCCCGAGGCGATCGTGGTGGAGGTCTTCGCGTCGGGGTCGATCGCGATCAGACCGTTCGCCACTTCCGCGTAGATCCGTCCATCGAGCCAGGCCACGGCGCGGACCTCGCCCGGCACGCCCCGGCGCGGCGAGCTGCAGACGGATCTCCGCCTGCGCGACCCGCACCGCTTCCACGGTCGGGTAGCGTTCGCGGTCGAACCATGGCGGGTGGAAGTTGGGCCGCAACTCCAGCAGCTGGACGCCGAAATGGAGTTCCTGGATCTGCAAACGGCAGGCCCGGCGATGCGAGCAACCCCCGCGACGACCGCGGCGATGGGAACAACGCGTTTCGACGCCGTCGCACTCACGGGAGGGTGAGGAACTCGACTGGCCATGCGGATCGTATGCCCGTTCGTCACGATCCATTCGACGCATCAGGCCGCCAGGTCTTGGATGTCATTTTTGGACTGTAGCCTCCGCGAACGGGTATCGCTGAACAAACTCGGGCCCTGAAAACAGCTTCGGAAGCAATCGCGGCAGTGCCGTTGGCCGGGCGGTCTTTTCGGCTATTTCAAAGCACGGGTTTGAAACAGCCATGTCGGCGGGCAGGTTGGGGGAATGGGAGTTGAGCGAGATATCGCTCCTTTTCTCACCCGGGCCGCGGCCCGGTTTCCGGCGATCACGCTGACCGGCCCGACCCTCGCCATCAGCTTGGCCCAGGCAATCCGCGACGTATCGTGCGAGCGGGGCTTTTGAGTCGCGTCACAGCAGGCCCCTCGTCGCGCAGCCATTCAGGTCGCGGCCGCTTCCGGTGCTCACGCCTGAGAAACCGGAAGCGTTCGCGTTCTGGCCGCCGGAGGACTTTTTCGCTGTCCCTCGACGGAGTCCGGGCTGCGGCATTCGCGGACGGCAGGAATCGCCCGCCGAGCTTGCCGAAGCACCCGCTTGGCTGGCCGACCTGGGCAACGTCGCAGCGGATCGCATCTGCCTCACGCCGCAGGAGTGAACGTGCTCAGTCCGATCAGCCTACTCCCCCACCATGTTCACCGTCAGAAGTTTCCATTCCACGCCGCGTCCGCGAAGCTGCCGTGGTTGCCGCACCATGACAGCCTTGCTGTCGGCGGTGCGCGAGATGGGCGGGTGACGCCTCGTCTTCCGCTCCGGATGGGCGGTCCACCGATGCCAACCCCACCGTCTCCGAAGTTCCCGTGGCGAAAACGACGAACCCGTGTCTCCGCCTACGGACGTGACTCGGTCGGAACCGCCTGCGGCGGGGCGGCGCGGTGCAGTGCCGCATGATGTTCGGCACAGAGTCCGAGTATTTCCCCGTAGTACCAACTGTGGCCGCGGCCGGTGACCGTCCGTGTGACGTCCTGAAAGCCCGCCTGCTTTGCGAGCCCCGACGCGCGTTCCCAATGCTTGTCGAAGCCATCCAACCAGGGGTCCTTCTCGCCCTGGAACGCCCGGATCGGCAACGCCGGGTTGGCGGGCCTATGCCCCGCCGGGATCAGCCCTCTCGCCTCCTCCTTGTACATGGCGCAGACTGGAAAGGCCATGTGCAACAGATCCGAACGAAGCAACGCCATCTGCCACGCCAGCGTGCCGCCCATGGAGAACCCGCTGAGATAGGCCTTCGAGTCGCCGGCGAACTTCTCGCCGACCTCCGCCAGGATCCGCTCCAGGCCGGCCATGTCGTATGCCAGTTTCTCGCGAACGGAAGCCCCGGCGAGACGCGCGAGTTCGTCCTGAGATAGATGCGGATACAGGTCCGTGTCGATCTTGCTGCCGCTAGAAACGGTGGCCGGCGTGATCACAATAAATGGTCGGTCGCCGCGAACATCATGATATCCCTGGGCAATGATCGGAAAATTGGAACTCGACCCGGTGATCACGACAATCACCGGCCATCTCCGATCGGGTGACCAATCTTTGGGCAACGACAGCAGATATCGGATGGAGTGTCCGTCCACTGACTGCCAGATCGGTTTTGTCTTGGCGTCGTGGATGAACTGGGGAGGCAGGGCGGCGCGGGTCGGCATCACCCGGTCTTCCGCAATGGGCGGCTGACTCCAGAGACAGACCAAGACGCCGACGAGGACCGCCGCCGACGATCTCCTACGTGGCCGGCGACGCGAGCGTATTTCGGCCCTGTGGACGGTTCGGCCGGGGCGGGCGATCGGTGACTCGCCCGCGATGAGGAAGGGGCCGGTTTTTTCCGCAGGCGCCAGGCCGAATGCCGAGAAGCCGGGCCTGACGCGTGTATCGACAGCCTGCATGCGAGTGTCTCCTGGACAGTCAGATCACAAAACACTATCGGCTCGTCCGCTCTCTTGTGCCTTGCTCCCGGCGAACCTGAAATCTCCGTAGGCAGGGGTTTGCCTCACTCCCCGGACCGCTCGCCCCAGTCGGTGGGCGGGCCACGAGCGGGCGACACCGGTGGCGGCTCGAGCGGTTCGCCAAGATGCGTGAGGATTTTCCGGATCGGCTCCGGCCCCGTGATGAACGCG